>NZ_JBSGBG010000018.1:42698-163920 GCF_053601135.1 Actinosynnema sp. NPDC004786 | reverse complement strand
CCCGCCAGGCCTGCCGGCTTCGTCCAGCCTAAGGCACCCGAACCCATGTCAAATCGAGCCTCGGTGGGGTGGCTGCGGGTCCGATGTGGGTGGGTTGGGTTGGGTTGGGTGGTGGGGGTGTGGGGTTAGGTGGTGAGGGTTTGTTCGAGGTCGGTGAGGACTTCTTCGGCGGCGAGGACGCCTAGGCCGAGGAACCAGGTTTCGTCGCTCACGGGTTTGGCGTGGCCCGTTTTGACGGCGTTCAGGGTTTGCCAGAGGGGGCCGGCCAGGACCTGTTGTTGGGCGGTCTTGGATTGGTCGCCGTAGGTGCCGATCAGGATCCAGTCGGCGTCCGCCTGGGCGATTTGCTCGGTGCTGACCTCGACGGCGAGGTCGTCCACCTGGCTGGCTTGCGGTTGCGGCAGGTTGGCGTCGATGAGGATGGTGCCGATGAACGACTTCTTGGCGTAGAGGCGGATCTTGCCCGGCATGAAGCGGAGCATGGTGATGGTCGGGCGCTTGCCCGTCTTGGCTTCGACGGTCTCGCCCACCTGCTTGGCGTGGGCTTCGTAGTCGGCCAGGAGTTCCTCGGCTTCCTCGGTCCGGTCCAGGGCGGCGGCGTTGAGGCGGAAGTTCTCCTTCCACGTGTAGCCCGGACGGGCGGCGAAGACGGTGGGGGCGATTTCCGAAAGCTTCGGGTACTGCTGTTCGGCGCGCAGTTGGGAGCCGAGGATCAGGTCGGGCTGGAGCTTGGCGATGGTCTCCAGGTTGAGGCTGGTGATGCCGCCGACGTTCTCCGGGTTGCCCGCCTTGTCGCCGATGTAGCTCGGCATCGTGGGCGCGCCGTCGGGGTAGGCCACGCCCACCGGCTTGACGCCCAGGGCGACCACGTTGTCGAGTTCGCCGCCGTCGAGGACGACCACGCGCTCCGGGCGCTTCTCGATCACCGTCTCGCCCATGGCGTGCTTGATCGTGCGGGGGAACTGGCCGGGTCGGGCGTCGGTGCCGAAGCCCGCGCTCTTCTCGCCCGCCTTGCCGAACTCCGAACCGCCCTGGGCCACCGCCGGTTTGTCGGTGGGTGTGTCGGCCTGGCCGCACGCGGCGAGGGTGAGTGCGGCGAGGAGCAACGCCGCGATCCTGGTGTTCGACACTCCGGTGTTCCTCCGACTACTTTAGGTCACTGACCTGCTGTTCTTAGGGTGCCCTCACCGTAGCTCCCGCTTTCCGGGCCGCCGCCGGTGGAGTAGGAATGGGGTGATCAGCGTCGATCGGGAGGCATCGTGAAGAAGATCATCAACGACCCGGCGACCGTGGTGGTCGACGCGCTGCGCGGGATGGCCCTCGTGCACGGCGACCTGCTGGACGTGCAGTACGACCCGGCGGTGGTGGTGCGGGCGGACGCGCCGGTGCCCCGGAAGGTGGCGGTGATCTCGGGTGGCGGGTCGGGGCACGAGCCGCTGCACGGCGGGTTCGTCGGGCGGGGCATGTTGGACGCCGCCTGTCCCGGGGCGGTGTTCACGTCGCCGACACCCGATCAGGTGGCTGCCGCGGTCAGCCGCACCGATGGTGGCGCGGGCGCGTTGTTGATCGTGAAGAACTACACCGGCGACGTGCTGAACTTCGAGACCGCCGCGGAACTGGCGGCGGCGGACGGCGTGGACGTGCGCACGGTGGTCATCGACGACGACGTGGCGGTCAAGGACTCGCTCTACACGGCCGGTCGGCGCGGTGTGGGCGGGACCGTGCTGCTGGAGAAGATCGTCGGGGCGGCCGCGGAGCGCGGGGTCGACCTCGACGGGTGCGAGGCGTTGGCCCGCCGGGTCGTGGCACGGGTGCGCTCGATGGGCTTGGCGTTGACGGCCTGCACGGTGCCGCACGCGGGAGAGCCGTCGTTCACGTTGGGCGACGACGAGGTGGAGCTGGGCATCGGCATCCACGGCGAGCCCGGACGGCGGCGGGTGCCCGTGTCGTCGGCCGACGAGATGGTGCGGTCGCTGCTGGACCCGGTCCTGGAGGACCTGCCGTTCGCCGAGGGCGACCGGGTGCTGCTGTTCACGAACTCGATGGGCGGGACGCCGCTGGTCGAGTTGTACTTGGCGCACGGCATCGCGGAGCGGCTCCTGGCGGAACGGGGGATCGTCGTGGCACGAAGGTTGGTCGGCCCGTACATCACGAGCCTGGAGATGCAGGGCATGAGCCTGACGTTGTTGAAGGTGGACGACGAGATGCTGGAGTTGTGGGACGCGCCCGTGCACACGCCGGCACTGCGGTGGGGCGTCTGATGGCGTGCACGGCGGAGTCCGTGGCGGACGCGGTGCGGGCGGTGGCGGAGGTCGTCTCCGGGCACCGCGAGGAGCTGATCCGGCTCGACCGGGAGATCGGCGACGGCGACCACGGCGAGAACCTGGCCCGCGGCTTCACGGCCGTGGTGTCCAAGTTGGACACCGACGTCCCGGCGTCGCCCGGCGGGGTGCTGCGGCTGGTGGCGACGACGTTGATCTCCACGGTGGGCGGCGCGGCCGGTCCCCTGTACGGGACGGCGTTCCTGCGTGCCGCGACCTCGGTGGGCGATGCGGCGGTGGTGGACGGCACGGTGGCGGCGGAGGCGTTGCGGGCCGCGCTGGAGGGCGTCGTGGCGCGGGGCAAGGCCGTGGTGGGCGACAAGACGATGGTGGACGCCCTGACGCCCGCGGTGGCGGCGGCGGAATCGGTCGCGGCCACCGGCGGCGGGGTGGCGGAGGTGTTGGAGGCGGCGGCGGACGCGGCCGGGATGGGCGCGGACTCGACCGTGCCGATGGTGGCGCGGAAGGGGCGTGCGTCGTACCTGGGCGAGCGGAGCGCCGGGCACCTGGACCCCGGCGCGCGGTCGACGGCGTTGGTGCTGCGGACGTTGGCGGGGCGGGCGCGGTGATCGGCCTCGTCGTGGTGTCGCACAGCCGGCGGTTGGCGGAGGGCGTGGCCGAGTTGGCCGGGCAGATGGCCCCGTCGGTGGCGATCGTGCCCACGGGTGGGGACGGCTCGGGCGGGCTGGGCACCGATTACATGGCCGTCGGCGAGGCGATCGCGCGGGCCGATTCCGGCGCGGGCGTGGTCGTGCTGTTCGACCTGGGCAGCGCGAAGATGGTGGCCGACATGGCCGCCGAGGAGGCCGAGGGGTCGGTGCTGGTCGTGGACGCGCCGCTGGTCGAGGGCGCGGTGGCGGCGGCGGTCCGCGCGCAGGGCGGCGCGGGGTTGGCGGAGGTCGGCGCGGCGGCGTCCGACGCGGGCGCGGTGTGGGCCGGACCTCCGCCGGCGGCGGGGGTGGAGGAGTCCGGGTCGGTGCGGGGCGAGGTGGTGTTGACGAACTCCGTCGGGTTGCACGCGCGGCCGGCGGCGTTGGTCGCGCGGGCGTTGGACCCGTTGGACGCCTCGGTGGTCGTGCGGTTCGGGGAGCAGTCCGCGGACGGCAAGAGCGTGCTGGCGCTGATGGGCCTGGGCGCGCCGGGCGGGGCCCGGGTGGAGGTCGTGGCAACGGGCGCGGACGCGGCGGAAGCCGTGCGGAGGGTGGAGGAACTGGCGGCGCGCCGGTTCGACGAGTGACCTCGCTGGACCGATTACTTGCTCGATACCGATGGTGAAGCTCACGTGAGCGATGCGTGACGACCGTGGGATAGTCGCGGCAAGTTACCGTTCGGTAGCCACTCCGTCGAGTGGGAGGTACCCAGTGTCGCGCCAGTTCAACACGGTCGGAGTCGTCGGTCTCGGCACGATGGGCGCCGGTATCGCCGAAGTCCTCGCCCGGACCGGCATCACCGTGGTGGCGGTGGACGTGGACGAGGCGGGTCTCGCCCGCGGGCGCGGCCACCTGGACCACTCGACGGACCGCGCGGTGGCGGGCGGCAAGCTCTCGGCGGAGGAGCGGGACGCCACGCTGGGCCGCATCTCGTACGCCACGTCGCTGGACGCGTTGGCCGACGTGGACCTCGTCATCGAGGCGGTGCCCGAGCGGATGGACCTGAAGGCCGCCGTGTTCGCCGAGCTGGACCGGATCTGCCGCCCGGACGCGGTGTTCGCGTCCAACACGTCGTCGTTGTCGATCACCGAGATCGGTGTCCACACGGGACGGCCGGGCAAGGTCGTCGGCCTGCACTTCTTCAACCCCGCGCCGGTGCTGAAGCTGGTGGAGGTGATCCGCACCGTCGTCACCGAGCCGGACGTGGTGACCGACGTGGTGGCGTTCGCCGAGGGGGTGGGCAAGTCGCCGGTCGTGATCGGGGACCGGGCCGGGTTCATCGCCAACGCGCTGCTGTTCGGCTACCTCAACCACGCGGTGCGGATGTACGAGTCCCGTTACGCGACGAGGGAGGACCTCGACGCCGCCATGCGCCACGGCTGCGGCTACCCGATGGGTCCGCTGGCGCTGCTCGACCTGATCGGGCTGGACACCGCGTACGAGATCCTGGACACGATGTACCACCAGTCGCGCAATCGTTTGCACGCGCCCGCGCCGCTGCTCAAGCAGATGATCACGGCGGGGTTGCTGGGCCGCAAGAGCGGGCGCGGCTTCTACACCTACGACGGTCCGGACTCCCCGGTCGTGGTGCCGGACGTGCTCACGCCGGTCGCGTCCGGGGAGGCGGCGCCGGCGCGGGAGGTCCAGCGGGTCGGCGTGATCGGCACGGGGACCATGGCCACCGGCATCGCCGAGGTGTTCGCCAAGCGCGGGTACGACGTGGTGCTGCGGGCGCGGTCGGAGGAGAAGGCCGCCGCGGCGGTGGGCAAGGTGCGCAAGTCGTTGGAGAAGGCGGTCGCGCGGGGCCGGTTGTCGGCCGAGGACCGGGACACGGCGCTGGCCCGCCTCGTGCCGGTCGTGGAGTTCTCGGACCTGGCCGACTGCGACCTCGTGGTGGAGGCGGTCGCCGAGGACCTGGCGGTCAAGAAGGCCGTGTTCGAGGCGTTGGACGAGGTGTGCAAGCCCGGCGCGGTGCTGGCGACGACGACGTCCTCGCTGCCGGTCATCGAGTGCGCCGCGGCGACCGCGCGGCCCGGTGACGTCGTCGGCCTGCACTTCTTCAACCCGGCGCAGGTGATGAAGCTGGTCGAGGTGGTGGAGACGATCTCGACGGCGGCGGACGTCGTGGCCACCGCCCGGCGGGTGTGCCTGGACCTGGGCAAGGTGCCGGTGCACTGCGGCGACCGGGCGGGGTTCATCGTGAACGCCCTGCTGTTCCCGTACCTCAACGACGCGGTGAAGATGTTGGAGGCGCACTACGCGACGGCCGACGACATCGACAACGCGATGAAGGTCGGCTGCTCGTTGCCGATGGGGCCGTTCGAGCTGCTGGACGTGGTGGGGCTGGACGTGTCGCTGGCCATCGAGCGGACGCTGTACCTGGAGTTCCGCGAGGCGGGTTTCGCCCCCGCGCCGTTGCTGGAGCACCTCGTGAAGGCCGGGCGGTTGGGGCGCAAGACCGGCAAGGGGTTCCGCGACTACGCGGCCTGAGCGCCTGCCCGGGTGCCGGTTGGGTGAGGGCCGGGGCGCGGGCTCGGGGCACGGGCTGGGTGCGTGAGGGTGTCGGCCGGATGCGGGCCGGGGTGCGCAGGAGTGCGGGCCGGGGTGCGGCGGGGGCGTGGCGCGGCGGCGTGTGCGGTGCGGCTTCCGGGTGTGCGCGGTGTGGGTCGGCGTGGACCTGGGGGGCGTGAAGTGCGGGCTGATGACGTGGCGGGATTCGGCGTTTGGCATCGTGGTCACCATGCGGCGTGTGGTGATCTCGCTCCTGGTGGCGGCGTTCGGTCTGACGAGCGCCTGCGCGTACACGGTCAACGGCACCCCGGTGGCAGAGCAGGTGCTCGACGTCGACCCGCCGTTCACGTCGGCCAGGCCCACGCCGACGGGGTCCGCCGAACCGTCCGACGAGCCGACCGGGGACGTCGGCGACATCTGCTCGTTGATCGGGTGGAAGGACCTGCCCTACGACGTGCCGGACAAGAACGCGAAGCCCACGGAGACGGGGTACGACAAGACGTTCGACCAGTCGTGCAAGTGGCAGACCTCGGTCGGGTCGCTGGACGTGGGCGTGACGCTGCGGTTCCGCGAGGGGCGGGCGATCACGTTGGAGCAGAGCAACGGCGAGTTCGACCTGGGCGGTCGGAAGGTGACCTACTTCGACCGGACCACGGACACGTCCGTGCAGCCGTCGTGCGTGCTGGTGATGGACTACGCCGGTGGCGGGATCGGGATCATCGTGATCGACGGGTCGGCGCGGTTCGGCGCGATCTGCGACCAGGGCAAGAAGGTGGCCCAGCTGCTGCTGGACAAGGAACCGGCTTCCTGATCGGCCGTCTTCGTGATCGGCCGGGCCGGCTGATCGGCGCGGCTCTCGATGGGCCCGGCTTCTCGATCGGCTCGGGTTGCGTGATCGGCCTCGGGTTGCGTGATCGGCGCGGCGTGATCGGCTCGGTTGCCTGATCGGTTCGGTTGCGCGATCGGTCCGGGTGGTTGATCGGCGGGGTTCGGTGCCGTCGTTCTCGACTGGCCGGTCGCTCGCGTGCGGCGGGTCCGGGACGACCGCGGTGGTGCGCGGCGGTCCCGGACCCGTGCCGTGGTGCGTGGTGTCGGGTCAGGCGCAGCAGCCGCCACCGCAGCAGCCGCCACCCCCACCGCCGGCGGGTGCGGCGGCCTTGCCGCCGAGACCGGCCATGGAGAGCAGCTTGACGGTGTCGTCGTGGCCGTTCGGGCAAGTGGCGGGCGCGGAGGCGTCGTCCATCGACCGCTTCACGTCGAAGGTCGAGCCGCACGCCTTGCAACGGAATTCGTAGGTGGGCACGTCCGTCATTGTCCCCGGCGCGGGGGTGCGAGCACCAGCGCGGGCACCCCTACGGCTGACACGGTGGCGAGCAGCGTCAACAGCGGCAGGCTGTGCACCCAGCCCAGGACGGCGGCGGCGAGGTGGGTGGCGGCGAACGTGGCGACCCACGTCCGCGACCGGGGGCGCAGCCACACCGGGGCCAGCGCGGACAGGGCGGTGACCAGCAGCAACATCGTGGAGCCGAGCAGCACGCCCTGGCGCAGCCCGCGCGGCTGCCCGACCGGCATGTCCGCGCCGTCGAGCACCGGGCGGGCCGTGTCGCCGCGGGCGACGCCTGTCGGCGACGGTTCGACCAGCAGCCCTCGCAGGGCGGGCACCAGCGTCACGGCGACTTCGATCAGCAGGAGTGCGGTCAGGGCGACACGTTGCCACTTGCTCACCCAGTGGACCGTAGGCGATCACCCAGCGCGAACCCGGATACCCTCATTGCTCGTGCCCCGTCGTAACCGCCCGCAACGCCCGGACGAGCCGTCACCCATCGGTGGCCACGGCTGGGCCAGGGCCGAGAGCGGCCCGGACGGCGACTGGCTGGTGCGCAACGTTTCGGGCACCGCGACCACCAAGACCTACCGCTGCCCCGGCTGCGACCACGAGATCCGTCCCGGCACGCCGCACGTGGTCGCGTGGCCGGCGGCCGACTACGGCTCGGTGGAGGACCGCCGTCACTGGCACCAGGGCTGCTGGGCGTCGCGGACGCGGAGGGGTCCGACCTCGCGTCGTTGGTGACGCTGCGTGCACGATCCGGTGGCCCGCGAGCCCGTCCGAGCGCTGGGGCGCGGCGGGGTGCGCCGGCCGCGGGGTGGCACGATGGTTCGGTGGGTGTCGAAGTTCCGATCAAGGCCAACACCGTGCTCCCGGCACGCCGGGAAGCGGTGGTGTTGCGGACCCGGGACGGGCTGTCGCTCGTCGGGGAGTTGGCCTTGCCCGTCGACCGGGAGCCCCGGGCCACAGTGGTGCTGCTGCACCCCTTGCCGACGCACGGCGGGATGATGGACTCCCACCTCTACCGCAAGGCGGCGTGGCGCTTGCCCGCGTTGGCGGACCTCGCGGTGCTGCGGTTCAACACGCGGGGCACGGCCAGCGCGGCCGGGTGCAGTGAGGGCGCGTTCGACCACGCCGTGGGCGAGCGGTTCGACGTGGCCGCTGCCCTGGCGTTCGCGGTGGAGCGGGGCCTGCCCTCGGTGTGGCTCGTGGGTTGGTCGTTCGGCACCGACCTGGCGCTGATGCACGGGTGCGACCCGGTGGTCGAGGGCGCCGTGCTGATCTCACCTCCTCTGCGGTGGAGCAGGGCCGAGCACTTGCGGACGTGGGCTCGTGCGGGCAAACCGGTGGTGTGCCTGGTGCCGGAGTTCGACACCTACCTGCCCCCGGCCGAGGCCAGGCGGCGGTTCGGCGCGGACCTCCCGGCCGCGGACGTCATCGACTTCCCCGGCGCCAAGCACCTCATGGTCGGGCACACCGAAGAGGTGCTGGACGCGATCGTGTCCGCGGCCGTGCCCGAGGTGCCCACGCCGTTGCCGCGCACCTGGTCCGGCCCCCACGAGCAGCATCAGGTGGCCATCGCGGCCCCCTGACGCCGCCGGACCGGCACCGGCCCCCCGGTGGCGCGGCTGTCGCCCACGTGCGCGGGAGCCGGCTCGCTCGCGGAGGTCTGCTCCTCCGCGGGCTCCGGATTTCCCGCGACGCGCAGGGAGGGCGCGGTGCCGCCATCGGCGCCGATCCTGACCGGTCCGACCCGCGCACCCGGTCGGCGCGTGCCGCCCCCCGGACCCCGGTGTCGGGCATCGGGCCGGTGTGGTCGTGGGCGGACCTCCACCCGCCGAGCCGACGCCACGGAGCACGACCCGCCGTCGGGGTGCGGGATCGAGCGGGGTGCCGCGGTTGCCGGGTGTGCGCCGACCTCGCCCGGGTTCGGAGTGGAGCGGGGTGCCGTCGGTGCGACGGTTGCCGCCCGCACGGCGAACCCGCCGGGGTTCCCGGGGGAGCGGGTCGTCGCCGCGTGTGCGCCGACCCCGGCCAGGTTCGGGGAGGCACGGGTTGTCGCCGGCGTGGCGGTTGCCGGCTGCACGCCGACCCCGCCGCGGCCCGGGGTTGGGCGGCTCGTCGGTGCGACGGTCGCCCGGCGTGCGCCGACCCCGCCGGTGCGCCCGGGTGGGAGGCGGTCGGTCGGGGTTGGCGTGGAGGTCATGGGACGAAGCTAACGAGGGGGTCCGACAATTCCGGGCATGGAATCTGTTCCGCTCGTCCTGCTGCACGCGTTCCCGTTCGACTCACGCATGTGGGACGGGGTCCGTGACCTGCTGAAACCGATCACGCCCGACCAGCGCGGCGGTGATCGTTCACCCGATCTGGTGGCGATTGCGGACGACGTGCTGCGGTTGCTCGACGCGCGGGGAATCGAGCGGGCGGTGGTCGGCGGGTGCTCCATGGGCGGGTACGTGGCGATGGCGCTGTTGCGGCGCGAGCCGTCCCGGGTGGCCGGGTTGGTGTTGGCCGACACGCGTGCCGGCGCGGACGCCGAGGAGGGCCGGGCGAACCGGATGGCGATGGCGGCGCGCGTCGAGGCGGAAGGGCTCGACTGGGTGCCGGACACGGTGGTGGGCGGGTTGCTCGGGCCGGCGGCGGACGAGGCCGTGGTCGGTCGGGTGCGGGAGCTGATCCTCGACCAGGACCCGGCGGAGGTGGTGTGGGCGCAGCGGGCGATGGCGGCGCGGCCCGAGTCGACCGACGTGTTGGCGCGGGTGGACGTGCCGGCGCTCGTGCTGGTCGGGGAGCACGACGCGCTCACGCCGCCCGCGCTCGCCCGGGAGATGGCCGGGGTGTTGCGGCACGGCGAGTACGTCGAGCTGCCCGGTGTCGGTCACCTGACGCCCCTGGAAGCGCCGGACGCCTTCGCCGCCGCCGTGCTCGACTGGCGACGGCGCGTCGGGGTCTGACCCGCCGCGGCGCGGTTCAGCGCTTGGCCGACTGCGCCTTCGGGTTCGGGCGGGCGATCTTCTGGGTCGGGCCGTCCGGGGCCGGCTTCGGCGCGTCCGCGGGGGACTGGTCGGTCGAGGCGGGAGCGGGCTCCGGCTTGGCCGACGACTTCGCCGCGGTGGCGCCGGCGGCCGGAGCGGCAGGCGGCGCGGCGGCCGGCGTCGAGCCCGACCCGGGTGCCGACGCGGTCGGCGCGGGGGCCGACCCGGATGCCGGTGCGGAACCCGAGGCGGCGGGGGCCGGTGCGCCCGGGGCCGGTGCGGAGGTCGCCCCGGCAGCGGGCGCTTGAGGGGTGGCCGGCTGCGGGGGCTTGGGGCGCTCCTCGTCCAGCGGGTCCAGCAGCGGCGTCACGTCGTGCAGGGCCGAGCTGACCGCGTGCAGCTGCTGCGACAGGCGGTTGCGGAGCTGGCGGAGGGCGTCCACCTTCTGCGTCGCCTGCGTGACGCGCCGGTTCGCCTCCTCCGTCGCCTCGCGCACCCGGCGGTTCGCCTCGTCGGTCGCCTCCTGCACGCGTGCCGTGGCCTCGCTGATCGAGTCGTGCCGACGCCGGTTGGCCTCCTCGGTCGCCTCCCGCACCAGCCGCTGCGCCTCGGCGTTCGCCGCGGCCTGCTCCTGGGCGAGCTGCGCCCGCACCCGGGCCGCCTCCTCGGCCGCCTCGCGCAGCCGGCGCTCCGCCTCGGCCTTCGACGACGCCTCCTGCTCGGCCAGCGTCTTCATCGATTCGACCCGCCGGGCCGCCATCGCGATCTCGAAGTCCTCCTCGACCGTGGTCCGGCGCTGGAGCGACTCCTCGTCCAACCGGGTCGCCTCGGCCCGCGCCTCGCCCACGATCCGCTCGGCCTCGGCCCGCGCCGTCTCCAGCACGCCCCGGTGCTCGGCCTCCATGTCGGCGCGCCGCTGGTCCAGCTCGGCGATCAGCTTCTCGTACCGGGTGCGCAGCACCCCGGCGTCGGCCTCGGCCTTGGCGCGGATGTGCCCGCCCTCGGCCTCGGCCCGCGCCTTGATCTCGTTCGCCTCGTCCTGCGCGAGCCGCAGCATCCGCTGCAACCGCTCGCTCAGGCCCTCCAACGTGGTGGGCGGCAGCGAGAGCCGCTCCACCTGGCCGCGCAGCTCCGCGATCTCCGACCGGGCCGCCTCGAGCTGGCGGGCCAGGTCGTTGGTCTGCGAGACCGCCGCGTCCCGGTCGGCGGCGAGCAGGCGCAGGTCGGAGTCGAGGCGTTCCAGGTGGTCCTCGACCTGGGCGCGGTCGTACCCGCGCTTGACGATGTCGAAGCCGGATCCCAGGGGGACGAGGTCACGGTCGTCGGCGAGGCCCATGGCGTAGACGCTACCCGCTCCCGATGCGCGGCGGTCACCCGAGCGCCGCACATCGGGAGTGATTCCGCTTTACACGCCCCGGAATCGGTTGATCGCGTCCAGGTGCCGGGACCGCAGCTCGTGGTCGCGCACGCCGAGGCCCTCCTCCGGCGCGAGCGCCAGCACGCCGACCTTGCCCTGGTGGGCGTTGCGGTGCACGTCGTGCGCGGCCTGCCCGGTGTCCTCCAACGAGTACACCTTGGACAGTGTCGGGTGGATCTTCCCCTTCGCGATCAACCGGTTGGCCTCCCACGCCTCCCGGTAGTTCGCGAAGTGCGAGCCGACGATCCGCTTGAGGTGCATCCACAGGTACCGGTTGTCGTACTGGTGCAGGTACCCGCTGGTGGACGCGCAGGTCACGATCGTGCCGCCCTTGCGGGCGACGTAGACCGACGCGCCGAACGTCTCCCGGCCCGGGTGCTCGAACACGATGTCCGGGTCGTCGCCGCCGGTCAGCTCGCGGATCTTCGCGCCGAGCCGCTTCCACTCGCGCACGTCCTGCTCGTGCTCGTCCTTCCAGAACCGGTAGCCCTCGGCGGTGCGGTCGATGATCAGCTCCGCGCCCATCCGGCGGCAGATCTCCGCCTTCTCCGGCGAGGACACGACGCACACCGGCGTCGCGCCGCCGTTGAGCGCGAACTGGGTCGCGTAGGAGCCGAGGCCGCCGGACGCGCCCCAGATCAGCACGGTGTCGCCCTGCTTCATGTTCGCGCCGTTGGCCGACACGAGCTGCCGGTAGGCGGTGGAGTTCACCAGACCGGGTGATGCCGCCTCCTCCCACGTCAGGTGGTTCGGCATGGGCATCAACTGGTTGGCCTTCACCAGCGCGATCTCGGCGAGGCCGCCGTAGTTGGTCTCGAAGCCCCAGATGCGCTGCTCGGGGTCGAGCATGGTGTCGGCGTGCCCGTCCGGGTGCTCCAGCTGCACGTCGAGGCAGTGCGCGACGACCCGGTCGCCGGGCTTCCACGCGTTCACGCCCGGCCCGGTGCGCAGCACCACGCCCGCCAGGTCCGACCCGACCACGTGGAACGGCTGGTCGTGCCGCCCGCCGTACTTCTTCAGGAACGCGAACGTGGGCAGCGGCTCGAAGATCGAGGTCCACACCGTGTTGTAGTTGATCGCGCTGGCCATCACGGCGACCAGCGCCTCGCCGGGGCCCAGCTCCGGTGTGGCGATCTCGTCGACGTGCAGCGACTTGCGCGGGTCCTTGTCCCTGGTGGCCAGACCCTCGAACATCCTGACCTCGTCGGCGTGCACGGTGACGCCCCGGTAGCTCTCCGGTACGTCCAGCGATCCGATCGCGTCCAGTTCGTCCGCGAGGATCGCGTCGAGGATCTTCTGCACGGCGTTCCCTCCCAAGGGGCTCCGGGATGGTGGGTGGCGGGCTCTAGAGGTCCACGCGAGTGGCCGGAGGTTACCCATCGGTAACCGATTCAGATGCGGCGCTGTGAGCCACCGCACTGGCCTTTCGCCCGATCGGCCCGCGGTTCCTTGACCGGGTGGCCAATCAAGCGGACCATCGGAGGTGTCCGATCGACGGGACGGAGGTGCGAGTCATGACAAAGGCGTGGACCAGGTGGCAGGACTGGGCCGAGGTCGTCATCGGCGCTCTCGTGCTGCTCTCGCCCCTGGTGGTGGAGACGACCACCGGGGCCATGTGGACGATGATCGTGCTCGGCGCACTGATCGCCATCGACGGCCTCGCGTCGCTCGCGATGCCCGGGATGGTGTTCGGCGAGTGGTTCCAGATGCTGCTGGGCGTGCTGCTGTTCATCTCGCCGTGGGTGATCGGCTACAGCGACCTGACGGGCGCGTCGTGGGTCTCCTGGATCGGCGGCGTGCTGACCGTCGCGGCGGGGGCCATGGCGCTGCCGCTGGCGAACGCGGCGCACGGCGGCCGGGTCGCCGGCACGGCCTGAGCCCGCAGGGGCGGCACGGTCGGGATCGGCACGCCCGGATCCGCCCGGCTGGATCCGCACGGCCGGGAACGGCACGGCCTGAGAGGGCGCGCCCCGCGAGGGCGCGGGCAACCAGGGCCCACGGCACCCGCCGTGGGCCCGCACCGAGGAAGGGCACAGCGTTGGCAGAGGACTCGTCGGCCCGGGAACGGATCCTGCGAGCGGCCGAGGAGTTGTTCGCCGAGTCGGGGTTCGACGCGACGCCGACCTCCCGCATCGCCGAACGGGCCGGCGTGCCGAAAGGGCTCGTGCACTACTACTTCCGCCGCAAGTCCGACCTGCTCGCCGCGCTCGTGCAGCGCCTGCCGGACGGCACCGTCGACGCGCGGCGGGTCGTCGTGGTGGGCGACATCGCGGAGAGCCTGCGCCGGCTCGTGGCCGCGCTCGACGCCCGGCTCGACGCGTCACCGCTGCTCAGCCACCTGCTGTGGCGCGAGGCGGACACGCACAAGGCGGTCCGCGACGCGCTGCACGAGCGGTACCGGTCGGTGGTGCGGCAGATCCGCAACGTGATCGTCGCCGCGGGCGGGGCGGCGGTGGCCGCGAAGGACGTGGACAGCGCCTCCGCGCTGCTCGGGCTCGCGGTCAGCTACCGGCACTCGGTCGCCCGGCACGCGCCGGACGACGACCGGATGGACCTGGAGCTGTCGTTCGTGGCCGCCGCCCTCGAACGGCCCTAGTGCCCGGCCGCGGGCTCGACCAGCTCCACCAGCACGCCGCCCGCGTCCTTGGGGTGCACGAAGTTGACCCGGCTGTCGGAGGTGCCGCGCTTGGCCTGCTCGTACAGCAGCCGCAAGCCCTTGGCCCGCAGCACGTCGGCCGCCGCGTCCACATCGGACACGCGGTAGGCGAGCTGCTGGAGCCCCGGCCCGGACCGGCCGATGAACTTCGCGATCGTGGACTCCGGCGTCAACGGGGCGAGGAGCTGCACGGCGGCGCCCGCGCCGTCGTCGCCCGGGGCGCGCAGCATGGCCTCCCGCACGCCCTGCTCCTCGTTGACCTCCTGGTGCACGACCTCCAGGCCGAAGTGCTCGCGGTGGAACGCGATCGCGGCGTCGAGGTCGGGCACGGCGATGCCGACGTGGTCGATGGCGGTGACGAGCCCGCGGAGTTCTTCCATGCCCCGGAAGGCTACTGGCCGAATCGGTGCAGGCCCCGCTGTGCGACGCCTCACACGGCTACCCGGCGGTAACCCTGGGTATCGTGGCGTGTTAACAACCGCTTACACCCGCTGTGGAGGCCGCTGTGTCCGGTTCCGTCATCGTCGCCGGGGCCCGTACCCCGATGGGACGACTGCTCGGGTCGTTGAAGGACTTCTCCGGCGCCCAGCTCGGCGGCGTCGCGATCAAGGCGGCCCTCGAACGCGCCGGTGTCGCGCCCGAGCAGGTGCAGTACGTGATCATGGGCCAGGTGCTCACCGCGGGCGCGGGCCAGATCCCGGCGCGCCAGGCGGCGGTGAACGCCGGCATCCCCATGTCCGTGCCCGCGCTGACGATCAACAAGGTCTGCCTGTCCGGCATCGACGCGATCGCGCTGGCCGACCAGCTCATCCGCGCGGGCGAGTTCGACATCGTGGTGGCGGGCGGCCAGGAGTCGATGACGCAGGCCCCGCACCTGCTGCCGAAGTCGCGCGGCGGGTTCAAGTACGGCGACGTCACGATGCTCGACCACATGGCCCACGACGGCCTCTTCTGCGCGTTCGACCAGGTCGCGATGGGCGCCTCCACGGAGAAGTTCAACGCCCGCTACGGCCTGACCCGCGAGGAGCAGGACGCGTTCGCCGCCCGCTCGCACCAGCTCGCCGCGAAGGCCGCGGGCAACGGCGTCTTCGACGAGGAGATCGCGCCGGTCGCGATCCCGCAGCGCAAGGGCGACCCGGTCCTGTTCGCCACCGACGAGGGCGTGCGCGCCGACACCACCGTCGAGGCGCTGGCCAAGCTGCGCCCGGCGTTCGCCGCCGACGGCACGATCACCGCGGGCTCGGCGTCGCAGATCTCCGACGGCGCGGCGGCCGTGGTCGTGATGAGCAAGGCCAAGGCCGAGGAACTGGGCCTGACCTGGCTGGCCGAGATCGGCGCGCACGGCGTGGTGGCGGGCCCCGACGCGAGCCTGCACGAGCAGCCCGCGAACGCCATCAAGGCCGCGTGCGCCAAGGAGGGCATCGACCCGACCGACCTGGACCTGGTCGAGATCAACGAGGCGTTCGCCGCGGTCGGCGTGGTCTCGACCCGTGAGCTGGGCATTTCCGAGGACAAGGTCAACGTCAACGGCGGCGCGATCGCGCTCGGCCACCCGATCGGCATGTCGGGGGCCCGCATCGCGCTGCACCTCGCGCTGGAGCTGAAGCGCCGCGGCGGCGGCGTCGGCGCGGCCGCCCTGTGCGGCGGCGGTGGTCAGGGCGACGCCCTGATCGTCCGCGTGCCGAAGGTCTGAAGGTGTGGCCCGCACCGTTGACGTAGCCGAGCTGGTCGACCGCGCGCGCGAAGGGCAGCCGCGCGCGGTCGCCCGGCTGATCTCGCTGGTCGAGGACGCCAGTCCCCAGTTGCGGGAGGTGGCGGGCGCACTGGCCCCGTTCTGCGGGAACGCCCGGGTCATCGGCTTGACGGGCGCTCCCGGCGTGGGCAAGTCCACGTCCACCTCCGCGCTGGTGGCGGCCTACCGGGCCCGCGGGCTGCGGGTCGGCGTGCTGGCCGTGGACCCGTCGTCGCCGTTCTCCGGCGGCGCGCTGCTCGGCGACCGGGTGCGGATGGGCGAGCACGCCACCGACCCCGGCGTGTTCATCCGGTCCATGGCCACCCGCGGCCACCTGGGCGGGCTGTCCTGGGCGACGCCCCAGGCGCTGCGCGTGCTCGACGCGGCGGGCTGCGACGTGGTGCTGGTCGAGACGGTGGGTGTCGGCCAGTCCGAGGTCGAGGTGGTGTCGCTGGCCGACACCACGGTGGTGCTGCTCGCGCCCGGCATGGGCGACGGCGTCCAGGCGGCCAAGGCGGGCATCCTGGAGATCGCCGACGTGTTCGTGGTCAACAAGGCCGACCGGGACGGCGCGGACCAGACCGCGCGCGACCTCAAGCACATGATCTCCCTGGGCCGCCGGGACCGCGAGGGAGGTCGCTGGCGGCCACCCGTGGTGAAGGCGGTCGCCGCGCGCGGCGAGGGCGTGGCCGAGGTCGTGGACGCCGTCGACGCCCACCACGCCTGGCTCGTGGAGCGCGGTGAGCTGGCCCGACGCCGCGCCGCCAGGGCCGCGGGCGAGATCGAGGCCATCGCGCTGGCGCGGCTGCGGTCCCGGATCGGCGGGCTGCGCGGCGCGTCCGCGCTCGACACGCTCGCCGAACGGGTCGTGGCGGGCGAGCTGGACCCCTACGCTGCGGCTGATCGACTGGTCGAGGGGGTGGGGGCATGACACCTGTGGTGGTGGACATCGGCGCGCGGGACACCCGGCGGGTGATCGTCGGCGGCGCGGTGTCCGGCGCGCTGGGCGTGGTGGCGCTCGTGGGCGCGGTGAGCGCGTACGCGGGCGGCGAGGGCGTGGGCGGGACGATCGCGCTCGTCATCGGGCTCGCGTTCACGGGCATCGCGGCGGCGGCGGTGCTGAACTGGAAGAGGGTGTCCCGGCCGCGCAAGCTCGTGTTCGAGGCGCCGGGCGTGCGGTGGGACGACCCGGCCGGCGCGCCGTGGGCGGTGGCGTGGCACGAGCTGGGCGCGGTGCGGATCTCGCGGACGCGGGAGCGGGTCGTGGACCCGGCCGACGCGGTCCTGCGCAAGACCATGGTCCGGCTGGACCTGCTGCCCGCCGACCCGCGGGGGTTCCGGGCGCGGCACGCGGACATGGCGCACCTGGCCCGGGAGGACGGCGCCTACCGGCTGCCGCTGGGCGACGCGGCGGCGTTGGTCCCGGTGGTCGAGCGGGCCGTGCTGGGCTTCGCACCCGCCCTGTACCGGGGCGTCCAGGACGAGGGCTTCACTGTGGGGTTGTCGTGAACGAGGTCGAGATCCCCTTCGGCAGCCGGACCGAGCGGCGCGTCGCGCTCGCCGTCCAGCTCGGCCTGACCCTCTTCGGGGTCCTGCTGATGTTCCTGTCCTACGCCGACGGCCACCTGGCCGCGATGTTCGTCGGGCCGCTGGTGGCCCTCGGCGGGCTGATCGGCGGCGGGGTGTGGCGGCGCCGGGCCAGGGTGCGCCGGCTGCTGGTCGAGCACCAGGGCCTGCGCTGGGAGGAGAAGAACGCCTCCTGGGCGGTGCCCTGGTACGAGCTGTCCTCGGTGGCCCTGGCGCGCGACCACGCGCCCAACCCGTCGCTGTGGCTCACCCTGGTCCCGAGGGACCCGAACGCCTTCGCCGCCACCTACCGCGGCGTGCCGAAGACCCTGTACGGGTACTGGACCAAGCTGCCCGACGACGTCGGCGCCGAGATGCTGGACCTGGCGCTGAAGCGGTTCGCGGCGCAGGTCTACCAGGGCTTCGTGCCGCACCCCGTGGCCTAGGACGTCGCCGCGAGGTGCGCCTCGTGCTGGGACACCGCCCTGCGCCACAGCGGGTCGCGGTCGTCGGCCGCGACGACCAGCCCGAACACGTCGGCCAGGGCGGTGAACCAGTCGCGCCGGTCGTCCAGCACGGTCTTCGTGGTCGTCGTCCCGATCCGGGACAGGGTGAGCGCGCGCAGCACGTCCCGGCCGGTCGCGTCGGCCCGCAGCACGCCGAACGTGCGCACGAACCCCGACTCGGGCGACGTGGACAGGTGCACGTGCCGGTCGGCGAACACCTCCATGCCGACCTCCTCCGGGGCGAAGTGCATGGCGAAGAAGCTGCCGCGCGGGTCGTGCCGCAACCGCCGGCCGCCCGGCGCGGCGGGCGACGGCCCCAGCTCGAAGGTGAACGGCCCCTGCCGGTGGACCCCCTCCCGCAGCGGCAACGGCGAGTGCAGACCGTCGCCCAGTCCGACGTCCACCAACCAGATGTCGTCGGAGTCCGGCAGGTCGCGCACGGTGAGCGCGAGGTGGCTGCGGCTGATGGTCGGCTCGACGTCCGGCGTCGTCTGCACGCCGCCCGCGTGCCGGGTCACGCGGTAGCCGAGCGCGCGCAGCAGCTCGCCGAACGCGGCGTTGAGGTGGAAGCAGTACCCGCCCCGGCCGGCCAGCACGCGGGCCACCGAGTCGCGCGGGTCGATCGAGGTGACGCGGCCCAGCTGGATGTCGACCGTCTCGTAGGGCACGCGTTCGACGAACGCCCGGTGCAGCCGGGTCAGCGCGGCCACGCCGGGTGGTTCGGCGTCGGGCACGCCGAGGCGGCGCAGGAAGGCGGGCACGTCGACCGGGACCATCTGGAAATCCCCCGTCCGGGTGGGAAGCGTCGAAGCCGGGACTTCCGACTCTAGGCAGGGACGATCACAGCGCCGAACGTTTATCCCGTCGACCGGGGGACGAAGAAGGTGCGATGTACGACTCCGCTGGGCTGCAGGTGCTGTCGCGCGACGAGTGCCTGGAGCTGCTCGGCTCGGCCGCGATCGGCCGCTTGGTCTACACCGACAAGGCGTTGCCGGTGGTGCACCCCGTCGTGTTCGCGCTCGACGGCGAGTGCGTGGTGCTGCGCGTGCCGGACGGCAGCGCGACCCTCGTCGCCCGGGACACGATCGTGGCGTTCCAGATCGACGACGTCGCGCCGGACCTGTCCCGCGGCTGGTCGGTGATGGCGGTCGGGCACGTCACCGAGGTCGAGGAGCGCGCCCGCCTGGCCCGGATGCGGCAACTGCCGCTGCCCTCGCGCGGCCACGGCCGCGGCGACCACTACCTGGTCGTCGACCTGGAGGTGCTGTCGGGCCGTCGCATCCCCTAGGGGAACGCGTTAACCTCGGTGCTCTCCCTACCCGGAGGGTGGTCACGGGTGGCCGGAACCCCGGACGCGAACGCCTCGATGCGACTGGACGGCCTGCTGCGCGAGCTGACCGACCGCACCGCCGAGGTGGTCGACACGCAGGAGCGCCTGCACCGGCTGCTGGCGGCGGTGGTGTCGCTGGCCAGCGACCTGTCCCTGCCCGACGTGCTGCGCCGCACCGTGGAGTCCTCGTGCGGCCTGGTCGGCGCGCGCTACGGCGCGTTGGCCGTGGTCGGCCCGGACCGGCAGCTGCTGGAGTACACCCCCGGCGACGGCCACCACCACACCGACGTCGAGCGGGCCGGCGCGGAGCCGACCGCGTTCGACCCGTCCCGGCCCGGTTTCCTGGGCGTGCCGGTGCCCGTGCGCGGCCGGGTGTTCGGCAACCTCTACCTCAGCGACAAGGCCGACGGCTCCGACTTCACCCGCGCCGACCGCGAGGTGGTGGAGGCGGTGGCCGCGGCGGCGGGCATCGCGATCGAGAACGCCCGGCTCTACGAGCGGTCGCGGCAGCGCGAGGTGTGGTTGCGGGCGTCCAACGAGGTGACGAACGCGCTGCTCACCGGCACCCCGGACCGGGACGCGCTGCGCCTGGTCGCGGTGCGCGCCCGGTTGGCCGCCGACGGGGTGACCGCGCTGCTCGCGCTGCCCGACGTGCAGGGCGGGCTGGAGGTGCGGGTGGTGGACGGCCGGGTGCGCGGGTTCAGCGCGTCCGCCGAGGGCGGCCCGGCCCGCGAGGTGTTCGACACGGGCAGGGCGAGGGTGCTCGACGGGCTGCCCGGCCACGCCGAGCCGGTCGGTCCGGTGGTGTTCGCGCCGCTGGCCGCGGGCGACCGGGTGCTCGGCGTGCTGATGGTGGCGCGGGCCCGCGACCAGCGGGCGTTCGACGCCTCGGACGTGGCGCTGGTCGAGTCGTTCGCCCGGCAGGCCGCGCTGATCCTGGAGTTCACCCGGGCCACCGGCGCCGGTCGGCGGCTGGCCGTGCTGGAGGACCGCGACCGCATCGCGCGCGACCTGCACGACCTCGTCGTGCAGCGGCTGTTCGGGCTGGGCCTGGGGTTGCAGAGCATGAACGGGCTGGTCGAGCAGCCGGTGGTGGCGCAGCGGCTGGCCGACTTCGTCACCGAGGTCGACCAGACCATCCGGGAGATCCGGCGCACCATCTTCTCGCTCCAGGAACCGCCGGCGGGCGCGGCCGACCTGCGCGCCCAGTTGATGAAGGTGGTCCAGGAGTCGGCCCGGCTGCTCGGCTTCGAGCCCGCGCTGGCGCTGGACGGGCCGATCGACTCGGTGGTGCCCGACCACGTGCGGCCCGACCTGCTGGCGACGTTGCGCGAGGCGCTGGCCAACGCCGCCCGGCACGCGTCGGCGAAGAACGTCGAGGTGGAGGTCGCGGTGGACCGCGCCGCGACCAACCTGCGCCTGGTCGTGCGCGACGACGGCAACGGCCTGCCCCCGGGCCGGGGCCGGCACACCGGCGGCCTGGTCAACATGACGGCGCGGGCGGCGCGCTGGGACGGCACCTGCGAGGTCGAGTCGATCGAGGGCCGGGGCGTAACGCTCACGTGGTCCGTGCCGTTGGTGTCGGTGTAGGGAGGTTTCATGTCCATCTCGGTGCTGCTGGTGGACGACCACGAGATCGTCCGGCGCGGGTTGCAGCAACTGCTGGCGGTGGAGTCCGACATCGAGGTGGTCGGCGAGGCGGAGAGCGCCGCCGCGGCCGTGGCCGCCGCTGCCCGGCACCGGCCGGACGTGGCCGTGATCGACGTGCGGCTGCCCGACGGCGACGGCGTGACCGTGTGCCGCGAGATCCGGTCGACGGTCCAGCCGCCGCCCGCGTGCCTGATGCTGACCTCGTACTCCGACGACGAGGCGTTGTTCGGGGCGATCATGGCGGGCGCGGCGGGGTACATGCTCAAGCAGGTCTCCGGCAACGACCTGGTGTCCGCGATCCGCACGCTGGCCGCGGGCGGCTCGCTGCTGCACGCCGGCGTGACCGCGACCGTGCTGCAACGGTTGCGCGGCGGACCGGTCGAGGACCCGCGCTACGCGGCGTTGAGCCCGCAGGAGCGGCGGATCCTCGACCTGATCGCCGAGGGCCTGACCAACCGGCAGATCGCGAACCGGCTGTTCCTGGCCGAGAAGACGGTCAAGAACTACGTCTCCTCGCTGCTGCACAAGCTCGGCTTCGACCGCCGGACCGAGGCCGGGGTCTACGCCGCGCGCCGCCGGCAGGCGGGCGGCGCGCCGGGACCGTTCTGAGCCGAGTCGGCAAGTGGGCGGCGCGGCCGAGCCGGCCGCTCGGACCCGACGGCGTGCCGCGCCGGCGGGCAGGCCGCTCGGAGCCGCTCCGACCCGACGGGCAGTCGGCCCGCCCGGAGCCGCGGTGCCACGGCGTCCGGGCGGGCCGGTGTCACAGCGGCCAGGCGGTCAGCGGCCGGGCAGCCGCCGCCGTGGGTGCGGTCGGATCGGGCAGCGGCAGGCCGGGGCAGGTCAGGTCGCCCGGAGGCACCTTCCCGTCCACGATGAACGCCTCCACCACGTCGTCCACGCACGCGTTGCCGAAGCCGTAGATGCCGTGGTCGCCCTCGTCGGTCACGGTGAGCAGGCGTGACCCCGCGAAGTTGCGGTGCGCGCGCTGCGCGCCTTCCAGCGGCGTCGCCGGGTCGCGCTCCGACTGCACCATCAGCACCGGCGGCACGCCCCTGCCGGTCGGCTTCTTCAGCTCCAGCGGGGGCCGGTCCCAGAACGCGCAGGGCGCGAGCACCTGGTAGTAGCCGAACAGCGGGTACTGCCGGCCCAGCCGCTCGGCCTCCCGCGCCAGCGTGGCCCGGTTGTGCCGGAACACCGTGTCGTTGCACGTGATGCCGTAGAGCGTGCCGTTGGCCGCGTCCGGGTACCGCGCCAGGGCCGCCGCGCCGGCCGCCGTGGCCTGGTGCACCGCGACCAGGGCCTGCGCCGCGTCCGGGAACAGCAGCTTGCTGTACTGCGCCCGGACCAGGGTCAGGTCGAGCCGCACGCCGTCGACCACGGTGCCGTCGGGCAGCGGCAACGGGTTCGCGGCCAGCTTCGCGCGGGCCGACTCGTACACCCGGCGCACCTGCTCGGCGGTCGTGCCCAGGTGGTAGAGGCTGTCGTAGCGGGCCACCCAGGGCAGGAAGTCGACCCGGAAGCGGCGCTCGAAGCCGTAGCCGAAGTTGTCGAAGACGTCCTGGAACGTGCTGGTGAAGTCGGTGTTCGAGTCGAGCACGAACTTGTCCACCCGCTCCGGGAAGTAGGTGGCGTAGTACGCGCCCATCCACGTGCCGCCCGAGTAGCCGATCCAGTTGATCTTCTCGCGGCCCAGGAGCCGGCGCAGCAGGTCCAGGTCGCGGACGGTCTGCTCGGTGTTGACCACCCGGCCGAACTCGCCCGAGCGGGTCTGGCACGCGGTGGCCTGCAGCTCGGCGGCGTCGTAGAGCAGCTCGGTGTTGGCCCGGCTGCGGTCGCGCGGGTCGGTGACGGTGAGCCAGTCGAAGCCGCCGCAGGTGGCGTTGGCGCTCGCGCCCGTGCCCCGCACGTCGATGCCGATGACGTCCAGGTTCTCCACGAGCTTGGCGCGGCCCGCGTAGAGCAGCGGCAGCGACCGGCCCGCGCCGCCCGGACCGCCCGGGTTGGTCAGCACGGAGCCCCTGGCCTCGCCGCGCGCCTTGAGCCGGCTCACCGCGATGGTGATCCGCCGGCCGTCGTCGGGCGTGCGCCAGTCGAACGGCGCCTCGAACGTGCCGCACTCCAGGCCCGGGAACTCGGCGCACGCCGTCCACGTGATCGCCTGGTCCGGCCGCGGCTCCGGCACGGCCTGCGCGTACGTCGGCAGCACCGCGCCGAGCAGTCCCGCCGTCACGGTCGCCGCGACGGTCGCGGCGAATCGTCCTCGCATGGATTTCCCCCTCCGGTCGAGGACTCCACTCCACCCCGCACGTACGCTGGGGGCAACCGCAGAAAGGCCCTGTTCGGCTCTACGAAAGACTTAAGCCACTCGGGCTCGGAGGAAAGTAAGGTCGCTGGAGTGGGGATTTTCCGGAGGAAGCGGCCTGCCGCCGTCGCCCGCGAGGTGGTGCGGGACCACACCTACGACGACGCGATCCTGGACATCGCGGCCGAGGAGATGGACGCGGGCCACCTGAGGGCGGCGACCACCGTGCTCGCCGAGTGCCGCGAGGAACCCGAGGTCCGCGCGCTGCGCGCCGAGGTGCTGGGGGAGCACGCCATCGGGCACGCCGACGAGCTGCTGGAGCTGGCGAAGAACAACACCGACCCGGACCTGTGGCTGCTGGCGGGCACGGCGTTCATCCGCGAGGCGTGGGCGATCCGCGGCTCGGGCCGGGCCGACAGCGTGGGCAAGGACCGGTTCAAGGTCTTCTTCGGCACCCTCCGCAAGGCCGTGGGCCCGCTGCACGAGGCCGCGAAGCTCCTGCCGCGGGACGCGGTGCCGTGGGCGCAGCTCCAGACCGCGGGCCTCGGGCTCCAGGTGGACCGGGACCAGAAGGACGAGGTGTGGCGGGAGATCGTGGCGCGGTGCGCGACGCTGTACCCGGCGCACTGGACGCGGTTGCAGATCCTGGCCTCGAAGTGGGGCGGGTCGGCGGAGGAGATGATGGCGTTCGCCCAGGGCAGCGTGGACGCCGCGCCGCCCGGCGACCCGGTGGTCGCGATGCTGCCGCTGGCGCACTTCGAGATCTTCCTGGAGCAGTTCGAGGACGCCGTGCAGGCGCGGTCGGCGTTGAAGATCGCGACGCTGAAGATGCGCTACTTCACCCGGCACCGGGAGGAGATCGCCGCGGCGGCGGACAAGTGGGACGTGACGCAGGCCAAGCCCCACCCGCGGTCCCTGCAGGCGCACAACCTGTTCGCGGCGGCGTTCGCCCTGGCCGACGACGCGCCCCGGGCGAAGCGGCACCTGCTGGGCATGCGCGACCACGTGCACGAGGTGCCCTGGGCGTATGTCGCCTACCTGGCGGACGACCTGGAGAAGGAATACTCCGAGCTGGCGAACAAGTACCTGTGACGGTGGGTGACCGGGTCCGCGTCCGGCCACCCGCCTCGTTGGACCCGATGGCGTAGGTGTGCCGCCCGAACGCCGTCGTGCCCGGCACCAGCGCGCCCACCGCCGTCCCGCCGGCGGCCGGCAGCACCGGTTCGGCACGCCGAACCAGGTCTGCCGTAGTGCTGCGCCAACCCCCGTGCGTCCGGCAGGGGCAACGCCGTGCGCATCAGCTCCCGGGGCTCGACACCAGTGGCGGCCTGCACCGGACGGCGACGACGTCGCCGGTCACCACGACCTCGCCCGCCGCGTGCGGCACGACCACCGTGCTGCCCCGGTGCACCGCGACGGGACCCAGCGTGCCCGCGCCCTCCAGCACGACGAACACGCCGAACGAGGGCTCCAGCGCCGCCGTGCCGGACACGTGCAGCCGGTCGGCGCGGAAGAACGGGTCGGCCTGCGCGTCGAACAGGTCGACCGACGGGCCGGTCAGCGCCCGCGTCCGCCGCACGAGGTCGTCGGGGGACTGGGCCCGGCGCTCCAGGCAGTCCAACGCCTTGTCGTAGCCCAGGCCGAGGTGCCCGGCCTCGGCGTCGGCCAGGAACCCCTGCCACTCCAGGGTGATCGAGAAGTCCGTCGGCTGCTGCAGCTCGACGATGAACACGCCCTCGCCGATCGCGTGCGGCACGCCGGCGGGCACGAACACGGTGTCGCCGGGGGAGACCGGGACCGGGTTCAACGCGGCCAGCATGGCGGCCGAGTCCTGGGTGGACACCCAGCCGGCGGCGACCTCGGCGGGCACGTCCTCGCGGAAGCCGATGTAGACGGTCGGGTCCGGACCGGTCGTGCCGATCACCACCCACGCCTCGGTCTTGCCGTGCCGGCAGCCGAGGTGGGTGGACGCGAACGCGTCGGACGGGTGGTAGTGCACCGGCAGCCGCTGCCCGGCGTCGAGCAGCTTCACCAGCAGCGCGGTGTCCGCGCCGAACTCCGCCGCGTGCGCCTGCCCCAACCACGTCACCGGGTCCGCCGCCACCGCGTCGCGCAGCCACCGGCCGTCCGGCAGCCGCGTCAACCCGGCCTCCTCCTTGCCGAACTGGGTGGTGGTCGACGCGACCCAGTCCTCGGGTCCCCGGTCGGCGTCGTCCCGGCTCCGGAACGCCGCGATGGCCGCACCGCCCCGGTAGAACTGCCGGGGCTGGTTGGCCTCCAGCGCAACGGGTTGCGCGTCGGTGCTCATGGGCGAACCTCTCCTGATCCACGGGCCACCAACCGGACCGGGAGGACGACGCGGCGGGGTGGCGAGCCGTCGCCGTCCAGTCGGGCGAAGAGCAGGTCGGCCGCTGCCTTGCCGAGCGCGCTCGCGTCGTGCGCGATCACGCTCACCGGCGGCGACAGCAGGTCGGCCAGCTCGAAGTCGTCGAAGCCCACGAGGGCGGGGCGGTCCGCGCTGCCCGCCAGCGCGCGCACCGCGTGCACGGTGATCCGGTTGTTGCCGGTCACCACGGCGGTGGCCGGGTCGGTGGTGTTCCGCAGGCCGTGCAACGCCTTGCGCACCGACTCCTCGTCGTGCGGGCCCATCACCACCAACGACTCGTGGTAGCCGATGCCCGCCCGCACGCACCCCTCGCGGTAGCCGCGCAGGCGCTCGTTGGCGGTGAAGATGTCCGGCGCGTCGCCGAGGAACGCGATCCGCCGGTGCCCGAACGACGCCAGGTGCGCCACCGCCTCGGCGGTGCCGCCGATGTTGTCCACCAGCACGGTGTCGGCGACCACGTCGCCGGCCGGCCGGTCCAGGAACACGACGGGCGTGCCCGCCCGCATCTCCGGCACCAGGTACCCGTGCTGCAACCCGGCGGGCACGATCAGCAGCCCGTCCACCCGCCGCGAGCAGAACTCCAGCGACAGCTCCCGCTCGCGTGCCGGGTTCTCGTCGGAGGAGCCGGTGATGACCTGCCGGCCGCGCAGCCGCGCGATCTCCTCGACCGCGCGCGTGACCCCGGAGTAGAACGGGTTGCCGACGTCCTCCAGCACCAGCCCGATCGTGCCCGTGGACGAGCCGCGGCGCAGGTTGCGCGCGCTCAGGTTGCGCCGGAAGCCGAGCTGGTCGATCGCCGCGAGCACCCGCTCCGCCGTGGCCGGGTGCACCCCCGCCTCGTCGTTCACCACGCGGGAGACGGTCTTGATGCTGACGCCCGCCAGCCGCGCCACGTCGTTCATCGTCGCGCGCCGCACCTTGCGGGCCGGAGCCGCACCGTTCGGGGACAACGTTGTCATAGTGCGCGAATCACACACCGCGCCCGCACGGATGTCAACGTCCGGACCTGTCTCGAACCGGACAACCCTTGGTCTCGGGCTTGACTCCGCCCTGCCACTCTCCGCAAGTATCTGATTACCGAACGTTCGTGGACAGCGTTGTCGACGTCGGCCGAGCCGACAATCGGATCACAGGGGCGGTCATGCGGTCGAGAATCCGGACAGTCCTGGCGCCGGCGGCGACGGTGGTGCTCTCGGCGGCACTGGCGGTGGTGCACCCGGTGGCAGGGGAGGCGCAGGTGGACGACCTGGCCAGGTGGGTCAACCCGTTCGTCGGCACCCGACCGGGTGGGCCGGACCACGGCACCGGCGGCGGCGCGGGCAACAACTTCCCCGGCGCGGACGTGCCGTTCGGCATGGTGCAGTGGAGCCCGGACACGGTGACGCACCAGCACGGCGGCTACGCCTACGAGGACGACCGGATCAAGGGCTTCAGCCTCACCCACCTGTCCGGCGCGGGCTGCTCGACCTACCAGGACATCCCGGTCATGCCGTTCGCGGGCGAGGTCACCACGTCGCCCGCGACGGACCCCGACCGGTACGTGTCGACGTTCTCGCACGACCGGGAGAGCGCGTCCCCCGGCTACTACGGGGTGACCCTCGACAGCGGGACGGAGGTCGAGCTGACGGTCACCCAGCGCACGGGCGTCGGCCGGTTCGCATTCCCGGGCGGGACGACGTCCACGCTGCTGGTCAACACGTCCGGCTCGATCGCGGGCACGGACGACGCCGAGATCACCATCGGCGCGGACACGATCAGCGGGTGGGCGACCAGCGGCCGGTTCTGCGGCGCGGACCACCGCTACCGGGTGTACTTCCACGCGGAGTTCGACCAGACCTTCGCCTCGATCGGCACGTGGCGCAACGGCACGGTGACGCCCGGCCGGTCGTCGGAACGCGGCGGTTCCGGCGTCCGCGAGGGGCTGGGCGACGCGCCGAAGACCGCCGAGGCGCGGGGCGAGCGCCGGGTCGGGGCCGAGGACACCATCGTGTCGGGTCCGGGGTCGGGCGGGTGGGTGACGTTCGACGACCCGGACGTGACCATGCGCGTGGGCCTGTCGTTCGTCTCGATCGACGGCGCGAAGGAGAACCTCCAGGCGGAGAACGCGGGCAGGTCGTTCGACGCCGTGCGCGCCGCCGCCCGGCGGGCGTGGAACGACCGGCTCAACCAGGTGAAGGTCACCGGCGGCACGGACGCGCAGCGCACCACGTTCTACACCGCGCTGTACCACTCGCTGTTGCAGCCCAACGTCTTCTCCGACACCGACGGCCGCTACCCGGGCTTCGACGGCCGCGTCCACACGGCCGAGCGCGGGCACGCCGTCTACACCAACTTCTCCGGCTGGGACGTCTACCGCTCGGAGGTGCAACTGCTGTCGCTGCTCGCGCCCGCGGAAGCCTCGGACATGGTCCGCTCTCTGGTGGCGTTCGCCGAGCAGGGCGGCGCGTGGGACCGGTGGACGGTGGCCAACGGCTACACCGGCGTGATGGTCGGCGACCCGTACCACGTGATGGTGGCGAGCGCCTACGCGTTCGGCGCGCAGGACTTCGACGCCCGCAAGGCGTTGCTGCTGATGCTGCGCGGCGCGACGCAACCGACCCGGGGCTACGAGGAGCGGCCCGGCCTGGTCGAGTACCTGGACCTCGGGTACGTGCCGGTCGGCGTGCGCAACGTCTGGGGAGCGCCCGCGACCACGCTGGAGTACACGACGGCGGACTTCGCCATCGCCGACCTCGCCCGCCGGCTCGGCGACGGCGCGACCTGGCGGACCTTCACGGCACGGGCCCAGTACTGGCAGAACCTGTTCAACCCGGCCACCGGGTACACCCAGGCGCGCAACCGGGACGGCTCGTTCGTGGAGCCGTTCTCGCCGGGCAGCCCGGACAACTGGGTGGAGGGCAACGCCGCCCAGTACACCTGGATGGTGCCCTACAACGTGCGGGGCCTGGTCACCGCGATGGGCGGCGACGCCGAGGTCCGCGACCGGCTGGACACCTTCTTCACCAAGCTCAACGCCGGCCCGGACGAGCCGTACGCGTTTCTCGGCAACGAGCCGATCATGCACTCGCCGTGGCTCTACAACTGGGTGGGCGCGCCCGCGAGCACGGCGGCCGTGACGCGGCGCGCGGTGACCGAGCTGTTCGGGCCGGGCCCGGACGGCCTGATGGGCAACGACGACCTCGGCCAGATGTCGTCCTGGTACGTCTGGGCGGCGCTGGGCATGTACCCGGTGATCCCCGGCCGGGCCGAGCTGGTGGTGAACAGCCCGCTGTTCGAGGAGGTCGTCATCACCCGGCCGAACGCCGCGCCGATCGTGGTCAAGTCCTCCGGCCGCGGCACGTACGTGGCGGACCTCAGGCTGAACGGCCGTCCGCAGACCCGCACCTGGCTGCCGGAGTCCCTGGTCGCCCGCGGCGGCACGGTCGAGTTCGCGCTGTCGGAGTCGCCGACCGGCTGGGGCACCGGCCCGGCCGACGCGCCGCCGTCGTTCCGGGACGGCGAGGTGGCGCAGCAGGCGTACGTGGAGCCGGGTCGGCTGGTGCTGCCCGCGGGCGGCAGCGGCGCCGTGACCGTCGGCGCGCAGGACCTCTCCGGCCGGGGCGGCACGGTCTCGTGGACCGCGCAGCCGCCCGCCGGCATCACGCTCACCCCCGCGTCCGGCCAGGTCGCCGTGCCGGCGGGGGAGAAGGCCGGGGTCGAGGTGACGGTCGCGGTGGCCGCGGACGCGGCCGAGCGGACCCACCGCGTGCCGCTGGAGTTCGCCAACGGCCAGAGGTCCACGATCCCGGTGCTCGTGGCCGAGCCGGGCAGCCTGCGCGCGGCGTTCGACAACACCGGCACGTCACCGGACGACGACCAGGCGGTGGGCAACTTCGACGGCGGCGGGTGGAGCTACTCCCGGGACGCGCTCGCCGACGCGGGCCTCGCCCCCGGCGGCACGGTCGCGGCCGACGGCCTGACCTACACCTGGCCCACGTCGCCGGTCGGCGAGGCGGACAACGTGAACGCCTCCGGCGAGGTGATCACGGTCGCCGCGCCCGCGGGGGCGACCCGGCTGGGGCTGCTGGGCAGCGCGGCGTCCGGCAAGGCGTCGGGCACGCTCACCGTCAGCTACACCGACGGCAGCACGCAGACCGCGGAGGTCGGGTTCTCCGACTGGGCGCTGGGCGGCGCGGCGAACCTGCCGCCGTCGTTCGACAACCGGGTCGTGGCCACGATGCCGTACCGGAACAACACCAGCGGCGAGTCGCAGACGCTGAAGGTGTACGTGTTCGCCACCGCGCCGATCGCGTTGCAGGCGGGCAAGCAGGTGCGGTCCGTGACGCTGCCGTCCTCGGTGACCGGGGGGACCTTCCACGTGTTCGCCATCGCGGTGGGGTGACCCTAGGGTGGGTGCGGTGACGGCTGACCCCGTGGCGTCGGTGGACACGTTCATCGGCACGAAGGACGAGGGGAACACGTTCCCCGGCGCGTCGATGCCGTTCGGCCTGGCGCACTCCGGCCCGATCGGCTCGCACTACGCGGGCTGGCGCTACGACGACCCGGTGATCCGGGGGTTCGGGCACTTCTTCCTGTCCGGCGCGGGCTGTTGGGAGCAGGGCGGGCTGGTGTCGATCCTGCCGACCACGGGCCTGCCGCGGACCTTCGACCACCGCTCGTACGCGGTCGGGTACGCGCACGACGGCGAGGTCGGCCGGCCCGGCGACTACCGCGTCCGGCTGGCGTCCGGCATCGCCGTGGAGTCGACGGCCACCACCCGAGTCGGGGTGGAGCGGTTCGCGTTCCCCGCCGGGTCCACGCCGCACGTGCTGGTCAACGTGGGCCAGGCCAACGACAGGGAGCCCGTGTTCGCGAGCAGCGTGCGGGTGGTGGACGACCGGACGCTGGCGGGCACGGTGGTGGCGCAGGCGTTCTGCGGCGGCAGGCCGTACACCACGTACTTCACGACCCGGTTCGACCGGCCGTTCCGGGCGACCGGCAACTGGGGCGGCGCGGAGGGCGGCGCGGGGTTGCGCGGCCAGTGGGTGCGGTTCGACGGCGGCCCCGTCACGGCGGCCACCGCGCTCTCGCACGTGGACGCGGAGGGCGCGACCAAGAACCTCGGCGAGGCCGACGGGCGGTCGTTCGACGAGCTGCGCGCGGCGGCGCAGGAGGCGTGGCGGCGCGAGCTGTCGAGCGTCGAGGTGTCGGCGGAAGGCGACGACCGCACGGTCTTCTACACGGCGCTGTACCACGCGCTGCTGCAACCGTTGACGGGCAACGACGTGGACGGCCGGTACCGGGGGTTCGACGGTCGCGTGCACACGGCCGACGGCTGGACGTACCACGAGTACTTCTCGTTGTGGGACACCTACCGGGCGCAGAACCAGTTGCTCGCGCTGCTGCGGCCCGAGCGGGCGCGGGACATCGCGCGGTCGTTGCTGGCGATCCACGAGCAGGGCGGCTGGCTGCCCCGCTGGGCCTACGCCAACCAGGAGACGAACACCATGACCGGCGACCCGGTCACCCCGTTCCTGGCGGACCTGTGGCGGTTCGGCGCGGTGGAGGAGCCGGAGCGGGCCTACCGGGCGCTGTGGCGCAACGCCACCGGTGTGCCGCCCGCGTCGTCGCCGTTCGAGGGCCGGGCCGGCAACCCGTCGTACCTGCGCGCCGGATTCGTCCAGCACGACAAGGCTTTCCCGAAGAAGGGCCAGGACGTCGACCCGCACCACGGCGCGTCGGCGACGTTGGAGTACGCGTTGGCCGACAGCTCGCTGGCGGTCATGGCCGCCGCGCTGGGGCACGAGGACGACGCCGAGGTGTTGCGCGCCCGCGGGCTGAACTACCGGGTGCTGTGGGACGACTCGGTGTCCGACCGCGGGTTCACCGGCTTCCCGCGGCCCCGGCTCGGTGACGGTCGGTGGCTGACCCCGTACACCCCGCAGGGGTCGGAGGGGTTCCACGAGGGCACGGCCTGGCAGTACCAGTGGCTCGCGCAGCAGGACGTGCCCGGTCTGGTGGCGCGGCTCGGCGGGCGGGCGGCGGCGCTCGCCCGGCTGGACGACTTCTTCGCCTTCCCGGACCTGCTCGCCGACCCGGCGCGGGCGGTGCGCGAGAAGTGGGTCGTCGGCCCGTACGACTACTACGACCAGTTCCGCTACAACCCGAACAACGAGCCGGACCTGCACGTGCCGTGGATGTACGCGCTCCTCGGGCAGCCGTGGCGGACGTCGGCGGTGGTGCGGGCGGCGCAGACGTTGTTCGTGGCCGCCCCGAACGGCGTGACCGGGAACGACGACCTGGGGCAGATGTCGGCGTGGTACGTGCTCAGCGCGCTGGGCCTGTACCCGGTGGTGCCCGGCAGCGGCGACTTCGTGCTGAACGCGCCGAGGTTCGAGCGGGCCGTCGTGCGCCTGGCGGACGACCGAGCGGTCACCGTCACCGCCGCCGGCGCGGACCCGTCGAGACTGCAATACGTGCGGTCGCTCCACGTGGACGGCGAGCCGTGGGACGCGGTGCGCCTCAACGTCGACCGGCTGCGCCGCGGCGCGGTCCTCGACCACGTGCTGACCGACGACCCCGCGGAGGCGACGTGGGCGACCGGTCCCGGGGCCGTGCCGCCGTCCTACGTCACCGGTGAGCACTTGTCGTAGTCGCCGGCGCGCACAGCGCGACCGGGTCGTCCGCCGAAAGTCTCGATCACCGCTCACTTCCGTTGTTCCCCGGTGGAATCGCCACTCCGGGCGCACGGCGCGGATTACGGTCCAGCCATGACAGGGGCACGCATACCGGCCGTCGTGGTTTCCGACATCAGGAAGGACTACGGCGGGCTGAAGGCGGTGGACGGCGTCTCGTTCACCGTCGCCGAGGGGGAGTTCTTCGGCATCCTGGGGCCGAACGGCGCGGGCAAGACCACCACGCTGGAGATCGTCGAAGGGCTGCGCCGGCCCGACTCGGGCCACGTGACGCTGCTCGGCGAACAGCCGTGGCCGCGCAACCCCAAGCTGCTGCCGCGCATCGGCGTGCAGCTGCAGGCGTCGAGCTTCTTCGAGAAGCTGACCGCGAGGGAACAGCTCCAGACGTTCGGCTCGCTGTACGGGGTGGACCGGCGCAGGGCCGACGAGATGCTGGAGCTGGTCGGCCTGACCGACAAGGCCGACGTGCAGGAGAACAAGCTGTCCGGCGGCCAGCGGCAGCGGCTGTCGATCGCGTGCGCCCTCGTTCACGACCCGGACCTCGTGTTCCTGGACGAGCCGACGGCGGCGCTCGACCCGCAGGCGCGGCGCAACCTGTGGGACGTGCTGCGGGCGATCCAGGCCAGGGGCAAGACCATCGTCTACACCACGCACTACCTCGACGAGGCCGAGATCCTGTGCGACCGGGTGGCGATCATGGACCGGGGTCGGATCCTCGCCATGGACGCGCCCGCGAGGCTCGTGCGCGGTCTCGACGCGCCCACGCACGTGGTGCTGGCCAAGGGCGTGCTGACGCGTGAGGCGGCCCGCGAGATCACCGGTGTGGACGACGCCCACGAGGACGAGGTGTCGTTGACGCTGTCCACCCGCAGGCCCGCGCCGGTGCTCTCGGCGCTCGCGGAGCGCGGCACGTTGGACGGGTTGCAGGTCCGCACCGCCACGCTGGAGGACGTGTTCCTGGAGCTGACCGGGCGGGAGTACCGCGCATGACCGCGTTCCGGAGCCTGTCGGCGGCCATGGTCAAGGGTTTCCTGCGGGACAAGATGACGTTGTTCTTCGTCTTCCTGTTCCCGTTGATGTTCCTGGTCGTGTTCGGGTTGCTGCTCGGCGACTCGGGTGACGACAGGACGAAGGTCGCGGCCGTGGGTGACGGGCCGGTGCTGGCGACGCTGGAGCAGACCGGCGCGCTGGAGCTGGAGAGGTACGACTCCGCCGACGCCGCGCGGCAGGAGGTGGACGAGGGCGACCTGCCCGCCGCCGTGGTGGTGGACGGCGACCGGGTGTCGTTGATCTACGCGGCGAGCGACCAGGTGGCGGCCGGCACCGTGACGGGGATCGTGTCCGGGGTGGTCGACAAGCTGAACCTGGGTGCGGCGAACGTCGCGCCGAAGTTCACGCTGGAGGCGCAGTCCGTCGAGGACGCGTCGCTCAAGCCGATCCAGTACCTCACGCCGGGCATCCTGTCGTGGGCGATCTCGATCTCCGGTGTGTTCGGCTCGGCGCTGACCATGGTGTCGTGGCGCAAGAAGCAGGTGCTGCGGCGGATCCGGCTCGCGCCGGTGAGCACGACGACGGTGCTGACGTCGCGGGTGCTGGTGAGCGTCGGCACGGCGGTGGCGCAGGGCGTGGTGTTCGTGGCGGTGGCGCTGCTGCCGGCGTTCGGGTTGAAGCTGACCGGTCAGTGGTACCTGGCGCTGCCGCTGCTCGTGCTGGGCACGGTGGCGTTCTTCGCGATCGGGATGCTCGTGGGCGCGTTCTGCAAGACGGAGGAGGCGGCGTCGGGGGCGGCGAACATCGTGATCATGCCGATGGCGTTCCTGTCGGGCACGTTCTTCCCGGTGGAGAACGCCCCCGAGTGGCTGCAGACCGTGTCGAAGGCGTTCCCGTTGCGGCACATGAACGACGGCATGCTGGACGTCCTGGTGCGCGGCAAGGGCCTGGAGGCCCTGCTGGTCCCGTCCGCCGTCCTGCTCACCTTCACCGTCGTCGTGGCCGTGATCGCCGCCCGAATCTTCCGCTGGGAAGACTAACCCGCGTGTCCTACGTTCGCGTCGCGCGTGTCCTACGTTCGGAACAGCCGAGTTGAACATTCAGGTGCATCCGAGGGCTGCCGCGCGTGCCGCCCAGGTGTTCTGAACGTTCAACTCGCGTGTTCGGAACGTAGGACACGCGCGTTCTGGACGTAGGACACGCGCGTTGGTGGTGGGGTGGGAGGGGGGTGAGGGGGGTCACGCGGGAGAATGGGGGCATGTTCACCAGCGCTGTTGGTCGGTTCCGCTTGCTCGCCCTGGCCGAGGCCGTGTCGTGGGCCGGTCTGTTGATCGGCATGTTCTTCAAGTACGTCGTGGTGGAGAACGAGATCGGCGTGAAGATCTTCGGCCCCGTGCACGGCGCGATCTTCGTCGGCTACGTCCTCGTCACGCTCATGCTGGCCGACCGCTGGGACCGCAAGACGCTGGTCCTCGGCCTGGTCGCGAGCATCCCGCCCTTCGGCACGGTGGTGTTCGAGCGCTGGGCCAACCGGACCGGCCGCCTCGACGAGGCCGGCGACGCTCAGACCGCCAACGACTGAGCGCGCGCCAGCTCCGCCTCGGGGTCGCCGAGGTGGTAGACGCGTTCGCTCGGCTCGATGTGGTCCAGGAACTCCTGGTACACCACCGCGCCGACGAGGTGTGCGGCCGGCCGGGCGTGCCGCAGCGCGCTCGCCGGGTCGCTCGCCGGCCGATGGCGCAGCCACGCGTCCACCCACACCCGCGCCACGGACGCCCGCAGCTCCGGCGCGACGAACCCGATCAACCGCGCCGCGTCCAACGCCGGGTGACCCCAGTGCGCGTCACCCCAGTCCAGCACGACCCCGCCGGAACGCCAGTTGCCCGGGTGGAAGTCCCCGTGCAGCAGCGTGTCCGGCAGCCCGAAGTCCGGCACCGCCACCCCGCGCGTCCGCAACCGCGGCTCACCCGCCAACGCCGCCTGCACCGCCACCCACCGCGGCACGATCCGCGCCACCACCTCGGCGTCCGGCCGCCAGCAGTCCACCCCGGACGCCTCCGCCAGCAGCACCCGGCCCGGTTCCGCCGCGATCAGCCGCGGCGCGAGCGACGGGTCCACCGACGCCACCAGCCCGATCACCGCGGCCTCGTCCGCCATGAACGGCGGCGTCGCCTTCGCCCACACGTTCCCGTGCGCGGTCGGCAGCCGGTACAGGCACGACAGGTTCCACGTCTTCACCTGCACGGGCCGCCCCGTCACGTCGACGTGCCCCCGCGCCCACCGGACCAACGCCGCCGGACCGCCGGGACGCGCCCACGGCAGCCGCAACGGGTGGTCGTCGAACGAGTGCCGCTCCGCCACCGACAGCCCGCGCGCCGGCACGCGGTCCGCCTCCACCTGGTAGGTCACCACGCCGTCCCGCATCGCCGGCGTCGTGGTCGAGACGAGCCGCAGCACGCTCGTGGTCACGCCCAGCACGCGGTCCAGGTGCGCGGTCACCGGCTCGACGTCGTTCCACCACGGGCTGTCCACGGTGAACGGCTCCGCCGCCCCCACGTACCGCCCGCCGACCGTCACCAGCGCCCTGATCTCCCGCACGACGTGCAGGGTGGCCGGGACGGCGCGGACCTGTCGACCGAATTCAGTCCTCGAAGTCGCCGACCGCCCGGCGCACCTTCGCCAGCAGGTCGGTGAGCTGCTCGGTCTGCCGCTCGGTCAGCCCGCGCAACCCGAACTCCACGCTCGTCACCGCCTCGGTGGCCGCCTCGCGCCGGGCGTGCCCGGCCTCGGTGATCTCCACGAGCGTGGTGCGTCGGTCGGTGGGGTGCGGGTTGCGGCGCACGAGCCCGTCGGCTTCCAGCCGGTCCACGATGTTCGTGACGCTCGTCGGGTGCAGTTGGAGGCGTTCGCCCATGACCCGCATCGGCAGGCTGCCCGTGCGGGCGAACGTCAACAGCACCAGCGCCTCGAACCGCGCGAACGTCAGGCCGTGCGGTTTGAGGGCGGCGTCCACGGCGGACTGGATGATCTGCTGTACTCGCATGACGCTGGTGACCGCCGCCATCGACGTCGACGGTCCGATCCGCTTCTCCCACAGCTCGGCGGCGCGCGCGATGGGGTCGAACGGCAGCGGCTGGGACGTCATGCGCCGAAGCTACCAGTGGGTACCCGCACCAGGAGGCAGTAGTGCTCGTCGCGTTCAGTGTCAGCCCGCTCGGCGGGGAGTCCGACGGGGTGGCGGAAGCCGTCGCCCAGGCCGTCCGGGTGGTCCGCGAGTCGGGGCTGCCCAACGAGACCAACGCCATGTTCACGCTGGTGGAGGGCGAGTGGGACGAGGTGATGGCGGTGGTGAAGAAGGCGACGGAGGCCGTGCAGGCCACCGCGCCCCGGGTCAGCCTCGTGCTCAAGGCGGACATCCGGCCCGGCCACACGGGCCAGTTGCGGGCCAAGGTCGAGCGGGTGGAGCGGTACCTGGCGGACTCGGAATGAGTGCGAACAGTAGGACGTCCTACTAAGTTGGCGGACATGGCCGTGGGTCCGAGGGAATTGTGGGTGCGCTTCGAGACGTACCACGACGTCACGTACTTCTCGCCGGAGTCGCGCGCGGTGACCGACGCGCTCGGCTGCAAGGGCGGCTGGATGGGTTACTTCGGCCAGCGCGCGGCGCCCCTCGGCGCGGCGTCGCCCGAGGTCGTGACCGCCGCGTTCTTCAGCTTCCACCCGCGCAAGGTGGCGCGGGCGCTGCCGGACGCGTGGGACGTCGCCACGCCCGAGCGGTTCCTCGCGGCCCGGCTGGAGGGCGTCGACCGGACCCTGCGGCGGATGCTGGAGAGCCTGGACGTCGCCGAAGCCGCCGAGCTGGCCTGCCGGGCCGCCGAGGCGGTCCCGGTGGCCGGGCGGGTGCTGGCCGCGGCGAACCGGGCGCTGCCCGTGCCCGACGAGCCGCACCTGGCGCTGTGGCAGGCGTGCACCACGCTGCGCGAGTCGCGCGGTGACGGCCACGTCGCGGCGCTGGTGGCCGCCGACCTCGGGCCGTGCGAGGCGTTGGTGCTGTTCGGCGCCGACAACGACCTCGACCCCGCGTACCTGCGCACCGCGCGGGGCTGGTCGGAGGAGGAGTGGCGGGACGCGGAGGCTGCCCTGGTCGAGCGCGGTCTGCTCGACGGCGGGCTCACGCCGGCCGGTCGCGCGCTGCGGGCGGACGTCGAACGCCGCACCGACGAGGCCGCCACCCGTCCGTGGGACGTCCTGGGCGCGGCGGGCACGGCCCGGTTCGCGGAGCTGATGACCCCGATCGCGCTGCGCCTGGGCCGGTTGAACGAGGCGATGCGGACGAACCCGATGGCGATCGACCCGGTCGCGCAACTCCCCGGCTAGCCGCGCGCGGCACACCGCCCGACTCGTGCCAGGATGGAAGGCGTGACAAGGCCAGACCCCCGAAAGACCGCCGCACTGTCCGCCGCGTTGTCCGGGGCGGTCGACCTGGGCGCGCTGAAGGCCCGGGCCGACGCCGCGAGGCAGCGCGCCACCGCCCCACCCCCGCCGGCCGGCGCGGCCGGCGGCTCGGACGCCGGTCCGAGCCCGTGGGTGCTGGACGTCACCGAGGCGACGTTCCAGTCGGTGGTCGAGCGCTCCCTGGACGTCCCGGTCGTGGTCGAGCTGACCGCGTCCTGGAGCCCCGAGGCGGGCCAGCTCTCGCCCGTGCTCGACCGCGCCGCCCGCGCCGGTGGCGGCGCCTGGCTCCTGGCCAGGGTCGACCTGGACGCCAGCCCCCGCATCGGCCAGGTGTTCGGCGTGCAGTCGGTGCCGACCGTCGTCGCGATCGCCGGCGGCCAGCCGATCGACGCCTTCGCCGGGCCGCTGCCGGAGGCCGAGTTCGGCCAGTGGATCAACCGCCTGCTGGACGCCCTGCGCGACCGCCTGCCCGGCATCAGGGCGGCCGAGGCCAACCGCGGCGCGCAGCCCGGCGCGGAACCCGCCGCCGAGCCGGAGGACCCCCGCTTCACGGCCGCCGAGGAGGCGTTCGAGCAGGGCGACTTCGCCGCCGCCGAGGCCGCCTACGAGGCCATCCTGGCCGCCGAGCCCGCCAACGCCGAGGCCAAGGCCGCGCTGGCGCAGGTGCGGTTCACGGCACGGGCCGAGGCCGTGCCCGCCGACGCCGTCGCGAAGGCGGACGCCAACCCGGACGACCTGGACGCCCAGTTGGCCGCGGCCGACCTGGAGCTGGCGACGAACGACGTCGAGCAGGCGTTCAAGCGGCTGGTCGACACCGTCCGCCGGGTGTTCGGGGACGACCGGGACCGGGTGCGCGAGCACTTGGTGGGGCTGTTCGAGCTGTTCCCGCCGGACGACGACCGGGTGGCCAAGGCCCGGCGGAACCTGGCCAGCGCGTTGTTCTGAGCCCTCCGCGGCACGCTCCGCGGACGTCCGGTCGGGACGTCCGCGGAGCGCCGTGCGCCCTCCGGAGCGGACGACCGCGCGAGGTCAGCCGGCGTACTTGCGGGTGCAGAGGCCCGCGCCCTCGTAGAAGCCGTCGCGGAACGCCTCCACCCGGGCGAAGCCCGACGGCACCACGGTGCCGTTCACGTCCGCGGCGATCAGGCTCTTGTCGGCCAGCAGCTCGGCCACCGCCTCGTCCAGGTCGCCCGACGACAGCCGCAGCTTCGCCTTGTTCTGCGTGGTCGTCCCGGCCCACGACCCGGTCAGGCACGCCGTCCGCAGGCCCGCCGCCGGACCCTCCAGGCCGTAGCCGGTCGCCTTCTGGATCGACAGCGCGAACCGCGACGCGATCTCGGCGAACGCGGCGAAGTCGCCGATGCCGCCCTTCTGGCCGCGCTTCGGCGGGGTGCCGATCTTCACCAGGTCGGGCAGGTCGATGGAGATGGAGTTGGTCGCCGGGCAGTACGCGGCGGGCGAGGTGTCGCCGCCGTCGGGGCACTGCGCGGGCGTGGTGGAGATCGACGGCGGCGTCGCGCCCGTCTCGGCGTAGGCCGCGCGCAGCGACTCCTCCAGCAGCTCCAGCGACCGCTCGTCGTCCACCTTCAGGTTGCCCTTGCCCTGGCCGGTGTCCTGGTCCTGCGCGTCGAACTTCTGCTGCGTGATCCGCGCCTTGATCTCGGCCTCGTCGATCTGCGCGCACCGCTCCGGGTCGCCCGCGAACCCGAACTGGAACGCCGCCACCCGGTCGAACGCGCTGCCGTGCGCGCCCTGCTTGTCGGCCGACGTGCCCGCCGCGTCCCGGATGAAGAACATGGTGGCCAGCACCTGGTTCAACCCGGGACCGGTGGAGATGCGGAAGTGCTTGGCCCGGCCCTCGGCGACCCACCGGAAGAAGTTGCCCGCGTAGCAGTCGGCCTGCTGCTCCTTGATGATCGAGGGCGTGGCCTGGTTGATCCCGCCGACCTCGCCGAGCTTGTACTGGATCGCGTGGCCCATCTCGTGCGCCAGCACGGTCACCACCGACATCGGCCCGAACGCGTCGTCCAGCATCGGCAGCAGCTCGCCGCGGTCCCACGCGATCGAGTCGTCCAGCGAGCAGTAGAACGCGTTGGCCACGCCCGCGGTGTTGGTGCGGCAGATCTCGACGCCCTTGCCGTTGGAGTCGTAGGACACGAGCCGCTTGACCGGCACGAACTCCTTGCCGAACCGGGCGGGCAGCTGCTCGGCCCAGTACTCCTCGACGTCGGCGAGGGTGTTGATGGCGAGGCGGTCCATCTCGCCGCCGTCGCCGTTCTCCACCTGGAGGTCGGCGTCCGGCACGCCGGGCTTCGGGCCGCTCTCCCCGGTGGTGATCTCCAGCCCGGCCACCTTGGTGACGTCGGGCCGCTCCGACCGGCCGTGCCCGCTGACCGTCTGGGTGCACCCGGCCAACGCCATCGCGGTCACGAGCGTCGCAGCAACCCAAGCCCGTCGAGCCATGCCCAAGCCCCATCCCCGGTTCGTGCCGTTCCAGCCCGAACCCTACTTGGCCGGGCCGCCCGGTCAGGCCACACCGCAGGCTTTCGTGCCCTCCAGCACCCCGCCGCGGAACACCTCGACCCGCTTGAAGCCCGGACCGAGCGCCGTCGAGCCCGTCGCGTCCCGGGCCGCGTAGTCGTAGGCGAGCAGCACCTGCACCGCCTCGTCCAGGTCGCCCGGCGAGAGGCCGAACCCCTTCTGCCGGAGGAACACCTCCCGCGTGTACGCGCCGGCCAGGCACAACGCGCCGGTCGCGGCACGCTCCCCGGCGAGGTCGACGTCGAAGGCGGCCATCGCGGCCAGCGCGTACCGGCTGGCCAGCAGCACGCCGGTGGCGTAGTCGCCGATGTCCGCGTGCAGCTCGGGCAGGTCGGCCTCGACCTCGAACTCCACCGACTTGTCGGCCGGGCAGTACGCGACCGGGCCCTGGTCGCCGGAGCAGTCCGGCTCCTCCTCGGTGGGCGTGGCCTTGGGCTCGGTCCACTTCCCGCCCGCCTGCGTGACCAGCGCCTGGTAGTACTGGTTCAGGTCGGGGGTGATGTTCTCCAGCATCTCGTCGAACGGCAGGTTGCCCGCCCGGTCCCGGTCGTCCAGCGAGGTGAACGCCTGCTGGGTGAACGGCCGGTTCTCGACCGACATGGCCGCGCAGAACTCCGTGCCCTGCTGGTAGCCGTCCTGGAAGGCGGACACGCGGTCGAACGCGTTGCCGTGCGCGGACCGGTCGGTCTGCGAGGTGCCGACCGGGTCGCGGAACTCGATCAGCGCGCCCAGCGCCGAGTCCAGCGTGTCCGAGCCGATGTTCAGGTGCTCGGACTTGCCGTCGTTGACCCACTTCACGAACGTGCCCGCGAAGCAGTCGGCCATGGCCTCGGTGAGGATCGTGGGGAACCGCTGCGGCTCGCGCCGTTCCGCCTCGGGCGTGATGCCCATCCGGTTCTGCACGGCGTGGCCCATCTCGTGCGCCAGCACGAGCACCACGGCGGTGTCCCCGAACCGGTCCTGCAGCACCGGCAGCAGCGCGGCCCGGTCCCAGGCGATGGCGTCGGCGCTGGGGCAGTAGAACGCGTTGCCCTCGACGTCGTTGGCCTGCTCCGTGCACGGCGGCGGCTTGGCGGAGGGGTCGGCCGTGTCGACCGAGTAGATGCCGCCCTCGATCGGCTGCCACGGCTTGTCGAACACGTCCGGGAACGTCTCCTGCCAGAACGCGTCGAGGTCGGTGATGGCGGTGGCCGCGAGCCGGTCGATGGGGCCGCCGTCGGTGCCCCGGATGAAGCCCGGGTCGACCGTGCCCCGGGTGACGGCCTCGCCCGCGACCGGGTTGCCCGGCACCGCTTGGACGCAGGCGCTCGCCGTGAGCAGGACCGTCGCCAGCAGGACCAGCCGAGCCGATGCATGCCGCATTCGCCCATTGTGCCTGCCGCGGACCCCTACGGGGTCGTGTTCGACATCGCTCGCGAACGCGCGGTCCGCCCGGGGTCAGGTGGGTGTGCGGGCCGGTTGACCCGACATCGCCCGCGTGCGCGCGGCCCACCGGGTCAGCGCGGGGACGGGCGCGGCCGCGGCCAGGAAGATCGCGGCCGCGGCGAGCCAGCCGCCCGCGCCGAGACCGCCGAGCGCGAACGTGAACACGGCGGGTCCGAAGAGCTGCACGGTGGCGGTCGCGGCCTCGCTCGCGCCCTGGTAGGCGCCCCGCGCCTCCTCCCGCATGAGGCCCACGGACAGCCCCCAGCCCGCGGCCACGTACCCCGCCTCGCCGACGACGTGCAGCAGGGCCGCCGCGACCACGACCGCCGCGCCCACCGCGCCCGCGCCGCCGGCGGTCGTGGCGAGCAGCGCGCAACTGGCGGCGAGGACGACCCCGGACCGCACGGCGGTGCGCGCGGCCTGCTCCGGGTCGCGGGCGAAGCGCGAGGCGGGCACCTGGAGCACGGCGATGCCCGCCGAGCTGACGACCACCACCACGCCGCCCAGCGCGAGCGGCAGGTCGGTGGCGCGGGACAGCCACAGCGGCAGACCGGTGGACAGCATCGCCCAGCACAGCGACAGCACCGACGTGACCGCGACGACGGCCAGGTAGGGGCGGTCGCGCACCACCACCCGCGGGTCCGCCCGCCGCCCGTCGGGCCGGGAGGGCTTCCGCACCGCGAGCGTGGTCGCGGCGAGCACGCCGAAGGTGACCACGTTGGCCGCGATCGCCGCGGTGTACGCGGCCCGGGTGTCGGCGGTCAGCACCAGCGCGCCGACACCCGCGCCGATCGCGTAGCCGACGTGCTGCGCCACCCGCTGCCGCGCCAGCGCCCGGACCCGGTCCGCGTGGTCGGCGACCAGGCCCGCGATCAACGCCGTGCGCACCGCGTTGCCGCCGTTGGCCGGCGCGGTGAACGCCACCGTGGCCGCGAGGAACGACCACGTGCCGTCCACCGCGAGGTAGGACGCCATGGCCAGGGCGCGCACGACGGTGATCGCCGCCAGCACCGCCCGGGGGTCGTGCCGGTCCGCCACCGCGCCGAGCGGCACCGCCGCGAGCAGCCCCGCCGCGCCCGCCACCGCCATCCCGACGCCCACGGTGACCAGCGGCAGGCCGAGCACGCGGGTGAAGAACAACGCCCACGTGGTGAACCACAGGCCGTCGCCGAGCGCCGAGATCCCGCGACCCCACAGCAGCACGCGCAACCCCATCGGCACTCACCCTTCACGAGATCGTGAACTCCGACCGTAACGCGGGCGCGGGCGTGCCGCAATCGGGGTTCAGCGAATGGTGAAGGGTGATAGGGTGCGCGGGTGGCGGGATGGGTCGACTCGGGCAACGCCGTCCAGGCGGCGGTGGTCGCGCTGGCCCGCGAGCTGTCCGACCCGGTGCGGCTGACCGCGTTGCAGGTGCTGGCCGCCGAGGGGCCGCACACGATGGTGCAGCTCGCCGACGCCCTCGGCGTCTCCGCGCCCCGCCTGGGCAACCACCTCGCGCGCCTGCGCGCCGCCGGCCTGGTCGCGGTCGAGCACACCGGCCGGCACGCGGTCTACCGGGTCGCCCGCGCCGACATCGCCGACGTCCTCGGCGCACTGGCCCGTTACGCCCACCGCGGCGACCTGACGACGCCGCGGCGCGCGGCCACGCCGGTGGACGTGGCGCACACGTGCTACGACCACGCGGCCGGCCGGCTGGGGATCTCCGTGTTCGCCACCCTGGTCGACGGCGGCGCGCTCCGGCCGCCCGACGGCCGCACGGGTGAACTCGCGCTCGGCGACGACCTGTCCGCGCTGCGCCTGCTGGGCGTCGACCCGGACGCCGCCCAACCGCGCCGCCGCCTGGCCCTGGCGTGCCTCGACCGCACGCACCGCGTCCCGCACCTGGGCGGCGACCTCGGCCGGCTGGTGCTCGACGCCCTCGTCGCCGACGACCTGGTCCGCCGGCAGGACGGCACCAGGGAACTCCTCGTCACCGAACGCGGCGCGCGTCGCCTGCCCGAGCTGCTGCCGACGTTCGACCCGACCTGACCCGGCGACCGGTCGGGATCCCCGGCCGGGGACCCCGACCGGCGGTCAGGCGTTGTCCAGCGCCGTCCGGTCCGGCGGCACGTCGGCCACCGCCGCGGTGTCCGCCGCGGTCACCTCGGCCCCGGGCGCGGGGGTGTCCGGGGTCAGCCAGAGCACGCCCGCGGGCGGGAGCTGGAGCACCGCCGAGGCCGGCCGGCCGTGCCACGGGTGCTCCTCCGCCTCCACCGCGCCGAGGTTGCCGACCCCGGACCCGCCGTAGACCTCCGAGTCCGTGTTCACGACCTCGCGCCACCGTCCCGCCACCGGCAGGCCGACGCGGTAGTCGTGGTGCGGCATGCCGGCGAAGTTCGCCACGCACGCGAGCACCGAGCCGTCCTCGCCGATCCGCAGGAAGCTCAGCACGTTGCCCGCCGAGTCGTTCGCGTCGATCCACGAGAAGCCCTCGGGCCGGTCGTCCACGCTGTAGAGGGCGGGCGTCGACCGGTAGACCCGGTTCAGGTCCGAGATCAGCCGGTGCAGACCGCTGTGCAGCGGCGACTCCAGCAGGTGCCAGTCCAGCGACCGGCCCTCCGACCACTCCTCCCGCTGCCCGAACTCGCCGCCCATGAACAGCAGCTGCTTGCCGGGGTGCGCCCACATGAACGCCAGCAGCGACCGCAGCCCCGCGGCCTTGTTCCAGTCGTCGCCGGGCATCCGCTGCCACAGCGACCCCTTGCCGTGCACGACCTCGTCGTGCGACAGCGGCAGCACGAAGTTCTCGCTCCACGCGTACACCAGCGAGAACGTGATCTCGTTGTGGTGGAACGACCGGTGCACGGGCTCGCGGGACAGGTAGTGCAGCGTGTCGTGCATCCACCCCATGTTCCACTTGAACCCGAACCCGAGGCCGCCCAGGTGCGTCGGCCGCGTCACGCCCGGCCACGCCGTCGACTCCTCCGCCACCATCACCACGCCGGGGTGGCGCTTGTAGACGGTCGCGTTCAGCTCCTGGAGGAACCGCACCGCGTCCAGGTTCTCCCGGCCGCCGTACTGGTTGGGCAGCCACTGCCCCTCCTGGCGCGAGTAGTCCAGGTAGAGCATCGAGGCCACCGCGTCGACCCGCAGGCCGTCGATGTGGAACTCCTCGATCCAGTACAGGGCGTTGGCCACCAGGAAGTTGCGCACCTCGTTGCGCCCGAAGTCGAACACCAGCGTGCCCCAGTCCGGGTGCTCGCCCCGGCGCGGGTCGCCGTGCTCGTACAGCGGGCTGCCGTCGAACCGGGCCAGCGCCCACGAGTCGCGCGGGAAGTGGGCGGGCACCCAGTCCATGATCACGCCGATGCCGCGCTGGTGCAGCGTGTCCACGAAGTGCCGGAAGTCGTCCGGCGAGCCGAACCTCGACGTCGGCGCGTAGTACGACGTGACCTGGTAGCCCCACGACCCGCCGAACGGGTGCTCGGCCACCGGCATCAGCTCCACGTGCGTGAACCCGGCGCTCACCACGTAGTCGGCCAGCTCCGAGGCCAGCTCCCGGTACCCCAGGCCGGGCTTCCACGAGCCCAGGTGCACCTCGTACACGCTCATCGGCGCGTTGACCCACTGCGTGGCGTCGCGCCTGGCCTCCCACTCGGCGTCGCCCCACCGGTGGGTGGACCGGGTGACCACCGACGCCGTCTGGGGCGGCGTCTCGGTGGCGAACGCCATCGGGTCGGCCTTCTCGTGCCACCCGCCGTCCCGGCCCAGGATCCGGTACTTGTACCGGGTGCCCTCGGGGACGCCGGGGATGAAGATCTCCCACACGCCGGACGACCCGAGCGACCTCATCGGGTTCGCCCGCCCGTCCCAGCCGTCGAAGTCGCCGCACACCCGCACGCCGCGGGCCGTCGGCGCCCACACCGCGAACGACACGCCGGAGACGGTGCCGTTGGGCGTGTCGTAGCTGCGCACCCGCGCGCCCAGCACGTCCCACAGCCGCTCGTGCCGCCCCTCGCCGATGAGGTGCAGGTCCAGCTCGCCGACGGTGGGCAGCCACCGGTACGGGTCGTCCACCTCGACCACGTTGTCGCCGTACTCGACCTCCAGCCGGTAGTCGCCGGGGTGCTCGGGCAGCTCGCCCTCGAACAGCCCGTCGGTGACGCGGTCCAGGTCGAACCGCTTGTCACCGGCCAGCACCGCCACCGCGGTCGCGCCCGGCCGCAACGCCCGCGCGACCACGCCCTCGGCGACGTGGTGCACGCCCAGCACCGAGTGCGGGTCGTGGTGCGCCCCGGCCAGCAGCCGGTCGACGTCCTCGGGCGAGATCATGACTGCACCGCTCCCTCTCCAGTGATCCGCGCGATCGACGACAACGGGACCGTCAACCACTCCGGCCGGTTCGCGTGCTCGTACGCGACCTCGTACACGGCCTTGTCCAGCTCGAACGCCCGCAGCAGGTAGCCCAGGCCGCGCGGGTCGCCGACCGACTCCGACGCCGCCTCCGCGTAGCCCTCGGTGAACGCCGCGCGGTTGCGCCGCGCCCACTCCAGCGCCCGCACCGCGAGCTGGTGGTCCTCCGGCTGGCCGACCAGGAGCTGGTGCGCCGCGTAGTCGAACGACCGCAGCATCCCGGCCACGTCCCGCAGCGGGGAGCGCAGCGCCGTCCGCTCGGCGATCGGCGAACCCGGCTCGCCCTCGAAGTCGATCAGCAGCCAGCCCTGCACGGTCCGCAGCACCTGGCCGAGGTGCAGGTCGCCGTGGATGTTCTGCACGACCGTCGTGCCCGGGGTGTTCCTGGCCTGCTCGAACGCCTCCCGCAACGCGGGCACGTACGGCCGCAGGTCCGGGACGGCGCCGGCCACCTCGTCCAGCCGCGCGACCATCGCCCGCACGGTCCGGTCGATGTCGTCGGCCCCCGCGTGCTCCGTGCCCAGCGCGCGCTCCAGGTCCGCGTGCACGGTGGCCACGGCCTGCCCGAGGCGCTGCGCCTCGCCCGCGAAGTCGCCGCCCACCTCGTCGGCGTGCAGGTCGGCCTCGGCCATCAGGTCGCGGACGCTCGTGGTGGCCATCGCCCAGCCGTCCACCGCGTCCGGCATGAACTGCTGGAGCATGCCCACCGTGGTGGTCTGCCCGTCCAGCCTGCCGGTGATCGAGCCGAGCGGCTGGGCGATGTGCTCGCAGCCCACCTGGCGCAACGCCCGGTGCAGCACGAGGTCCGGGTTCTCGCCGTAGGTCAGCTTGCGGAACAGCTTGAGGATGTACTGGCTGCCGAACACGATCGAGGTGTTGGACTGCTCGGCGCCGATCGGCCGGCCGCGCAGGCCGGTCTGCAGCTCCACACCCGGCTCGTGGGCGAACCTCAGCCCGTCCACCTCGGCGCCCTCGGCGATCAGGTCGAGCAGCACGCCGGTCAGCTCCGGCACCTGGGTCGCGTCGTAGCTGTCCAGGTGGTCGGTGACCAGCAGCTGGTACGGCTCGCGCCGGTCCGGCTGCTCCACCTCCACCACGAGGTGCACCAGCACCGGCTCCCCGGTCCGCAGCACCGTCGTGCGCAGCGGGCGGATGGACGTGACCGGGCGGTCCTTCCCGCCGAACCACCGCTGCGCGGGCAGCCACCCGGGCAGCTCGGCCATCACCTTGTCCACCAGGTCGTGCGGTTCGGTCACGTCGGTCACCTCGGCTCGCTGTCGTCGTCGGCTTCCACGAGCTGGAACCAGTAGAAGCCGTGACCGGGCAGGGTCAGCAGGTACGGCAGGTCGCCCACGGTCGGGAAGACCACGCCGCCGGTCAGCTCCACGGGCCTGCTGCCGCGGTGCTCGGACAGGTCCAGCTCGACCGGCTGCGGGAACCGCGACAGGTTGTTCACGCACAGCACGACGTCCTCGTGGCCGTCGGGCCGCCGCCACCGCCGCCGGTAGGCCAGCACGCTCGGGTTCGACCCGCCCAGGTCGGTGAAGTCGCCCTCGGCGAAGGCGTGGTGCTGCTTGCGCACCTCGATCATCCGCCGGGTCCAGTGCAGCAGCGACGACTGGTTGTTCAGCTGGGCCTCGACGTTGAGCCCCTGGTAGCCGTACACCGGGTCCATGATCACCGGCAGGTAGATCCGGCCGGGGTCGCAGCTGGAGAACCCCGCGTTGCGGTCCGGGGTCCACTGCATCGGCGTGCGCACCGCGTCGCGGTCGCCGAGCCAGATGTTGTCGCCCATGCCGATCTCGTCGCCGTAGTACAGGACCGGCGAGCCGGGCAGGGACAGCAGCATCGCGGTGAACAGCTCCTGCTGGTTGCGGTCGTTCTCCAGCAGCGGGGCCAGGCGCCGTCTGATGCCGATGTTCGCCTTCATCCGCGGGTCCTTGGCGTACTCCGCGTACATGTAGTCGCGCTCTTCGTCGGTGACCATCTCCAGCGTCAACTCGTCGTGGTTGCGCAGGAAGATGCCCCACTGGCAGCCGTCCGGGATCTGCGGCGTCTGCGCCAGGATCTCCGAGATCGGGAACCGCGACTCCCGCCGCACGGACATGAAGATGCGCGGCATCAGCGGGAAGTGGAACGCCATGTGGCACTCGTCGCCGCCGACCTCGGGGTTGCCGAAGTACTCGACCACGTCCGACGGCCACTGGTTGGCCTCCGCGAGCAGCACCCGGCCGGGGTACTCGTCGTCCACGACCTTGCGGCAGCGCTTGAGGAAGTCGTGCGTGCGCGGCAGGTTCTCGCAGTTGGTGCCCTCCTGCTCGAACAGGTACGGCACGGCGTCGAGTCGGAACCCGTCGATGCCCAGGTCGAGCCAGAACCGCAGGGTGTCCAGCATGGCCTCCTGGACGTGCGGGTTCTCGTAGTTCAGGTCGGGCTGGTGGGAGAAGAACCGGTGCCAGTAGAACTGCCCGCGCACCGGGTCGTAGGTCCAGTTCGACGACTCGGTGTCGACGAAGATGATCCGCGCGTCCGCGTAGCGCTGGTCGTCGTCGCTCCACACGTAGAAGTCGCCGTACGGGCCGTCCGGGTCCGTCCGGGACTGCTGGAACCAGGGGTGGGCGTCGCTGGTGTGGTTGAGCACCAGGTCGGTGATCACCCGGATGCCCCGGCGGTGCGCCTCGTCCAGCAGGTACACGAAGTCCTCGACCGAACCGAACTCCGGCAGCACCGCGCGGAAGTCGGAGATGTCGTAGCCGCCGTCGCGCAGCGGCGAGGCGTAGAACGGCGGCAGCCACAGGCAGTCGACGCCCAGCCACTCCAGGTAGTCCAACCGGGACGCGAGGCCCCGCAGGTCGCCGGTGCCGTCGCCGTTGGAGTCGCTGAACGCGCGCACCAGCACCTCGTAGAACACCGCGCCCTTGAACCAGCTCGGGTCGCGCGGCACGAGCTTGGCCGACCGGAAGTCCTCGGCCTGCGGTTCGACCAGCAGGCCGTCCGCGCCGATGGCCTCGCCGGTGTGCGGCACGTGCTCCAGACCTACCAGCGCGGCGTCGGGTCGGGCCTCTTCTTGCATGTGTGCTCCACCTCGTCCCACCTCATTGGGGGTGCGTTCGATCGTCCCTCGTGCTCTTCGGCGGGCACGGGGACTCGGTAAAGGGGACCGGGTTGGGTTGTCGCTAGCTGCCGAACCTGCGCTGCACGCCCACGATGTGCGCCGGGGCGCGCCAGGGTTCCAGGCGGACGTAGTTGGCCTGACCCCAGTCCCAGGTCTCCCCGGACACCTCGTCGTGCGCGATCAGCCGCTCGTGCCAGTCGACGCCGAGCGCGGGCAGGTCCAGCCAGACGGTGCCGTCCTGCGCGTTGTGCGGATCCAGGTTGACCACGACGACGACCGTGTCGCCGGTGCCCGGGTCCTGCTTCGAGTACGCGATCAACGCCGGGTTGTCGACGTGGTGGAACCGGAGTGTTCGCATCTGCTGCAACGCCGGGTGCGCCCGGCGGATCGCGTTCAGCTTGCGCAACCACGGTTCCAGCGACCGTCCCTCGGCCACCGCCGCCGCGTAGTCGCGGGGGCGGAGCTGGTACTTCTCCGAGTTCAGGTACTCCTCGCTGCCCGGCCGGACGGCCTCGTGCTCGAACAGCTCGTAGCCCGAGTACACACCCCAGGTCGGCGCCATCGTCGCCGCCAGCGCCGCGCGCAGCGCGAACATGCCCGGACCGCCGTGCTGCAGCGACTCGTGCAGGATGTCGGGGGTGTTGACGAACAGGTTGGGCCGCGCTTCGTCCCAGTGCTCGACCAGTTCGACGCCGAACTCGGTCAGCTCCTCCTTGGTCGTGCGCCAGGTGAAGTAGGTGTAGCTCTGCGTGAAGCCGAGCTTGGCCAGGCCGTACAGGCGGGCCGGGCGGGTGAACGCCTCGGACAGGAACAGCACGTCCGGGTGGCGGTCCTTGACCGCCCAGATCAGCCACGCCCAGAAGTCCGGCGGCTTGGTGTGCGGGTTGTCGACCCGGAAGATGCGCACCCCGTGGTCCACCCAGTGCAGCACGACGCGCAGCACCTCGTTGTAGATGCCCTGCGGGTCGTTGTCGAAGTTGACCGGGTAGATGTCCTGGTACTTCTTCGGCGGGTTCTCCGCGTACGCGATGGAGCCGTCGGGGCGGGTGGTGAACCACTCGGGGTTCTTCAGCACCCAGGGGTGGTCGGGGGCGCACTGGAGGGCCAGGTCGAGCGCCACCTCGATGTTCAGCTCGCGGGCGCGGGCCACGAACGCGTCGAAGTCCTCGATCGTGCCCAGCTGGGGGTGGATCGCGTCGTGCCCGCCCTCGTCCGCGCCGATGGCCCAGGTGGAGCCGGGGTCGTCCTCGGTGGCGGTGAGCGAGTTGTTCGGGCCCTTGCGGTTCACCCGGCCGATCGGGTGGATGGGCGGCAGGTAGGCGACGTCGAAGCCCATGGCCGCGATGCGGTCCAGCTCCTTGGCGGCGGTGACGAACGTGCCGTGCACCGGGACGCCGGACTCGTCCACGCCGCCCGTGCTGCGGGGGAAGAACTCGTACCACGACCCGAAGGCGGCGCGCTTGCGGTCGACCCACACCTTGTGCGATTTGCCCTTGGTGACCAGCTCGCGGACCGGGTGCTCGTGCATGACCCGGCGGACGTCGTCGGCCAGCGCGGGGGCGACCCGCTCGGCCAGCGGGCGGTGCTCGTCGCGCAGCGCGCTCGCCGCGTTGGCCAGGAGCGGCTTCTCCCGGCGGCGGTCCGGCCGGCGGCCCACGCGGTCGAGCAGGCGCGCGCCGGTCTCCAGGTCGTTCTCCAGCTCCGCCGCGCCCTGGCCGGCGGCGATCTTGACCTCGACGGCGTGCAGCCAGGTGGACCACGGGTCGCTCCAGGCGTCCACCCGGAACGTCCAGGAGCCCTCCGCGTCGGGCACGATCGTGGCGGTCCAGCGGTCCAGGCCGACGCCCAGCGGGACCATGCGCGTTTGTCTCGCGACCCGGTCGTTCGGTCCCCGCCACGTCACCGTGGCCGCCACGGCGTCGTGGCCCTCGCGCCACACCGTGGCCTCGACCGGAACGTGCTCGCCCACCACGGCCTTGGCCGGGTAGCGACCTCCGCTCACGCTCGGGGAGACGTCGTCGATCCCGAGTCGCCCGCTCATCGGCAGCGCCCCTCTCACCTGGTGTGACGCGTGCACGGTCAAGTCTGCCCGCAGCGATCGGCCGCGCCTTCGCCGGGACCCGTACCCGCTTTTCCTACCCCTTCTGATTGGATTGCACACTTGGCGGTCGCTCCGTCTCGCTATGGAAGACCAGATTCCCAGCTGCTGATCACCCGCATACACGTGCCGCGCCAGCACCGATCGGGCGACCACCCGTCACACGATGGTGTGGTTGATCACGTCGGCGGCGTGTCGCGGGGGCGGCGGCCCGGCGCGCGGGCCGGACGAGCGCCGCGGCGGCCGTTCGGCGTAACGGCGCGACGGGGTCCCACGGGGCCGTCAACGCTTGCGCGGTGTGGGTGAAATAACTTGCGGCACCGCGTTCCCGCTGGTGAGGCTGTATCGGTCCCTGCATCGGTTCGGGTGACCGTTGTCCCGCACCGCTGGATGGGGGATAAGGTCCGACGCCATGCGAGCACTTCGCCGGTTCACCGTCCGAGCCAGCCTGCCCGAGCCGCTGGCGGCCCTGGGCACCCTCGCCACGAACCTGCGCTGGACGTGGCACCAGCCCACCCAGGACCTGTTCGCGTCGATCGACCCCGAGCTGTGGGCCGGGAGCGGCGACCCGTTGCGCGTGCTGTCCGTGGTCGTCCCCGAACGGCTCGAGGAGCTCGCCCGCGACGAGGGGTTCCTCGCCCGCGTCCACGCCCTGGCCGACGACCTGCACCGCTACACCACCGGGCCGCGCTGGTTCCAGCGCCGCCAGGACGAGATCGCGCAGCGCCGCGAGCGCGGCGACTTCGACGCCAAGCCCCTGCCCAACGCCATCGCCTACTTCTCCATGGAGTTCGGCGTCACGGAGGCGCTGCCGAACTACTCCGGCGGCCTCGGCGTGCTGGCGGGCGACCACCTCAAGGCCGCGTCCGACCTCGGCGTCCCGCTGATCGCGGTCGGCCTGCTCTACCGCTCGGGCTACTTCCGCCAGGCGCTGAGCCTGGACGGCTGGCAGATCGAGCACTACCCGGTGCTGGACCCGCGCGGCCTGCCGCTGGAGCTGCTCACCGAGCCGTCCGGCGCGCCGATCCTGGTGCACGTCGCCATGCCCGGCGACCGGGTGCTGCGGGCGAAGGTGTGGAAGGCCCAGGTCGGCCGCATCCCGCTGCTGCTGCTCGACTCCGACGTGGAGCAGAACGACGAGGACCTGCGCGGCGTCACCGATCGCCTCTACGGCGGCGACCAGGACCACCGCATCCGGCAGGAGATCCTGGCCGGGGTCGGCGGCGTGCGCGCCGTGCGCACGTACTGCGACCTGACCGGGCACGCCGCGCCCGAGGTGTTCCACACCAACGAGGGCCACGCGGGCTTCCTCGGCCTGGAACGCGTGCGCGAGCTGGTCACCGGCGAGGGCCTGGACTTCGACCAGGCGCTCGCGGCGGTCCGCGCGGGCACGGTGTTCACCACCCACACGCCGGTGCCCGCGGGCATCGACCGGTTCCCGGTCGACCTGGTGCAGCACTACTTCGGCTCCGAGCAGCTCCTGCCGGGCGTGAACACCCAGCGCGTCCTCGCCCTCGGCGCGGAGGAGAACCCCGGGCTGTTCAACATGGCCCACATGGGCCTGCGGCTCGCGCAGCGCGCGAACGGCGTGTCCAAACTGCACGGCACGGTCAGCCGGGACATGTTCCGCGGCCTGTGGCCCGGGTTCGACGCGTCCGAGGTGCCGATCGGCTCGGTCACCAACGGCGTGCACGGCCCGACGTGGGCGGCGACCGAGATGAGCCGCCTGGTGGGCGACCCGGAGGACTCCGGCGTGGGCGCGCCCGGGTTCGAGCCGGTGACCGACGAGCGGCTGTGGGAGCTGCGCAACGACCTGCGCGCCAAGCTCGTGGCCGAGGTCCGCCGCCGCACCCGCGCGTCGTGGTTGCAGCGCGGCGCGTCGGCGTTGGAGCTGGGCTGGACCGACTCGGTGTTCGACCCCGACGTGCTCACCGTCGGCTTCGCCCGCCGCGTGCCGACCTACAAGCGGCTGACGCTGATGCTGCGCGACGCCGACCGGCTGCGCCACCTGCTGCTGCACCCGGAGCGGCCGGTGCAGCTCGTCGTCGCGGGCAAGTCGCACCCGGCCGACGACGGCGGCAAGGCGTTGATCCAGCAGATCGTGCGGTTCGCCGACGACGCGGGCGTGCGGCACCGGATCGTGTTCCTGCCCGACTACGACATGTCCATGGCCCGGTACCTGTACTGGGGCTGCGACGTGTGGCTGAACAACCCGATGCGGCCGCTGGAGGCGTGCGGCACGTCCGGCATGAAGTCGGCGCTCAACGGCGGGCTGAACCTGTCGATCCGCGACGGCTGGTGGGACGAGCTGTACGACGGCAGCAACGGCTGGGCCATCCCGACCGCCGACGGCGTCACCGACCCCACCCGGCGCGACGACCTGGAGGCCGCCGCGCTGTACGACCTGCTCGGCAACCAGGTCGCGCCGCTGTTCTACGACCGCGGCGAGGACGGCGTGCCGACGCGCTGGCTCGCCATGGTGCGGCACACGCTGGCCTCGCTCGGCCCGGCGGTGCAGGCGTCGCGGATGGTGCGCGAGTACGTGGAGGAGCTGTACGCGCCCGCGGCGGCGTCGGCCGCGTCCGTGGTCGGCGACGGGTTCCGCGGTGCGAAGGAGCTGGCCGCGTACCGGCAGCGGCTGCGGGCGTCGTGGACGCGGGTGCGGGTGCTGGACTCGGAGATGTCGCTGAACGGGTCGGCCACGCCGCGGCTCGGCGCGCCGGTCGGCGTGCGGGCGCGGATCGAGCTGGCCGGGCTGGAGCCGTCCGAAGTGGACGTGCAGGTGGCGCTGGGCCGGGTCGGCGACTCCGACGAGCTGTACGACGTGGTGACCCACGGCATGCGGTACGCGGGCAACGGCAACTACGAGATCGAGGTGCCGCTGCCGCACGCGGGCGCGGTCGGCTACACCGTGCGCGTGCTGCCGAGGCACGACCTGCTCGCGTCGCCGGCCGAACTCGGCCGGGTCGTGTTGGCGGGCTGAATCCCCACGATCAGATGACCGTCGGCGTGACCGGCGGTCATCTGATCGGAATTTCTTCACACTTTCGCACTCGATTTGTTCGGTCGGGTGAATTCATTCGCTCCGATGTCGGGACTGTTCCGACGCGCTTACGCTTTCGGCGTGAGGAAATTCGTGACAGTCGGCTCGGTGCTCGCCGTGGCGCTGGCGGTGGCCGTGATCCCGGCCGCGTCGGCGCAGCGGCAGGAGGCGGAACCCCCGGCCGCGTGCGCCGGGTTGGTCGTCCAGCTCGCGGACGGCGTGAAGAAGGTGGTCGAACCGCTGGCCGCGAACCCGCCCACGCCGGACAAGGCGGCCGCGCCGATGGGCGACGTGATCGTGCTGCTGGTGGGCATGACGGCGGCGAAGTGCCTGCCCAGGCCGCCGGTGAGCGCGCCGGCCTCGGCGGACGGGTACCGGGGGCCGGAGCTGTGCCTGTCGCACTCGATGGCGGCGTTCGCGGGCTCGTTCAGCGTGTTGAGCAAGGTCGTGCCGGGCGCGGTGCCGCCGGACGCGGGGAAGCTGCGCACCGAGGCGCAGGGCTGGACCAAGGCCATCGGCGACGTGGTGGCGAACTGCGGCCTGCCGGCGCCGGCCGAAGGCATGCCGACGTTCCCGAAACCGCCCGCGTGACCACGGCGGGATTCGCGCGGCTCGGATTTCCGGGTGTTCCGGACACGCGTCCGGATCGGGCGTTCACCGGGTTCGCCCGGCGCGGGTGATCGCGGGGCTCCTCCGGCTCAGGTGATGGAGAGGCGGGCCGTGGTCTCCGCGACCCGGGGCATCCAGCCGGCCAGTTCCCGCGCCTCGACCAACGTCGCGCGGGCCGCCGCGTTGTCGCCGGCGGCCATCTGCGCGCGGGCGATCGTGGCCAGGGCGTCGGCCCGGGACAGCGCGCCCTCGGCGCTGGCGCGGGCCTGCCGGGCGAGCGTGAGGGCGGTGGCGTGGTCGTCCTCCAGCAGGGCGAGTTGGGCGAGCGTGCCCGTGCAGCGGTGGCGGGGGTAGCCGAACCGCATCGCGCCGTCCACGGCCCGTTTGGCGGCGGGCACGCCGACCTCCGCCGGCAGTTGGCCGCCCTCGACGGCGTTGGCGGTGGAACTGGCCATCTCCGCCAGCACGAACGCCATGTCGCGCGGTTCCAGGTCGGTGCGTCCCATCAGGCCGCTGACCACGTGCAGGGCTTCGGCGTACCGGGTGCGCAGGGTCAGCACGGCGACCCGCGCGCCGATCGCGACGAGCAGCCCGGGGTGCCGGGCGACCAGTTCGTCGGCGAGCGCCTCGGCCCGGTCCAGGTCACCGGCCTCCAGCGCGTCGGTCACCTGGTTGACCAGCGGCGTCGCGTCGAACTCCGCCGCCGTGCGGCCGGTGACCCGGGGCAGCGCGAACAGGAACCAGCCGGGTGACGTGGTGCCCGCGCCGCGGCGTGGCCACAGGCCGTTGACCAGCACCGCCGTGCCGGCGATCGCGAAACCCCGCCAGAACGGCCGGTCCGCGCCCAGCCAGGCCACCCCGACCACCGCCGCCGCCAGCACCGCCGACGTCAGGCCGGTCAGCCACAGCCGGCGGCGGGCCGGGGCCTTGATCGACGTGAGGCCGACCGACATCAGCAGCGGCGCCACCCGCCACACCACTCGCAGGTGGGGACGCGTCCACGTGCGCACCTCGCCGCCGACGCCGATCACCACCAGCGGCACCCGCACCCGGAACAGCAGCGCACCGACCAGCAACCCGACCTGGAGCCCCAGGAGGACCACCCACGTCCCGACCGCCGCCCCGCCGAACGCCGCCGCACTCGGCCGCCACACCACCAGGGCGACCAGCACGACCCCGGTCAGCACTTTCCACACGCCTGAGAGACGCACCCCTCGCCTCCCCGGTTCCCCGCGCGAGTCCTACCTCCAAAACGCGAGTGTCCTACGTCCAGAACGCGAGTGTCCTACGTTCGGAACGCGAGTGTCCTACGTCCAGAACGCGCGTGTCCTACGTTCGGAACGCGAGTGTCCTACGTTCGGAACGCGCGTGTCCTACGTTCAGGTACCCCGAGTTCAACACTCAGGACTCCGCCACGTGCCGGTGCGGAGTTCTGAACGTTGAATTCGGCATACCTGAGCGTTGGACTCACGCGTTCTGGAGGTAGGACACGCGCGTTCTGGAGGTAGGACACGCGGGTTAGGTGACGGCTTGGGTGGCGCCGGGGCGGACGGGGAGGCCGGCGGCGGCGTAGGCGCGGAAGCCGCCCACCAGGTCCGTCGCCTTGGGCAGGCCGACGCGCTGGAGGTCGCGGGCCGCCAGGCTGGACGCGTAACCCTCGTTGCACAGCACCACCACGGTGGTGTCGGCGGTGAAGCCGGGGATCCGGTGCTCGCCCTCCGGGTCCAGCCGCCACTCCAGCACGATCCGCTCCACCGGGATCGAGCCGGGGATCTCGCCCTCCGCCGCCCGGTTGTGGTGCGGCCGGATGTCCACCACCAGCGCGTCGGACAACCCGGCCAGCTCGTGCGGCTCGACGCGGGTCAGCTCCCGGCGCGCTTCCTCCAGCAACTCCTCGGCACTCACGGGCCCTCCTGGTCGGCCAGAACGCGCAGCTGCTCCAACGGCAGCCGCAGGGCGGGCAACGGCGGGATCTCCGGCGGGATGTCCGCCAGGCTCGGGTACTCGCGGGTCGGCACGAGCGGCGGCGAGTAGGCGTGCACGCTCGCCGCGCCGACCGCGCCGACGTTGCGCACCTGGTGCGCGCGCCCCGCGCCGAACCCGAGGGCGCTGCCGACCGGCCGCGCCGCGCTGCGGATCGGCCCGCCGGGGTAGCGGTAGTCCTCGGCCAGCTCGCCGGTCAGCACGGTGAACGAGCCCGCCGCGCCGCCGTGGTCGTGCGGCTCGGTGCCCTGGCCGGGCAGCCAGCTCAGCAGCCACAGCTCCACGCCCTCGGTCAGCCCCAGCCGCGCCCACCAGCGGCGCTCGGGGTCGAACTCGAGGATCTCCAGCAGCGGGGTGGTCAGCTCGGACGCGACGGTGGAGGTCAGCTCGCGCAGCTCGCGCGGCGTCCACAGCTCGCGGTCCGGGTGGATGATGTCGCGCAGCAACCGCACGTCCAGCTTCGGGTGCAGGTCGGCGCGCGCGATCGTGGCGGTCACGATGGTCGCTCCTGATGGCTACGGGTCGGGCGGGGTAGCGATCAAGACGCGACGCGGCGTCCTCGGGGACGGGCGTGCTGCCCGCCTAACGGCCGCGTCGCGTCCCGCTACACCCGCACGACGCCACCAGCAGGAGGTCGATCGTGCGGTCGCACCAGGTCAGCAGCGGACGGCCCACGCCGGCATCGTGCCACGGAACGCCGGCCGGTGCGCAGCCCTCTCACCAGGCAGGATTGCGTCGGTGACCGACGCAGTGGCACCCCGTCAGCGCGGCACCCGCAGCAGCAGGAGCGACCGGCCCTGGAGCACGAGCGCCGCCCCGGCCGCCAGGTTCCCCGGCCGCGCGGGCGCGCCGTCGGCGGTGGTCGAGTCGATCACCGGCTCGTACCGCGCGCCGTACTCCGGCCCCGGCAGCGTCACCTCGACCGGGTCCGCGCCGGCGTGCACGAGCAGCAGCCACGAGTCGTCGGACACCCGCTCGCCGTCCCGGGAGCGCGACAGGCTGTTCGACCCGTCGATCCACATGCCCAGGAACCGCCGGCCGTCGTCGAACCAGTCGGTCTCGGCCATCTCCTCGCCGTCCGAGCGGAACCACACCAGGTCGGGCGCGCCGGACGCGGTGGTGCGGCCGTCGAAGAACTGCGGCTGGCGCAACGCGGGCGACGCCGCGCGCAACGCGATCACCCGCCGGGCGAACGCCAGCATCGACTCGCCGTCGTCGCCGAGCTTCCAGTCCACCCACGACGTCTCGTCGTCCAGGCAGTACGCGTTGTTGTTGCCGCCCTGCGTGCGCCACAGCTCGTCGCCCGCGGTCAGCATCGGCGTGCCGGTCGAGAGCATCAGCGTGGCGAACAGGTTGCGCGCCTGCCGGGCCCGCAGCGCCAGCACCGCCGCGTCGTCCGTCTCGCCCTCGACGCCGCAGTTCCACGACCGGTTGTCGTTGGTGCCGTCGCGGTTGTCCTCGCCGTTGGCCAGGTTGTGCTTCTCGTTGTACGACACGAGGTCGCGCAGCGTGAACCCGTCGTGCGCGGTGACGAAGTTGACCGACTGCCACGGCCGCCGCAGGTCGTCGGCGTACAGGTCGGACGACCCCGACAGCCGGTAGGCCAGGTCGCGCACGCTGGTCATGCCGCGCCAGTAGTCGCGCACGGTGTCGCGGTACCGGCCGTTCCACTCGGCCCACTGCACGCCGAAGTCGCCGACCCGGTAGCCGTCGCCGGTGGCGTCCCACGGCTCGGCGATCAGCTTGCACCGCGACAGCACCGGGTCCTGGGTGATCGCGGTCAGCATCGCCGACGCCCGGTCGAACCGCCCGCCGCCCGGCCGGCCCAGGGTGGAGGCCAGGTCGAACCGGAAGCCGTCCACGCCCATCTCGGTCGCCCAGTACCGCAGCGAGTCCGTCACCAGCCGCACGAACTGCGGCGACCCGGCCTCGGTGGTGTTGCCGCAGCCGGTGATGTCGAACGTGCCGCCGCCCTCGATGTGCAGGTAGTAGCCGGGGGCGTCGAAGCCGCGGTAGGACAGCGTCGGCCCCTCCGGGCCGCCCTCGCAGGTGTGGTTGTAGACCACGTCGATGATCACTTCGATGTTCGCCGAGTGCAGCGCGGCCACCATCGTGCGGAACTCCTCGACCTCCCGGCCGGGCTCGCTGGCGTAGGCGGGGTGCGGCGCGAAGTAGCTCAGCGGCGAGTAGCCCCAGTAGTTGCGCCTGCCGTCGCGGATCAGCGACGGCTCGTCCACGAACGCGTGCACGGGCAGCAGCTCCACCGACGTCACGCCGAGCCGCGTCAGGTGCTCCAGCACGGCCGGGTGGGCGAGCCCCAGGTAGGTGCCGCGCTGGTGCGGGGGCACGGCCGGGTGCTGCTTGGTGAAGCCGCGCACGTGCAGCTCGTAGATCACGGCCTCCTCGAACGGGACCTCGGGCTTCACCCCGGTGTCCGGCCCGCCGGGCGACGTGACCACGGACAGCGGCACGCTGCCCAGCGAGTCGACGGTGGAGGGGCCGCCGAGCATGGGGTCGTCCACGTAGCCCAGCGCCGCGTCCAGGTCGGCGAGCGCGCCCGTGATCCTCCTCGCATACGGGTCGACCAGGAGCTTCGCCGGGTTGCACCGCAGGCCCCGCGAGGGGTCGTACGGCCCGTGCACCCGGTAGCCGTACCGCTGGCCGGGGGTCACGCCGGAGATGAGCCCGTGCCACACGCCGAACGTGCGTTCGGTCAGCTCGACGCGCTCCTCGGAGCCGTCTTCGCTGATCAGGCACACCTCCACGGCGTGCGCGGGCGGCGCCGAGACGGCGAAGCGCACGCCTCCGGCCTCGGGGTGCGCCCCGAGGGGGAACGGTCGGCCCGCGAGCAGGATCGAGTCGGCAGCCATGCCCCCGATCTTTCCAGCAGACACCGACGGTGTGGGCATGAGCGCGCCACGCCACTGCGTGGTTCGCGTACCTCCCCCCACCGGACCGGGGGCGGAGGGGTTTGCAGAACAATGGCGACGGCGGTGCATCGACGGGGCGAGGGCAGGCGTGGAAAACGAAGATCTGGTCATCCACATGCAGGGTGTTTCGGTTCGACGGGGCAAGACCACGCTGGTCGGCGACGTCGACTGGAGCGTGGAGCTGGACGAGCGCTGGGTCGTGCTCGGCCCCAACGGGGCGGGCAAGACCACGCTGCTCCGGCTGGCGAGCGCCGAGCTGCACCCGACCAAGGGCAGGTTGCACCTGCTCGGCGAGCGGATCGGCAAGACCGACGTGTTCGAGCTGCGGCCGCGCATCGGGTTGTGCTCGGCGGCGCTCAGCGGCCGGATCCCGGGCGACGAGAAGGTCGTCGACCTGGTCGTCAGCGCCGGGTACGCGGTGCTGGGCCGGTGGCGCGAGGAGTACGACCAGCTCGACACCGGCCGGGCCCGGGAGCTGCTGGCGTCGATGGGCATCGAGCACCTGGCCGACCGCACGTACGGCACGTTGTCCGAGGGCGAGCGCAAGCGCACGCTGATTGCCCGCGCGCTGATGACCGACCCCGAGATGCTGCTGCTGGACGAGCCCGCCGCGGGCCTGGACCTGGGCGGGCGCGAGGACCTGGTGGCCCGGCTCTCCGAGCTGGCGATGGACCCGGACGCGCCGGCGACGGTGCTGGTCACGCACCACGTGGAGGAGATCCCGCCGGGGTTCACGCACGCGCTGCTGCTGCGTGACGGCGGCGTCGTGGCGCAGGGCCTGCTGGACGACGTGCTGACCGAGGAGAACCTGTCGAAGACGTTCGACCAGCCGTTGGAGTTGCAGCGGTCGGGTGACAGGTACTTCGCCCGCCGCAAAACTACCGAGGGGTAACCTGCGAGGCGCACCGACGGAGGTCGAGGAGGACCCGTGGCTGAGTTCGTGAGGCTCGAAGTCGAGGACGGGATCGGCACCATCCGGCTGGACCGCCCGCCGATGAACGCGCTCAACCGGCAGGTCCAGGAGGAGATCCGGGCCGCCGCGCTGGAGGCGGCCGACCGGGCCGACGTCTACTCGGTCATCGTGTACGGCGGGCCGAAGGTGTTCGCGGCGGGTGCGGACATCAAGGAGATGGCCGAGCTGTCGTACGCCGACATGGCGGCCCGCGCGGGCGCGTTCACCTCGGCGCTGCGCGCGGTGGAGGAGATCCCGAAGCCGACCGTGGCGGCCATCACGGGGTACGCCCTGGGCGGCGGCTTCGAGCTGGCGCTGTGCGCGGACCGGCGCGTCGCGGGCGACAACGCCAAGGTCGGCCAGCCGGAGATCCTGCTCGGCGTCATCCCCGGCATGGGCGGCACGCAGCGCCTGCCGCGGCTGATCGGCCCGTCGCGGGCCAAGGACCTGATCTACACCGGCCGGTTCGTCGGCGCCGAGGAGGCGCTGCGGATCGGCATGGTGGACGAGGTCGTGGCCCCGGACGACGTGTTCGAGGCGGCCAGGCGGTGGGCCGGGCAGTTCGTCAACGGCCCGGTGCGCGCCTACGCCGCCGCGAAGGCCGCGATCGACGGCGGGCTGGACACCGACCTGGGCAGCGGGTTGAAGCTGGAGAGCCAGCTGTTCGCCGCGATGTTCGCCACCGAGGACCAGAAGACCGGCATGGCGTCGTTCATCGAGAACGGCCCGGGGAAGGCGAAGTTCAGTGGCCGTTGATCCCAAGCCCAACCCGCACGCCACGGCGGAGCAGGTCCAGGCGGCCTACGCCGACCCCAAGCTCGCGAACGTGCTCTACCACGACTGGGAAGCGGGCACGTACGACGAGAAGTGGTCGATCTCCTACGACGAGCGCTGCATCACCTACGCCAAGGACCGGTTCCGGGCGGTCGCGGGCGAGGTCGGGCCGTACGGGCACGCGTTGGAGCTGGGCTGCGGCACCGGGTTCTTCCTGCTCAACCTGATGCAGGGCGACGTGATCGAGCGCGGCTCGGTCACGGACCTGTCGCCGGGCATGGTCGAGGTGGCGCTGCGCAACGCCGGGCAGCTCGGCCTGCCGGTGGACGGCCGGGTCGCCGACGCCGAGCGCATCCCGTACGACGACGACACGTTCGACCTGGTCGTGGGGCACGCGGTGCTGCACCACATCCCGGACGTGCCCGCCGCGATGCGCGAGGTGCTGCGGGTGCTCAAGCCGGGCGGCAAGTTCGTGTTCGCGGGCGACCCGACGAACATCGGCAACTTCTACGCCCGCAAGCTCGGGCAGCTCACGTGGTGGCTGACCACGAACGTGACCAGGCTGGGCCCGCTCAACGGCTGGCGCAGGCCCCAGGCCGAGCTGGACGAGTCCTCGCGGGCGGCGGCGCTGGAAGCGGTGGTGGACCTGCACACGTTCGACCCGTCCGAGCTGGAGCGGACGGCGCGCGGCGCGGGCGCGGTGGACGTGCGGGCGGTGACCGAGGAGCTGTCGGCGGCGTTGTTCGGCTGGCCGGTGCGCACGTTCGAGGCCGCCGTGCCGCGGGAGAAGCTGGGCTTCGGGTGGGCGATGTTCGCCTACCGCACCTGGCAGCGGCTGTCCTGGGTGGACGAGAACGTGCTGGCCAAGGTGCTGCCGCGCGAGGTGTTCTACAACGTCTCCGTGACGGGCCGCAAGCCGGTCTAGTGGCCTACGCGTTCAGCCTCGACGACGTGGCGTACCTGCGTTCGGACGCCGGGCGCGCCGCGTTGTCGGCGCTGGCCGACCTGCCGCTGACGCCCGCGTCGCGGTTGGCGGACGTGACGCGGGCCAAGCGGGTCGCGCCGGACCACTTCGCCGCCGTGCTGGAGACGGTGCTGCTGCGCCGCAAGGCGGCCAAGGTCGCGTTCCCGGACGGGCTGTTCACCTCCGACGCGTTGCAGCAGGCCACCGCCCACCCGGTGGCCGCGCACCGGGCGCGCCGGTTCGCCGGGCGGGTGGCGCACGACGTGACGTGCTCGATCGGGGCGGACCTGGCCGCGTTGCCGGCCGGTTCGGTCGGCTCCGACCTCGACCCCGTGCGGCTGGCCATGGCCCGGCACAACCTGGGTGACGCGGTGCCCCTGGTGCGCGCGGACGCGTTGCGCCCGGTGTCGCGCGGCACGGCGGTGCTGGCCGACCCGGCCCGGCGGGACGCGAGCGGGCGGCGGACGTGGCGCCCGTCGGACTTCGCGCCGCCGCTGGACGAGCTGGCCGCGGCCTACGCGGACCGGGACCTGGCGGTGAAGTGCGCGCCGGGCGTGGACTTCGCGGTCGCGCCGTGGGCGGACGAGGTCGAGCTGGTGTCGTTGGACGGGCAGGTGCGGGAGGCGTGCCTGTGGACGCGGGGCCTGGCCACGCCCGGCGTGTCGCGGCGGGCGAGCGTGCTGCGGTCCGACGGTCCGGGCTGGACGATCACCTCCGCCGAGCCGGACGACTGCGGCGTGAGCGAGCCGGACGCGTGGCTGGTCGACCCCGACGGCGCGGTGGTGCGCGCCGGGCTGGTGCGGCACTACGCGGCCCGGCACGGGCTGGCGCAGCTCGACGAGCGGATCGCCTACCTGACCGGCCCGACGCCGCCGCCGGGCGTGCGCGCGTTCCGGGTGGTGGAGCACGGGCACTACAGCGAGAAGGCGTTGCGGTCCGTGCTGCGGGCGCACGACGTGGGCCGGGTGGAGATCCTGGTGCGCGGGCTCGACGTGGACCCGAACGCGCTGCGGCCGAGGCTGAAGCTGTCCGGGTCGGCCGAGGCCACGGTGGCGCTGACCCGCGTCGGCCGCCGTCCCGTCTACCTGCTCGCGCACGCCGAGCGCACCTAGCCGAGCTTCGCCAGCCGCTCGAACAGGAACCCGCGCAGCCCGTCGAGGTCGGCGTCCAGGGTGATGTCGAGGGTCTTCGGCGCGTCCACCTCCCGCCGCCGGTCCACCACGAGCGCGCCCCGGTTCGGCCCGAACGAGCAGTCGACGTCCACCGGGAAGCCCGTGGCGGTGAGCAGGCCGGGGCGGACGGCCTCGGCGACCGCGACCGCGTCGTGCACCGCCATGCCGTCCCAGCCGAGGAACCGCCGGTAGGTCGCCAGGTAGTCGGGCGTGAGGCCGACGAGCGCCGCGGCCGCGGGCGAGGTCCGGGCGAGGTCGGCGAGCCACTGGCTGCTCACCGCGCACCGGCGGGTGAGGTCCATGGGGACGAGCGTGGTCGGCACGTCCTCCTCGACCAGCACGCGGCGGGCCGCCTCGGGGTCGCTCCACACGTTGAACTCGGCGGTGGCGGTGACGTTGCCGCCGTTCACCCCGCCGCCCATGACGACGAGCCGGCCGATCTTGGGCTTGAGGCCGGGGTGCGCGGCGAGCAGCAGCGCGATGTTGGTCAGCGGGCCGATGGGGACGATCGTGACGGGCCGGTCGGCCTGGTCGAGCAGGTCGCGCAGGAGGGTGACGGCGTCCCGCGCGTCCGGGCCGCGGGTGGGCTCGGGGAGTGTGTCGGCGTAGCCGGAGAGGCCGTCCGAGCCGTGGGCGCTGGACAGGTGCGGGTGGGGGTGGACCAGCGGCCGCGCCGCGCCCACGCCGACCGGCACGTCCTCGCGGCCCAGGAGCGCGAGCAGGCGCAGGGCGTTGCGCGTGGTGTTCTCCAGCGAGACGTTGCCGAAGACCGTGGTCACGCCGATCAGGTCCACCTCGGGGCTGGCCGCGGCGAGCGCGAGGGCGAAGGCGTCGTCCACACCGGGATCGGTGTCGATGATCAGGGGAGTCGTCACACGTCACTGTGGCACGGGCTCCGCCCGGCGGGCGGTTGGAGTGCCGCCACACCCGGAGGTCCCCTCGTGATGTCCCGGTCGTGTCGACCCACGTCGCACCGCGTCGGCGTCGGAACGTCGGCGGCAGGCGAAGGTGGACGGACCTGGTAGTCCGTCCGTCATCCCGCGACGATGTCGTCCTGGTCCAAGGCCAACGTCCGTTCCGCGGCGTCGATGAGGTCCTGGTAGGTGAGGACCTCTATCCGGGACAACACGGCGTTGTAGCTCCGGAACGCGGCGGCGACCTCGGCGGGCTCGAATGCCGGTGTGACGAACGCCGGGTGCCCGATGAGGACCGTGGCGAAGGCGCGCCTGGTCTCGATCCCGTGCTCCGCCAGGATCGTCGCGCGCTGTTCGTCCAGAGACCGCAGGTAGTTGGCCGCCTGTGTCATCGCCTCATGCACGTCCGCTCCGACGGAGCAGTGGGAACGCGGTTTCTCCACCAGCCTGGGCACGAATGCTCGCTTCAGCTCCACGACGTGCAGGGAGCCGTCTCCGCGCAGAAGCGGGATGTCCACCTCGTCGGTCGTGGTGAATCGACGCCGGTCCAGCTCTTCGACATAGCGGCCGCCGAAAATCCACGTCTGCTCCTTGAGCTCCTCGTGGATTCGGCGCTCGGAGCTGCCCGGGTCTTCCACCACCGCTCGCAAGCGGTCCAGTGCCGTTCGACGCCTGCGCCATTGGATCGCGCGGGCGACCACCTCCGAACCGGGCATGCCCGCTATCTCCTCAAGGGCTTCGGGCGACAGGTCGGGCAGCTCTGCTCCGGCAGGCGGATCGGTCAGGATGAGCTGGATCCGGCTGAGCCAGACCAGGTGGTCGGCACTGCCTCTCGGCAGTCTGACACCGCCGAGCCGGTCCTCGCCGATCGTCCACCTCTCCATTGACGAGGTGAGCCTCCGCAGCCATTGGCGTGCCTGTGCGGCGGTCGCGTCCGGCCGGTCCTTGAGGAATTCCCCGAGGAGTTCGACCGCTCGGCGCAGCCCTTGTTCGAGGGTCAGGCGCGCGAGGTTCTCACCCCAGTGCTGCGCTCCGGGCACGTACCAGGTTTCCAAGAGGGTCAAGGGAATATCGCCCGCAGCGTACTCCGCGAAATCGGCGAGTCGGTCGCTCACCTTGTCCTCGCCTGCGCCGGATGCGGCGAGCGATCCGCGTTTCAGGTGATTGACCAGGTCTTTTCCGCGTTGATAGCCGCGTCCTCGCGAATCCGTCCCGGAGTTGATGAACCGGAGTGCCGCATCGACGCAGTCCCGAACCTCGGCCGAGCGGGTCATCTCTCGGGTGTCTTCGAGCAGTCGAACCAGGGTGAAACCCGATCGGTAGCCCATGGGGGCAAGTGTCGCACACTGTTACTGTTGTGCGGTGGCGATTGACGCTGGAGTGGAAGTCCGCCGACTGCTCGCGACAATGAGTGGTCATCCCATCGGCGATCAGGACTACGTGTCCTACTTCGTCAACGAGTTCGGCGAGCGGCTGATCTACGTGCGTGAGCGGAAGAAGCGCCACGCCGTGCTGCTGCACTCTGATCTCGACTGGGAGCCGAAGCTCGTGACCGGTCCGCCCAAGGCGGGTGGAACCGACGAGCAGCTCCCGGCGGACGTCCGCCGGTTCCTGGACGACGTCCCCGTGGTGGGCGATTTCATCCTGGACCACCCCGAAGCGATGTGGCTCAAGGCGTGTCTGGCCGCGACTCAGGACTGGTGACACGTCACCCCTGAGCCGGGGTCGGCACGGGTTCGTCGGGGTGATGGGCGTGCGCTGGTTAGAGTGCGTCCGTGACGAGCATGTGGGGCGCACCGGTGTGGAAGAGGTGGCGCGGGTCGCGCCGCGACCCGGAGCAGGCCCGCTTCCTCACGCTCGCCTCGCTGCGCTGGGTGCTGCGCCACCGCGCGTACACGCCCTGGTACCTCGTGCGGTACTGGCGGCTGCTGCGGTTCCGCCTCGCCAACCCCCACGTGGTGCTGCGCGGCATGGTGTTCCTCGGCAAGAAGGTCGAGCTGCACTGCCGCCCCGGCTACGGGCGGCTGGAGATCGGGCGCTGGGTGCACATCGGCGACGGCAACGCCATCCGCTGCCACGAGGGGTCGCTGAGGATCGGCGACAAGGCCGTGTTCGGCAAGGACAACACGGTCAACTGCTACCTGGACGTGGAGATCGGCGCGGCCACGCTGATCGCGGACTGGGTCTACATCTGCGACTTCGACCACGTGACCGCGGACATCACCCGGCCGATCAAGGACCAGGGCATCGTCAAGTCGCCGGTCCGCATCGGACCCGACTGCTGGCTCGGCACGAAGGTCACCGTCACCCGCGGCACCCGGATCGGGCGCGGGTGCGTCGTCGGGGCGCACGCCGTGGTGCGCGGCGACGTGCCGGACTTCAAGATCGCCGTCGGCACGCCGGCCCGGGTCGTCAAGGACCGGCGGGCCGACTACGAGGCCGACGCCGAGCGCCGCGCCGCCGTGGAGGACATGGCCCGCAAGGCGCAGGAGGCCCTGGAGCGGTCACGCAACGGCTCGTAGCCACGCGCAGAAGTGCGGCCCGGCGGGCACGCGCGGCCGGCAGGATCAGCCGGACCCCGCCGTACCCCACCGTGGAGCGCCCGTGTCACGACCGGACCTGTTCACCTACACCGGCGCGCTGCGCGTCCTCGGCAGGTACGAGCGGCCGTTGTTCGACAAGGTCGACGTGGCGCTCGGCGGCGCGATCCTGCTCGGCGGCGTGCTCGGCGCGCCGGACGTGCTCGGCCTGATCGACCCGAAGAACGAGGCCATGTCGTCGCTGCGCAAGGTGCTCGACAAGGTCTCCGCCCGGCTCACCGGCCTGTCCGGCGCGCACCGCCAGGAACTCGTGGCCGCCGCGCACACGGTGATCGCGGTGAACTCGGTCTTCGACGCGTTCCGCGACCAGGTCGGCGACCGGTTCGACCTGCTGCGGGTCACCGACGCCGAGAAGTTCCGGGCGCTCGGCGTCGAGCCGACCGGGTCGACCGAGGCGGGCGCGCTGCCCGCGCTGTCCGAGCTGAACGTCCCGGCCCCCGACGCCACGCGGGGCTTCCAGCAGAACCTCGACGGCCCGCTGAGCACGTTCTTCTCGGCGGCGACGGCGGCGGTGGCCGAGTTCCTCGGCGGGCTCGCCGCCTGGCAGGCCCTCGCGGGCGGGCGCGACCTGGTCGTGCCGTCGCTGGTGGTCGAGCGGAGTCGCGAGCAGTACGTGCACCACTTCCTGGGGCTGGCGGCGTCGATCCCGGAGTTCGAGGTGTGGACGTTCATCGGCGAGCACTCGGCCACCCGCGCGGCCGTCGAGGCGGGCAACGACCGGCTGGCCCGGGCGCTGGCCGCGCAGACGGAGTCGCTGGAGCGGTTCGCCCGGCTGCTGGCGCGGTCCGCGCCGGGGCAGCTCGGGCCGGACCGCTCGTACCGGGCCAAGCTGGAGAAGGCGGCGCTGGCCACGCTGGGCAAGCCCTTGCTGCGGACCAACCCGGACACCCAGCCGGTCAACGCACGCTTCCCGTCCGTCGAGCGCGGGTTCGTCGCGCCCGGCTACCGCGTCACCGTGCACGACGAGAAGTCCGTTCCGTCGTCGGAGGAGTGGTGGTCGTCCAACACGGTGGTCGAGGAGGACATCGACGCCTTCCTCGCGGCCCACCTGGCGAGCCCGACGAGCACCGCGCGGCCGCTGCTGGTCCTGGGGCACCCCGGCGCGGGCAAGTCGCTGCTGATGGAGGTGCTCGCGGCCCGGCTGCCCGCCGCCGGCTACACCGTGGTGAACGTCCAGCTCCGCAAGGTGGACGCGGACGACAGCGTGCGCGGGCAGATCGAGACGGCGTTGACCGACGTGCTCGCCGAGAAGGTGGACTGGGGCAGGCTCGCCGACGAGTGCGGCGACAGCATCCGCGTCGTGCTGCTGGACGGCTTCGACGAACTCGTGCAGGCCAGCGGCGTGACGCAGTCCAACTACCTGCGGCAGGTCCTCGACTTCCAGGAGCGCGAGGCCGACCTCGGCCGGCCGGTGGCGGTCGTCATCACGTCGAGGACGCTCGTCGTGGACCGGGCCCGCATCCCGCACGGCGTGCCGATCGTGAAGCTGGAGGAGTTCGACGACGCCCGCATCGGCAAGTGGCTGGACGCGTGGAACCGCGCGAACGCCACCACCCCGGGCTTCCGCCCGCCGACCCCGGCCGACCTGCTCCGGCACGGCGACCTGGCCCGGCAGCCGCTGATCCTGCTGATGCTCGCCATCTACGCCGCCGACACCGGCAGCCGGCCGGACGACGAGGACCTGTCGCCGGCCGAGCTGTACGAGCGGCTGATCGACTCGTTCGTGGTGCGCCAGGCGCGGGACAAGGGCCGGGTGCAGCCGTCCGCCGCGCAGGTCGCCAAGCGGGTCAAGCAGAGCAAGTGGCAGTTGGGCATCACGGCGCTGGCCATGTTCAACCGCGGCCGGCAGTACGTGGAGGACGCCGAGCTGAAGCGCGACCTCGCGCCGTTCGCCCCGCCGCCGGAGGTCGTGCAGCGCACCACCTTCGACGACCCGCTCGACACCACGGACCGGATCGTCGGCGACTTCTTCTTCATCCACTCGGCGCAGGTGAACCAGCGGGACGACGCGGCCGGCCGTCGCCGGACCTACGAGTTCCTGCACGCCACGTTCGGCGAGTACCTGATCGCCGAGGTGACGGTGAAGCTGCTCCTGGCGATCCTGGACGACCGGGCCCGGCGCGAGTCCCAGCCGTTCGAGGACTTCGGGCTGCTGGACGACGCCCGGCTGTTCGCGCTGATCTCGCACCAGGCGTTCACCAAGCGGCCGCCGGTGCTGGACTTCGCGGCCGGGCTGTTCGGCGCGCTCGACGGTGAGGTGCGGGCCGGCCTGGTGGTCGTGCTGGACGAACTGATCCGTTCGGTGCACCACCGGGTGAAGCACGACCGGTACCCGACCTACGACCCATCCGGGGCCACGCTGGTGACGCGGGTGGCCGCCTACTCGGCGAACCTGGTGTGCCTCCGCGTCCACCTGGACGGTTCCCCGGTGCCGCTCGACAGCCTGTTCGGGGAGCTGCGCGAGTGGCAGTCGATGGTGCACCTGTGGCACTCCGGACTGGACGCGGACGGGTGGGAGAGCCTGTTCGACACGCTCACCCTCGATCACCAGGGAGATGCCCGGTTCATCACCCTGCGGGGGGCCGAGACAGGCGGGGAGCACGTGTTGGCGGCCCGGTTGCTGGGCGACCCGGCGGCCGAAGGCGCGCTGCGCACCGGGATCCACTTCGTGGGGATCGACATCGCCTCGGGGAGTGCCGAGCAGGAGTTGCTGACCGAGCTGTCCCGTTGGGTCATGTGGAACACGGGGATGGCCGACCTCAGGGTCACCCTGCCGTTCGACGTGAGGGAACTCGACCGCATCCTGGAGCAACTCGACGCCGGCGTGCCGCTGAACAGGCGGGCGCACACCATGCTCCTGTTCGCGTTGTCCCGCGAGTCGTGGCGACTGCCCACGGAGATGGTGTCGCGCGCAATCCGCCTGCTCGTCATGGACAAGCCCTCGTACGACAGCGCTTCCGAGATGTGCTCCGTCGTCTGCGCCCACCCGCGCTTGCTGGACGAGGTCAGCGGCTTGGTCGAGCACCTGGTCGACGCGGTGATCGCCGACCCGGCCAGCCGCCTGACCTGCCTGGTGATCGCCTGGCGCGCGAACGAGGCCGCGGGCGGTCGCCTGACAGGTCTCCGGCAGCTCGTCGACCGGATCGACAGGTCCGCGCGCCGCATCGAGGACGGGAAGTGGAACGACGCCTACTTCCCCGTGGAGTTCTTCGACTACCTGGCGGCTCCGGTCGGGGCGAACTGGGCGTTCGACCGCAGGCTGCTGGAGGAGTTGCGGCGGACGTCCGCAGGGGTCCTGGGCCTGGTCGCGCCGCGCCCCTTCTACGAGGTGGCCAAGAGGTTCATGGCGGGCAGCGCGCCGGAACAGGACATCCTGGACTTCGTCCACGAGTACGCCTACCACGCGCACGGGGTGAGCGAGCCGTACGAGGACCTGCCCGCCGCCATGCTCGCCCTGAAGCGGATGGCGGAGGGCTAGAGGAACACGTTGCCGGTCGGGATCTTGGGACGCCCCAGCGGCGGGTGGTCGCGCACGGTGGCGGCCCGGTAGACCGACGCCGTCCCGGCGGCGATCTTCACCCAGTCGAAGTCCGTGGCCAGGCGGGACTTCGCGGCCTTCGCCCGGCGCGCGGCGGCGGGCCGGTCGTCCAGCACGGACCGGACCGCGCCCGCCAGCGCCTCCACGTCGCCGGGCGCGAACGACAGGCCGGTCACGCCGTCCACCACCACCTCGCCGAGACCGCCGGCGGTCGAGGCGACGAGCGGCGTGCCGGCCGCCGCCGCCTCCAGCGCCACGATGCCGAACGGCTCGTACCGGCTCGGCAGCACGACGGCGTCCGCCGCGGCCAGCGCCGCCGCCAGCGCCCGGTCGGACAGGTGGCCCACGAAGTCCACCGCCCGGCGCACCTTGTGCTTGCGCGCCTGCTCCACCAGCCAGTCGCGGTGCGTGCCGGTGCCCGCCACGACCAGCCTCGTGCCGGGGTGGGCGCGGCGGATGCGGGGCAGCGCGGCGATCAGGTCCTGCACGCCCTTCTCCCACTCCAGCCGGCCGAAGAACAGCAGCAGCGGCGCGCCTGGGGCGCTGTGCGCGGCACGGGCGGCGGCCACGTCCGACGACCGGACCCGCCACCGGCGCGGCTCGATGCCGTTGTGCAGCACCGTGACCGACGACGGCTCCACCTCGAACAGGTGCGCCACCTCGGTCCGCATCGCGGCCGAGCACGTGATCAGCGCGTCGGCCCGGTTCGCCAGCCACCACTCGACCGAGTGGACCTGCTGGTTCAACGTCTGCGACAGCCACCCGCTGTGCCGCCCGGCCTCGGTCGCGTGCACGGTCGCCACCAGCGGCGCGCCGCACTGCTCCGCCAACGCGATGGCGGGGTGCGTGACCAGCCAGTCGTGGGCGTGCACCACGTCCGGCCGCCAGTCGCGCAGCAACGCCGACCCGGCCCGCGTCATCGCGTGCCCCATGGCCAGCGTCCACGCCACCAGGTCGCGCTCGAACACCAGGTGCGTGGGGTCCTCGGCGACCCGGATCAGCCGCACGCCGTCGACCACGTCGTCCGTCGTGGGGTGGGTGATCGCGTCCGTGCCGGCGGGTTGGCGGCACAGCACGACCACGTCGTGCCCCTGCGCGGCGAGGTGCCCGGCCAGCGCGTGCACGTGCCGACCGAGCCCGCCGACGACCACCGGCGGGTACTCCCAGGACAACATCAGCACGCGCATGGGCCATCCTCGCATCTCGGCTCCGCTACCCTGGCGGGACCAGGGAGAAGTGGGGGCACGGTCATGCAGCCTTGGGTCTGGACGATCCTGTTCTGCGCCGCGTTGCTCGTGATCGGGTTCGCGGTGGACCGGAGGGCCCGCGCGCGGCGCGCCGGCCTCGAACGACCGGCCGACACCCGGGGCCGCTCCAAGGCGGACCCGGTGGTCCGGGCGCGGACCGACAACCCCGGCGCGGCGGGCGTCACGCACCGGCAGCACGGCGATCCCGGCGTGGTGGGCGGCGTCAACTAGCCAGCCCTCGCGCGTCGAGCCGGCCGAACGGCCCGTCCACCCGGCGCAGCTCGGCCGCCCGGTCGTGCCCGCGCCCGGCCCGCCGCAGGGCGACCAGCTCGCGGAACCGGTCGGCGTGCGCCCTGGCCCGGTAGCGGGCGTAGTCGGCGGCCGAGTCCTTGGTGACCATGAACGCCCAGTCGCTGGACAGCGCCAGCAGCGCCTCCCGCACGGCCTGGTCCGCGACCGGGTCGCGCACGACGCCGGTCACGTCCAGCGCGAGCAGCTCCCGCTGGACCTCCTCGTTGCCCTGCACGATGTCGGCCACCTGCGGCCCGTTCCACACGTGCCAGTCCTTGCCCGAGCCCCACGACGACGGCGGCACCTCGACCGGCGCGCCCACGTGCCCGGCCTCGACCGCGCCGCGCAACGTGGTCACCCGCACGCCCGCCTCGGGCAGCAGCCGCAGCACCGCCTCCAGCCAGGCCGGCCCCTCGTGCCACCAGTGCCCGTACAGCTCGGTGTCGTACGCGGCCACCACCAGGGACGGCCGGCCGTGCTGCTCCTTCAACGCGCGCAGCCGCCGCACCACCGTGTCCACGAAGTCCGCCGCGTGCCGCCGCACGGCCGCCGCGGCGGGCTCCGGGTCGTACGGCCGCTTGTCCGCCGGGTCCACGTGCTTGCCCGTGACCCGCGACGGCTTGAGCCCGCTGGGGTGGTCGTAGGTGTGGAAGTCGCGGTAGGCCGGGTCGCCGGGGTAGCCGACCTTGGGCGACCACACCCGGTACGACACCTCCAGGTCGCGCCCGAACGCGATCACGTCCGACGTGCCGACCGGGCGGCCGGCGGCGGTGTCGCCGCGCAGCGACGGGCCGTCCACCAGGAACCGCCGCACGCCCGCCCGCGCGTAGTCGTGCTCCATGCCCGGCGCGTACGCGCACTCGGGGGCCCAGATGCCCTCGGGCGTCGAGCCGATCCGCAACGCGGTGTCGGCGAGCCCGGTGCGGAGCGAGAACGCCCGCAGCCGCGGGTCGAGCAGCGGCTGGAACGGGTGCGCGGCCGGGCCGCCCAGCAGCTCGATCGCGCGCGCGTCCACCAGGGACCGCAGCAGCGGCGAGAAGCCGTGCCGCCACCGCGCCTCGAACCGCTCCAGCGCCCACGCCGACGCGCGGTGCTCGCGCGCGGCCAGGTCCGGCAGCCGGAACGACGCGCCGTGCGCCCGCAGCTGCCAGTTGCCTAGCCAGTCGTGCAGGCCGCGCAGGCAGTGGGGGTCGTCCAGCTGCGCCGCCAGGACCGGCGTGACGCCCAGCGTGAGCACGTCCTCGCGGCCCTCGGCGGCGAACCGCTCCAGCAGGTCCACCACCGGCAGGTACGAGTGCGCCCACGCCTGGTACAGCCACTCCTCGCCGACCGGCCATGCGCCGTGGTGCGCGAGCCACGGCAGGTGGCTGTGCAGCACCAGGCAGAACGTGCCCTCGTCGCGGGTCACGGGCGCACCGCCACGGCGACCAGGTCCAGGCTCGCGTCCAGGTCGTCGGTGGTGACCTCGAAGTCCTCGTCGCGCACCGACGCCACGGCGGCCAGCAGGTCGTCCGGCCACGTGCCGCCGTCCACCACCACGGCCACCTGCGCGTCGATGACCGACCCGCCGAACCGCTCGTCCAGCGCCCGCAACGCCGGGCCGTGCCGCAGCCCGGCCAGCAGCTCGACCCGCAGGCCCGCGCCGACCAGCAGGTCGCGCAGCTCGGCGGCGGCCAGCTCGCGGGTGTGGAACGGGTTGAGCGGGGTGTCGCGGCCGGGGGAGAACGTGATCCGGTTCGGCGTGGTGACCAGGAGCCGCCCACCGGGCCGCAGCACCCGCGCGCACTCCGCCAGGAAGCCCTCCTGGTCCCACAGGTGCTCGATGACCTGGAGGTTCGCCACCACGTCCACGCTCGCGGAGCGCAGCGGCAGCGACGCGAGGTTGCCCCGCAGCACGGTCAGCTCCGGGTACGCGCGACTCGCGTGCGCCGCCGTCGGCTCGTCGTAGTCGAGCGCGACGACCCGCGCGGCGTGCCCGGCGATGAGCGCCGCGCCGTAGCCCTCGCCGCAGCCCGCCTCCAGCACGACCGCGCCCGCGCAGTGCCGGACGAGGTGCCGGTAGGCCGCCTCGTGGCGGCGGAACCAGTAGTTCTCCTCGGCGATCCCGGGCACGGTGCGCTCACCGGTGAGGGGCAGCGGCTCGACGGTCACCCGGCCAGCCTAGTTGCTCGTTACTCGCGGGTAGGCAGGGCCTGCCCTGTCGACCTTCACTGTTTCGTGTGAACCCCGGTTCCTCCGAGTGTGGGAAATTGTCGCCAGGTGCGGTGTCAATGCCGCGAATGCGTTCGATAAAACGACCCGATCGTGTGACTTGAATCGACTTCAGCTGGATCTTCCGCGATCGTGTTTCCGCAGCCAGCGGCGCGCATTGCCGCCGTTGTGCCGGGGTAGTCGTGGGTGGTCAGGTGCCGGTGGGGTGCTTTACGCTCGTACCCTCGGCCAATCTTCGAACGAGCGGGGCCGCCATGGTTGCGAAAGAGCCGGAGATTGTTCCGCTGCACGCTGGTTTCGACGTCGTCTACCGCGGTTTCCACCGCCGCCAGGTGATCGAGCACCTCGAGAACCTGGACGAACAGCTCAAGTACTGCAACCTCGACCGCGCCGAGGCGCTGGCCCAGGCCGCCGACCTGCGCAAGCTGCTGGAGATGACCCGCAACGACCTCGACCAGGCGCGGGCCCGGATCGAGCGGTTGGAGATGTCGCCGGACACGACGGCCGGCGCGTCCGAGCGGTTGCACCGGATGCTGACCCTCGCCGAGGACGAGGCGAACGACCTGCGGTTGCGCGCCGAGCGCGACGTGACGGCGTTGCGCGAGCGCACCGAGGCGGAGCTGGCGCAGCGGCGGCGTCAGCTGGAGGACGAGCTGGCCGCCCAGCGGGCCGAGGCCGAGGAGGAGGCGCGGCAGCAGCGCGACGCCGCCGGGCGGCGGGCCGCCGAGCTGGACCAGCGCGAGGTCGACCTGGAACGCCGCCGGGCCGAGGTGGAGGCGCACCTCGTGGCCCGCGCGGAGCAGGTCGAGGCCGAGTGCGCCGCCGCCGTGGCGAAGGCCGAGCAGGAGGCGGAGCAGGTGCTGCGGGCCGCGGCGGAGCGGTGCGCGCGGCTGGAGGCGGAGTCGGACGACAAGCGGGCCAAGGCGCAGAACTTCTTCGAGCTGACCATGAACCGGCGTCGCCACGAGGCCGAGCAGCACTTCGCCGAGCAGGAGGAGCTGGCCAAGGCGCGGGCCGCGTTCCTGATCAAGCTGGCCGCCCGCGAGGCGAACCGGCGCATCGACGAGATCCAGCGGCAGTCCGACGAGCTGCGCGAACTGCGCCACACCGTGGCCGCCCAGGTGGCCGCGGCCCGGGTCGCGCTGGACGAGGCGGCCGACCGCGTGCCCAACCTGATCCCGGAACAGACCACCGTCGAGCAGGCGAGCGGCGAGCAGGTGGCCGGGCAGCGGGAGGCCGGGCAGCAGGAGGCCGGTCAGCAGGTGAGCGCCCGGCAGGCGGGCGGCGACGGCAGGCGGGTGGACGCTTGACCGCGGCCGGCCGTGCGGGAACGGGAGTGGGGACGCGGTGATGTACGAAGCGGCCGTGGTGTTCGGGTTGTGCGCGTTGTCCTTCGCCGCGGGCTGCGTGCTGACGGCGGTCATGCTGCGGCGCGACCAGCCGCCGCCCGAGCCCGTGCCGGAACCCGCGCCGGCGCCGCGCGAACCCGAGTTCGCCGCGCCGTTCCCGCCGGAGGAGTACGTGACCAGGCCGATCCACCGCAACCCGGTGCTCGGCATGCCGACCGCCCTCGCGCCCGCACCGGCGCCGACGCGCCCGACCCTGGTGCTCGTGCCCACCCCGAGACCGGAGGCCGGCGACCGCGTGCCGCAGGACGAGGTGCGCCGGATGCGCGTGGTCCGCCTCGCCGCCGAAGCCGGGGGGACCGATCCCGCCGGAGCGGAGCCCGTCGAAGCGCGGCCCACCGGGACAGCCGAGCCGGCGGAACCCGAGCCCACCGCCGAAGCCGTGCCGGCTTCAGCCGAACCCGCGAAACCCGTGCCCGTCGCGGAACCCGTCGCCGCCGCCGAAGATCCGGCCGGACCGGAGGACGCCGCCGACCCGGCACGTCCCGCACCCGACCCCGGCACCCTCCCGCGCACGGCAGGAGCGGCCCGCCGCGACACCGGTCGCTAGCGGGCCGCCCCACGCCAAACCGCGGTCAGTGCCTGCCGCGGAACCGACGCAGCACCTGCTGCGCCTTGGCCTTGTTCCGGGGGTCGCGAGCCGCCTGCTTGACCTGCTCGGCGACCCGACGGCCCTGGGGACTGCGGGCGAAAGCGGCGAGCTTGCTGAACAGAGATGCCATGTACAACTCCTTCCCTGTTCGGCCAACGTTCAAACCCCGCAGGGAGTTCCTAAACGGGCGAAACGGTCACGCCGAGCGCGCCCGGGCCCACGTGCGCGCCGATCGCGGAACTGACCTGGGTCACCAGGAACCGGCGCACGTTGGGCAGCTTCGCCCGCAGCAGCTCCAGCACGGTCCCGGCCCGCTCGGCCGCGTCGAAGTGCTCGACCGCGATGTCCACCGCGTCCCGGCCCGCCTTCCCGGCCGCGATGTCGACCAGCTTGCGCACCGCGCGCTCCGCGCCGAGCGCCTTGTCCAGCGGCGCGATCCGCCCCTCGGCCACGGTCAGCAGCGGCTTCATCGACAGCGCCGAGCCGACCAGGGCGGCGGCCCGGCCGATCCGCCCGCCCCGCTGGAGGTACTCCAGCGTGTCCACGTAGATCAGCTCGGTGCTGCCCCGCACGACGTGCTGCGCGGCGGCCAGGACGCGGTTCACGTCCCCGCCCGCGGCGGCCGCCGTGGCGGCGGCCACGACCGCGTACCCGAGGCTCATGCCGCACGTCCGCGTGTCCACCACGTGCACCGGCACGCGCACCTGGCCGGCGGCCCGCCGGGCGGCCTCCACGGTCTGCGACAGGCCGGTGGACACGTGCAGCGACACGATCGCCTCCGCGCCCGCCGCCTCCGCGTCGGCGTAGGACCAGAAGAACGCGCCGGGGTCGGGCGGCGCGGTGGTGACGTCGAGCCGGTCGCGCAAGGCGTCCACGAGCTTCGGCACCGGCACGCGGACCTCGTCGTCCACCCAGTCGCCGATGCGCACCTGGATCTGCGCGACGGTCACGCCGAGCTTCTCGGTCAACTGCGGCGGCAGGCACGCGGTGGAGTCCGTGACAATCGCTACTCGCCGGGACATGCGCTCGAACCTAGCCCAATAGGGGGAGCGTCTGTAACGCCGTCGTGCGGAGAAGCGACATTGTCCGAATGGCCCGGAACGGCCAGTGAGCATCATCACCCGGTGGTGGTGCTTGCTGCTGTTTGCACCTCTGCTACCGGTGGGTAACATGCGGGTGGCCGACACCACCATGCCAATGCGGCGATGACATGGCAGGGTCACGAGCAATCCGGCGGCCACCGGCAACCACCGTCGCCGCACTCACATCGCCGCCCGTCCGCAGGAGGTCGAAGAGGACCCATGAACATTGTCGTCCTGGTCAAGCAGGTGCCCGACACCTGGTCCGAGCGCAAGCTCGCCGACTCCGACCACACCCTCGACCGCGAGTCCGCGGACGCCGTGCTCGACGAGATCAACGAGCGCGCCGTGGAAGAGGCGCTGCTGCTCCAGGAGGCGCACGGCGGCGAGGTGACCGTCGTCGCGATGGGTCCCGACCGCGCGACCGACGCGATCCGCAAGGCGCTCTCCATGGGCGCGGACAAGGCCGTCCACGTCTCCGACGAAGCCCTGCACGGCTCCGACGCGCTCACCACCGCGAAGGTCCTGGCCAAGGCCATCGGCACGATCGAGGGCGTCGACCTGGTCATCGCGGGCAACGAGGCCACCGACGGCCGCGCGGGCGCGGTGCCCGCGATGCTGGCCGAGCTGCTGGGCCTGCCGCAGGTCACGCAGGTGCGCAAGCTCACCGTCGAGGGCGGCACGGTCAAGGCCGAGCGGGAGACCGACGAGGGCGTGGCGCACCTGGAGGCGAGCCTGCCCGCGGTCGTCAGCGTGAACGAGAAGATCAACGAGCCGCGCTACCCGTCCTTCAAGGGCATCATGGCGGCGAAGAAGAAGCCGGTGAGCACGCTCACCGTCGCCGACCTGGGCCTGGACGCGGGCGAGGTCGGCCTCGGCGCGTCGTGGTCGCAGGTGCTGGAGTCGGCTCCGAAGCCGCCGCGCGGCGCGGGCCAGCGTGTCGAGGACTCGGGTGACGGCGGCGCGAAGATCGCCGAGTACCTGGTCGGCCAGAAGCTCATCTGAAGGCGAGGAGAAGCATGTCCGAGGTACTCGTCCTCGTCGACCACGTCGACGGCGAGGTCAAGAAGGTCACCTATGAGCTTCTATCCGCCGCGCGCCGTCTCGGCGAGCCGGCCGCGGTGGTGGTCGGATCGCCCGGCACGGCGGGCAAGGTGAAGGAGTCCCTGGGCCGCTACGGCGCGGTGAAGGTGTACGCGGCGGAATCCGAGGACGCGGTGAACCACCTGGTCACGCCGAAGGTGGACGCGCTCGCCGCGATCGCGGGCACCGCCTCGCCCGCCGCCGTGCTGGTCTCGGCGACGCTGGAGGGCAAGGAGGTCGCGGGCCGCCTCGCCGTGCGCCTGGGCTCCGGCCTGCTCTACGACGCCGTGGACGTCGACGGCGAGGGCGTCGCCACGCAGTCGATCTTCGGTGGCGCGTACGTGGTGAAGTCCAAGGTCACCAACGGCGTGCCGGTCATCGCCGTGCGCCCCGGCGGCGTCGAGGCGTCCGAGTCGCCCGCCGACCCGGTCGAGCAGGCCGTCGAGGTGCCCGCCGGCAACCCGGCGCTGGTCACCAGGGTCACCGGCCGCGAGCCGGTCGTCGGCGGCGACCGCCCGGAGCTGACCGAGGCGTCGGTCGTCGTGTCCGGCGGTCGGGGCGTGGGCAGCGCGGAGAGCTTCGCGGTCGTGGAGAAGCTGGCCGACAGCCTCGGCGCGGCGGTGGGCGCGTCCCGGGCCGCGGTGGACTCCGGCTACTACCCGCACCAGTTCCAGGTCGGCCAGACCGGCAAGACGGTCTCGCCGCAGCTCTACATCGCCCTGGGCATCTCCGGCGCGATCCAGCACCGGGCGGGCATGCAGACGTCCAAGACCATCGTCGCGGTCAACAAGGACCCGGAGGCGCCGATCTTCGAGATCGCCGACTTCGGTGTGGTGGGCGACCTGTTCGCGGTCGCGCCGCAGCTGACCGAAGAGGTCGCCAAGCGCAAGGGCTGACCCGAGCCCGCACCCGGGGGCCGCTCCGCACCGCGCGGGGCGGCCCCCGTCGCGCGTCCGGCCTCACCGGGGTTTAACCGACCTGCCACTGAGGCGTCATCGGAACGACCTGCTCCCGGTCGCCAAGCGGTCGGTAGACCAGACCCATGACGCAGCCGCAACTGCTTGTCAGCACCGGTGACGCCGCCTCCGACGCGCCGCGCTACTCCCTGCTGGTCGCGCGCGACAGCGACGAGGTCGTGGCCGCGCAACGGCTGCGCCACCAGGTGTTCGCCGCCGAGATGGGCGCCGTGCTGCACACCACCGTGCCGGGTCACGACGTCGACCGCTTCGACGCGTTCTGCGACCACCTCGTGGTGCGCGACGACCGCACCGGCGACATCGTGGGCACCTACCGGATGCTGCCGCCGGAACGCGCCGCCGAGGCTGGCGGCCTGTACTCCGACGGCGAGTTCGACCTCACCGCCCTGGACCCCCTGCGGCCGTCGTTGGTCGAGACCGGGCGGTCGTGCGTGCACCCGGACCACCGCAACGGCGCGGTCGTGTCGCTGGTGTGGGCCGGGATCGCCCGCTACATGCTGCTGTCCGGGCACTCGTGGCTGATCGGCTGCGCCTCGGTGCCGCTGCACGACGGCGGGTCGTTCGCGGCGGGCGTGTGGGACGCCGTGCGGGCCAGGCACTACTCCCCGGACGAGTACCGCGTCACGCCGCGGACGCCGTGGGACGTCGACGCGCCGGCGCGCCCGGACCGGACCGTGCTGCCGCCGCTGCTGAAGGGCTACCTGCGGCTGGGCGCGTGGGTGTGCGGGCGGCCCGCGCTGGACGCCGACTTCGGCGTGGCCGACCTGCCCGTGCTGCTCGGGATGGACCGGGTCGACCAGCGGTACCTGAAGTTCTTCCTGGGGGAGACGGCGTGAACAAGCACGCGTGGATGCCCGTGTCGCCGTGCGGCGACGGGTGCGTGGACCACTCGACCGCGTCGGTCGGCCCGGTCCGGGCGGCGTGGCGGGTGGTGGCGGCCTCGGCGGTGCTGCTGTGCGGGCCGCTGGTCGTGCTCGGCGTGCTGTGCGTGCGCGGACGGGCGCGTGCGGTGGTGCTGCGGCGGTGGTTCCGGGCGCTGCTGCGGGCCTTCGGGGTGCGGTTGCGGGTCGTCGGGCCGGTGTTCCAGGAGAACCCGGGACGCGGCGTGCTCGTGGTGTCCAACCACGTGTCCTGGTTGGACGAGCTGGCGATCGACGCGGTGCAGCCGATCCGGATGGTCGCCAAGCGGGACATCCGGGACTGGCCGGTGCTGGGCCGGCTGATCACCGCCGCCCGCACGGTGTACCTGGACCGGGAGCGGCTGTCGCTGCTGCCCGGGACGGTGGCCGAGCTGGCGGCGGCGCTGCGGGACGGCGCGGCGGTCGGCGTCCACGCCGAGGGCACGACCTGGTGCGGCGTGGCGTCCGGGCGCTACCGGCCCGCCCTGTTCCAGTCCGCGCTCGACGCGGGCGTGCCCGTGCGACCCGTGGTGCTGCGGTACCTGCAGGGTTCGGCGACGTCCACCCGGCCCGCGTTCATCGGGTCCGACACCCTGGTCGACTCGGTGCGGCGGGTGCTGCGCTCGCGCGACCTGGTGGTCGAGGTGCACGTGCTGGACGAGATCGCCCCCGGCCGCGCCGCGAACCGCCGTGAGCTGGCGGCCCTGGTGCAGCAGGAGGCCGAACGGGTCGCCTACGGCTCGCTCGACCTCCCCGCGCCCCGACCGCACGCCACCACATCGACCGCCGAGGCGGCCTGAGCCGGGACCGGGCGAGCGACGGACGACCACCGCGCCGACGCCGGTGGTCCGGTCGTCGGCGAGGCTTCGACCTGCGTCATATTGCCTTGACCTCGACCCCGGTGGAGGTTGAACCATTGAGCCGTGACGACGACGAGCGAGACCCCCGCGAGGAGCAACCTCTGGACACCCGAACGGCGGGGGCCGACGCTCGGGATCATCCTGCTCGTCACGTTGCTCGCGTTCGAGAACATGGGCGTCAGCACGGCGATGCCGCGCATGGTCGCCGAGCTGGACGGCAACGAGCTGTACGCGTGGCCGTTCCTCGCGTTCCTCGCCGCGAGCGTCGTCGCCACCGTGCTGTCCGGGCGGCTGAGCGACCTGCGCGGACCGCGGCCGTCCCTGCTCGTCGGGCCCGCCCTCTTCCTGGTGGGCCTGATCGTCGCGGGCCTGGCCCAGGACATGCCGCAACTGCTCGCCGGCCGGGTGCTCCAGGGCATCGGCGGCGGGGCGCAGGTGGTCGCCGTCTACGTGCTGATCGGCCTGGTGTACCCGGAACGCGACCGGCCCGCCGTGTTCGGGCTGCTGGCCTCGGCGTGGGTGGTGCCGTCGTTGGTCGGACCGGCGCTGTCCGGGTGGCTGACCGAGACGCTGAGCTGGCGCTGGGTGTTCCTGGGGCTCGCGCCGTTCGTGCTGCTGGGCGTGCTGCTGCTGGTGCCCGTGCTGCGGAACCTGCCGCCGCACACCCCCGACCGCAACACCCGCCGCGGGTTGCCGCTCGCGGCGCTGGGCGCGGGGTCGGGCGTCGCGGCGGTGAGCTGGGCGGCGCAGCACCCGACCGGTCTGGACCTGGTGATCGGCCTGGCCGGCCTGGTCGTGCTGGCGCCGTCCCTGCGGGTGCTGCTGCCCCGGGGCACGCTCACCGCCCGCCCCGGCCTGCCCGTGACGATCCTGTCCCGCGGCCTGCTCGCGGGCTCGTTCTTCGCCGTCGAGGCGTTCATCCCGCTCACGTTGACCTCCGTGCACGGGTACTCGGCCATCGCCGCCGGCATCCCGCTCACGCTGAGCGCGCTGGGCTGGTCCACGGCCGCCTGGTGGCAGTCGCGCAAGCCGGAGATCCCGCGCGAGAAGCTGGTCCGCTGGGGGTTCGCGATCAACGCGGCGGGTATCTCCGGAGTGACGCTCATCGCACCGTCCTGGGGTCCGGCCTGGGCGACGCCGGTGCTGTGGGCGGTCGCCGGCGCCGGGATGGGGATGGCCATGTCGAGTCTGAGCGTGCTCACCCTGGGCGCGTCCACCGAGGTCGACCGGGGGTTCAACTCCTCCGCGCTGCAGATCAGCGACATGCTGGGGTCGGCGCTGCTGGTCGGCCTCGGCGGCGTGCTGGTCACCACCTTCGCCTCGGCCGCCGCGCCCACGGCCGCCGTGGTGCCGTTCGACCTGCTGATGGCGGGGGTCGCGGTCCTCGGTGCGGTGCTCGCGGGCCGGCTCGGCCGGGCTACCCTGGGAAGCTGATGGCCTACTTCGACCACGCCGCCACGACCCCCATGCTCCCCGAGGCGATCGAGGCGATGACTCGGGCGTTGTCCACGACGGGCAACGCCTCCTCGTTGCACACCTCGGGCCGGCGGGCGCGGCGGGCGGTCGAGGAGGCGCGGGAGGACATCGCGGACGCCCTCGGCGCGCGACCGTCCGAAGTGATCTTCACCAGCGGTGGCACGGAGAGCGACAACCTCGCGGTCAAGGGCGTGTACTGGTCCCGCCGCACGTCCCGCCGCCGGCGCGTGGTGGCGTCGTCGGTGGAGCACCACGCCGTGCTCGACGCCGTGCAGTGGCTCGTGGACCACGAAGGCGCCGAGGTGACCTGGCTGGAGCCCGACGGGCTCGGCCGCATCCGGCCGGAGGCGCTGCGCGACGCGCTGGACGACGACGTCGCCCTGGTCACCGCGATGTGGGCGAACAACGAGGTCGGGACGATCAACCCGGTGCGCGAGCTGGCCGCGCTGGCCGCCGAGCGCGGGGTGCCGTTCCACACCGACGCGGTGCAGGCCGTGGGCGCGGTGCCGGTCGACTTCGCCGACTCCGGCGCGGCGGCGCTGACGCTCACCGGCCACAAGGTCGGCGGGCCGTACGGCGTCGGCGTGCTGCTGCTGGGTCGTGACGTGGCGACGACGCCCGTGCTGCACGGCGGCGGGCAGGAGCGGGAAGTGCGGTCCGGCACGCTGGACGTGCCGTCGATCGTGGCCTTGGCCGCGGCGGTGCGGCACGCGGTGGACCACCGCGCCGGGACCGCCGCCCGGGTGGCCGCGCTGCGCGACGAGCTGGTCGAGTCGGTGCGGCGGGTCGTGCCGGACGTGGCGGTGAACGGCGACCCGGTGCACCGGCTGCCCGGCAACGCGCACCTCACGTTCCCCGGCTGCGAGGGCGACAGCCTGCTGATGCTGCTGGACGCCAAGGGCATCGAGTGCTCCACCGGCTCGGCCTGCACGGCGGGGGTGGCGCAACCCAGCCACGTGCTGCTGGCCATGGGCGTGGACCCGGTGCTCGCGCGCGGCTCGCTGCGGTTCTCCCTCGGCCACACGTCCACGGCGGCCGAGGTGCGGGAACTGGCCGAGGTGATCGGTCCGGTGGTGGAGCGGGCCCGCACGGCGGGCATCGCGGGGTTGAAGCGGCTGGCGGGCAAGGCGACGGCGGAGGTGTGACGGGCATGCGGGTGCTGGCGGCGATGAGCGGCGGGGTGGATTCCGCCGTGGCTGCGGCGCGGGCGGTGGAGGCGGGTCACGAGGTGATCGGCGTGCACCTGGCGTTGTCGGCCAAGCCCGGCACGCTGCGCACCGGCGCGCGGGGCTGCTGCACCATCGAGGACGCCCGGGACGCGCGGCGCGCGGCGGACGTGCTCGGCATCCCGTTCTACGTGTGGGACTTCGCGGAGCGGTTCACCGAGGAGGTCGTGGACGAGTTCGTGGCCGAGTACGCGGCCGGCCGCACGCCCAACCCGTGCCTGCGGTGCAACGAGAAGATCAAGTTCGAGGCGCTGCTGGACAAGGCCATCGGGCTGGGCTTCGACGCGGTCTGCACCGGCCACTACGCCCGTCTGTCCACTGTGGACGGAGTAGTGGAGTTGCGCCGTTCGGCGGACGACGGCAAGGACCAGTCGTACGTGCTGGCGTCGTTGACGCACGAGCAGTTGGCGCACGCGATGTTCCCGCTCGGCGACTCGACCAAGGCGCAGGTGCGGGCCGAGGCCGCCGAGCGCGGCCTCCAGGTCGCGGACAAGCCCGACAGCCACGACATCTGCTTCATCCCCGACGGCGACACGCGCGGCTTCCTGACCAGCCGGCTCGGCGAGCAGCCCGGCCTGCTGGTGGACGACGAGACCGGCGCGGTGCTCGGGCGGCACGTCGGCGTGCACGAGTTCACCGTGGGCCAGCGCAAGGGCCTGGGCATCGACGCGCCCGCGCCCGACGGGCGACCCCGGTACGTGCTCTCGCTGGAGCCGGTGAGCGGCACCGTGCGGGTCGGCGCGGCGGAGCGGCTGAAGGTCACCGAGATCGTCGCGCGGCGGCCCGTGACGAGGATCTCCTTCGACGGCCCGGTCGAGTGCGTGGCCCAGGTCCGGGCGCACGGCGGCCTGGCGCCCGCGGTGGCCGAAGTCGTGGACGGCGAGCTGCTGGTGCGCCTGCGCGAGCCGCTGAGCGGCGTCGCGCCTGGTCAGGCGGTCGCGGTGTACCGGGAGGACGCGGCGGCGGGCGATCTCGTGCTCGCCAGCGCCACCATCGCCGCGACTCGGTGAAGTCCGGCTTGTGGTTTTGTCGGTGTCGCCTGCGACACTGCGTGCGTGCCGTATGACAACGCACGACGCCGGAGGTCGCTGGTGGACATCGGGACCCGGGTGAGGGTGCTCTCGAGCAAGCTCGACCACCCGTCCGCGCAACGTCTCGACGAGGAGCAGTTCGAGCGGCTGCGCGCGGAGGTGCGCACGCTGCGCTGGGTGGTCCGGGAGCGCCTGCACCGGCCCGAGTGGGCCGAGCTGATCGAGCAGGTGGAAGCCATGGTCGAGCGGGTCGAGAAGCTCGACCCGGCGCTCGCGCGCGAGGTCGAGGTGCCGCCGCAGGCCGGCATGGCGCAAGGGGGCGTGGCGCGCCCGCGCGTGTCGCCGGACCTGGGGCGGGTGACCGAGAGCCGTTGACCGGACGGATGGGGGAGTTGTAGGCCGCCGCGGCAGGCGGTGGGAGACGAGGGCGACGGTCCGGGCACCGCGGTGCCCGGACCAGGTCGCAAGGCGGCCCGCCGTGCGCGGGTGCCGCGTGCTAGGGCGTCCAGTCCGTGTTCGCGCCGCACAGCACCACGCACGGCAGCTCGCCCGGCACCCGCCCGGCCAGCCACGCGGCGAACGGCACGGCCGCCGCCGGTTCCACGGCCAGCCGGAACTCCTCCCACAGCCGGTCGCGGGCGGCGAGGAGTTCGGCGTCGGTCACGAGCACGGACGTCACCGGGTGCGTGCTCAGGATCCCGAACGGGACCTCGCCCACCCGCGTGGCGCCCAGCGCGGACGCCGCGACCGAGTCCACCTCGGCGTCCACCGGCCCGCCCGCCGCCAGCGCGTGGTGCAGCGCGCAGCACCGCTCCGGCTCGACCGCGACGGTCGGCAGGCCGGAGGCCAGCGCCGTGCCCGCGGCCAGCCCGCCGCCCCCGACGGCGACCGCGATCGCGTCCACGTCCGGCGCGTCCGCCACCACCTCGGCGGCGACGGTGCCCTGACCTGCGACGACGGTCGGGTCGTTGTACGCCTCGACGTAGAAACCGGGCGTCTCGCGGGCCGCCAGCACCGCTTCGGCGTACGTGTCGCCGTGCCGGATCAGCTTCGCGCCCGCCGCCTCGATCCGCCGGACCTTGCCCTCCGGCGCGCCCACGGGCACGAACACGGTGGCGTGCAGCCCGAGGAGCTGCGCGGCCTTCGCCACGCCGAGGCCGTGGTTGCCGCCGGACGCCGTGACCACACGATCGGGTGAGTCGGCGGCGATCAGGGTGTTCAACGCGCCGCGCAGCTTGAACGAGCCGGTGAGCTGGAGGTGCTCCAGCTTGAACACGACGGGCCGGCCGTCCACCTCCGTGCGCCAGGTCGGCGTGCGGCGGGCGTGCGGGCGGATGCGGTCAGCGGCGGCGGCGACTTCGGGGGTCATGCACCCAGCATGCGCTCAGCCCGTGAACCACCTGTAGACCCCCATGACGAGCGTCACCGCGCCGACCACGAAGCAGAGCAGCACGACCACCAGGCCGACCAGCACCAGCACGTTCGTGCCCCACGAGGAGTCGCGGTCGTCGGCCACCGACAGCTCCGCGCGCAACTGCTCGTTCGCCGCCTCCTGCAACGCCACCAGCCGCTGCCGCGCGGTCTCGGTGGCCGCGCCCGCCTCGCCGCCGACCCAGTTCATCGCCGCCAGCCGGGCCATCGGCGTGCGGTAGGCGCGTTCGAACGCCGCCACCTCGGCCTCGTCGCGCACCTCGGACAGGTAGCTCCAGCGCCCGGCCTGCGCCGCGTCGCCGAGCAGCCGGTACACCGCCGCGAGCCGGTCCCGCAGGTCCAACCGGTCCGGGTAACTGGTGACCAGGCCGACCAGCCGCTGCCGTGCGCGCAGCACACTGGCCAGATCGCCGCGTTCAACCTCTTCGGCGGCCCTGCGGAGCGTCAGCTCGACCGGCATGGACCACATGGTCCCAGCCGGCGCAACCGTAGGATTTCCGGGTGATCGCGGTGTCGGTGGTGACCTTCGGCCTCGCCTGGTGGCTCGGCCTGTACCTGCTCGTGCGCGATCACCGCAAACCCCTGCTCCGGCGGGCGGCGGTCGGGCTGCTCGCCTACGCCCTGGTGATCGCCCTCCCGCTGCCGGCGGTGGCGCTGGCGGTGCCCGCGGTGGCGTGGACCGGGGTCGTCGTGTGCTGGCTGCCGGTGCGGTACGACCGGTGGTGGCGCTGGAGCGCGGCGCCGTTGCTGGTCGCGGCGTACTTCGTGCCCCTGGTGGTGTTGGCCCCGTTGGCCGTCGCGGTGGTGCTGTGCCTGCGGCTGCGGCGGGCGTTGCCGGGCGCGGCGACGGTGCTGTTCGGGCTGAGCTGCGCGCTGCTGCTGGTGGACGTGCTGCCGGAACCGCTGGTGATCGCCTCGGCCGGGGTGGACCTGCTGGTGTTCGGGGTGCTCGTGGCCGTGGCGGACGCGTTCGACGAGGGCGAGGCGATCCGGGCGGACGTGGTGCGGTCGCTGCTCACGTCGGCCGGGTTGGCGGCGGTGTTCGGCGGGCAGGTGGCGTTGTTCCTGGACGACCGGCTGGTGCCGCTGCTGTACGGCACGGTCGCCGCCGCGATCGCGGTGCAGGTGCTGGCCAACCCGCTGGCGCTGCTGGTGGACAAGGTCGCCGTGCCGGAGGTGGCCGCGACCCGGGCCGAGCTGCGCGAGGCGGCCGACGCCCTGCCCCGGCGCGCGCCGCTCGACCAGGCCGAGCTCGTCAAGCTGACCAGGCGGGCGTTGAGCAACTACGGCGACCTCGGCAAGCTGGTCGCGAGCCCGTTGACGGAATTGCCGGTGATCGACGCCCGGCTCGCCGCCCGGGGCGCGTCCGACCAACCGCTGGAACGTGCGGCGGAATTGAAGGCGTTGTTGTCGGAGGGCATCCACCGGCTCAAGCCGCGCGACGGTGAATTCGGCACCAGCGACGAATGGCGGCACTACAACGCGCTGTACTTCTACTACGTGGTCGGGATCCGGCCGTACAGCAGGCGGACCAAGCGCGAGGACCTCGACCCGGTGGCGCGGCGGGCGTTGGCGTGGTTCGTGGACCAGGTGCCGGAGCGGACGCTGCACAACTGGCAGAACGCGGGGGCGAAGCTGATCGCCGAAGACCTGGCCGCGCAGGTCGAGGCGGTGTGACCGGCAGTCGATGGCAGCGTTCGGCGTACCGCCGGCAGGAGCGCCGGGCCTAACTTCCGGGCCATGACGACAACTCGCGTGCACCACGACGGCCTGCTCCGCTTCGCCCTCAAGCTCGACGGCGTCGCCTCGGGCGGGCTCGGCCTCCTCGCCCTTTTCCTCGACCTGCCCACGGGATTGCCGCGCGGTCTGGTGATCGGGCTCGGCGCATTCCTCGTCGCTTACGGCGCGGGCGTTTTCGCGCTCGGCCTGCGACCCGTTCGGCCAGTGGTCGCGGTGGTGATCGTCGGTAATTCGGTGTGGGTGCTGGACAGCTTCCTCACCGCTTTTGCCGGGTGGTTCCCCGTGACCGGGCTGGGCGTGTTCCTGATCGTCGCCCAGGCGATCGCGGTGGCGGGCTTCATCACCCTCCAGGTGCTGGGTCTGCGCCGTTCGGCCTGAGCGTCCGGCTGCGGCCGCGGAACTCGGCCACCACCTGGTCACCCCGGCGCACGGTGATGTCGTAGATGCCGCTGCGCCCGAACCGGGCCCGTTCCACCGCCTCGGCCACCAGCTCGTCCCCCGCGTGCACGGGGGCGATGAAGTCGATCTCCGCCTGCGCCGCCACGGTCACCGAGCCGTGGCGGTTGCACGCGCAGGCGAAGGCGGTGTCCGCGAGCAGGAACACGTACCCGCCGTGCCCGATGCCGTGGCCGTTGACCATCAGGTCGGTGATGGTCATGGCGAGCCGGGCGGTGCCCTCGCCGAGTTCGAGCGCCCGGATGCCGAGCGCGGTCGACGCGGCGTCGTTGGCGAGCATCTCCGCGGGTCCGTTCATGCCTGCACCTTAAGGTTCGCTGGTGCTGGACATCATCCGTGCGATCGGGCTGTTCGCCGTGACGAACGTGGACGACATCGTCCTGCTGGCGCTGTTCTTCGCCCGGGGCGTGCCCGCGTGGCGCGTCGTGCTGGGCCAGTACCTCGGCTTCGCCGCCATCCTGGCCGTCTGCGTGGCGGCCTCCCTGGGCGCCACCCTCCTGCCCGCCGCGGTCCTGCCGTGGCTGGGCCTGCTGCCGTTGGCGCTGGGCGTGAAGGCGGCGTGGCAGGCGTGGCGGGGCGGCGACGACTCCGAGCCGGCCGCCACGGGCGCACTGGGCGTGGCCGCCGTGACGTTCGCCAACGGCGGCGACAACATCGGCGTCTACGTCCCGGTCTTCACCACCACCGGCATCACGACCTACGTGGTGGTCTTCCTGGCCCTGGTCGCGGTGTGGTGCGCAACCGCCCGCCACATCGCCACGCGTCCCACCATCACCAAACCCCTGACCCGCTGGGGTCACATCCTCCTGCCGGTCGTGCTGATCGGCATCGGCGTGCTGATCCTGGTGAGCGGCTAGCGTGCAGCGGTGGGGCGTTCCGCTGAACGCCCCACCGCAGCACGGTCAGGCCGTGAAGCCCTTGAAGATGTTGGTGAATTCGTACTGCGACTGACTGATGCTGCTGCACGTCGGCGAGATGCCGCCGCCGGGGCAGCCGCCGTTGTCACGGCCCACGGACCAGAAGCCCAGCAGGCCGATCCGGTTCGTGTTCGCCCAGGTCACGAGCTTGCGCGCGTGCGCCTGGGTGAAGACCTTGCCGTTGAAGTTGCGGCCGATCATCGGGGTCACGCCGAGCAGTCGCTTCAGCTCCGCGTCCGACTTGGCGGGCCAGATCTGCTTCATCTGCCGCAGGCTGCTCTCGGCGGCGGCGATGACGGCGTCGCCCCAGTCCGGGCGGGACGAGCCGAACTCCATCGTCATCGGGTTCACCAGCACGGTCAGGCCCTTGGCGGCGGCGTTCTGCAGGATCTGCACCGAGTACGGGTCCATGCCGTAGTCGTCGCCCTGCACGCGCATCGTGTAGCTGATCGACGTGCCGCGCTCGGTCTGCAGGCGCTTCAACGCCGTGTTGACCATGTCGTGCGGGATGGAGGCTTCGACGTCCACGTCCAGGTGGTTGCTGCCCACCGCGTCGAGCACCTTCTTGTACGCCGCCAGCAGCGCGTCCGCGGTGGAGCACGAGTACTCCAGGTACGGTCCGGCCGCGCCGCCGGTCGCCACGACGACGTCACCGCCCAACGCCTTGAGCGCGCGCACGTCGTTGATGATCCGGCTGTCGTTCAGCGGGATCGTGCCGCCCCACGCCGGGTTGCAGCCGGTGCTGTCCGCGAGCGCGAAGGCGAGCGTGAACACCTTCTGCCCCGTGGCGCGGGCGACCGACTCCAGCGACGGCGTCGGCATGGTGATGTCGACGTACGGCGCGGACTTCAGGCTGCCGGGCGGCGGGGGCTGGTCCGAAGTGGTGGTGGTCGTCGTCGTAGTGGTGGTCGTGGTCGTGGTTCCACCGCCGGCGCACGGCTGGCCGTTGAGCTTGCAGTTGGCGGGCAGGCCCGTGCCGTTCACCAGGAACCCGAACGACGTGGACGCGCCGGCCGCGAGGCTGCCGTTGTACTCGCGGTTGGTGAACGTGTGGTGGGTGCCGCTGCTGGTCAGCGCGGCGTCCCAGTACGAGCCGGGCGTGGTGCCCGCCGGCAGGTCGAACTCGACCTTCCACCCGGACAGCGCGGCCGTGCCGGCGGTGATGGTGAACTTGCCCTGGTACCCCGAACCCCACGTGGAGTCCTGGGTGAACACGGCGGTGGGGGTCGGCGCGGCGCCCGCGGGGGCGGCCAGCAGCAGACCGGCGGTCAGGACCGCGGTGACGCCCGCCGCCAACGCGGCCAGGCTCTTGCGCTTGCGGGACATCGGCACCTACTCCCGTGCAGGGGGGACGGGGTGGAGGTGGTGTGGGGGCGCGGGGCGCGGCACGCCCCCACACCACGTCGTGGCGGCGCCGCTCGACACTGTCGGCACCGACACCGTGACGGTATGTGGTCTGGACCATGTCGTCAATGGGTCTAGACCTTTTCGCCGTCGAACGGCCGACCGGCGGTGGTGGGAGACTGTGCGCGTGGATGCCCTCCCTTGGTCCGCCGGCGCCGCCACCGGCATCGGCTCGCTACCCGGAAACGACCCGCTGGAGGCCGCCAGGATCGTGCTCGGCGAACTCCCCGACCTGCCCCACCTGCCCGAACTGCCCGCCCGCGGCGTCGGCGCGGACATGATCGGCCGCACCGCGGCGCTGCTGGTCGACCTGCCGGTGGAGGTGGTCCCCTCCGGCTGGCGGACCACCGCGCACCCCGGTCGGGACCACCGGCGCGCGGTGGACCTGCTGCGCCGTGACCTGGACGCGTTCGAGGAGGCCGCCGACCCCGTGGGGCCGCGGGTGGTGAAGGTGCAGGCGGCCGGGCCGTGGACGCTCACCGCAAGCGTCGAGCTGGCGCGCGGCCACCGCGTGCTCACCGACCGGGGCGCGTTGCGCGAGTTCACCGAGTCCCTGGTCGAGGGCGTCAACCGGCACGTGGCCGAGGTGGGCAAGCGGACCGGGGCGAAGGTCGTCGTGCAGCTCGACGAACCGGGGCTGCCCGCCGTGCTCCGGGGCCTGCTGCCGACCCCGTCCAAGCTGGGCACGGTCCCGGCCGTCCCGGAGCCGGACGCGCGGGCGGTGTTGCAGACCGTCATCGACGGCCTCGACGCCGACGTGATCGTGCACTGCTGCGCGCCGAAGCCGCCGGTCACGCTGCTCCGGCAGGCGGGCGCGCGGGCGGTCTCGTTCGACGTCACGGTCCTGGACGACGCGGTGTGGGACGAGATCGGCGAGGCGTGGGAGGAGAAGACCCAGCTGCTGCTGGGCCTGGCCCCGAGCACCGACCCGGCCACGCGGCCGGCGCTGAAGTCGCTGGCCCAGCCCGCGCTGGACCTCGTGGACCGGCTCGGGTTCCCGCGGTCGATCCTGGGCACGCACGCCGTGCCGACGCCGACGTGCGGCATGGCGGGGGCGAGCGAGGCGTGGGCGCGACGCGCCCTGGCGTTCACCCGCGACCTGGCCAAGGCGTTCGTCGAACCACCGGAAACCTGGTAACCCCCGGCGGCGCGAGAGTCCAACGTTCACAACGCGAGAGTCCAACGTTCGGCGCACGTGAATTCAACGCTCGGCATACCGCGTGGTCGGTCCAGTGTTGAACTCACCGCACGTGGGCGTTGGACTCTCGCGCGTTGAGGGTTGGACTCTCGCGTCGGTTAGGGGGTGGCCAGGTGGACGCCCGGGGGGAGCGGGGCGTCGCGGAGGAAGGACAGCAGGACGCTGCGGAACGCGCGGCCGGCCGTGGTCGGGGCCACGTCGGTCCGGTGGGCCAGCGCCACCGTCCGCGTCGTGGCCGGCGTGAGCGGGGTGCCGTGCAACGACCGGGTCGCCAGCACCGTGCTCGGCACGATCGCCACCCCCAACCCCACCTCCACGAACCGCAGCACGGCGTCCATCTCCCCGCCCTCCACCGCGAACCCCGGCTCGAACCCCGCCTGCCGGCACGCCGCCAACGTCGTCTCCCGCAGGTCGTACCCCGGCCGGAACATCACCAGCGGGTGCTCGCGCAGGTCCGTCAACCGCATCCGGGCCACGCCCAGCGGCTCGGCCGACGCCACCACCAGCTCCTCCCGCAGCACCGGCACCACGGTCAACGCCCGGTCGGCGTCCGCCGGCGACACGATCACCAGCGCCAGGTCGAGCTGACCCGCCTCCAACGCCGCGACCAGGTCCCGCGACCCGCCCTCGGTCACCGACACCTGGATACCGGGGTACGCGTCGTGGTACCGCTTGATCACGTCCGCGAACAGGCTGCCGCACAGGCTCGGCGTCGCGCCCACCCGCACCCGCCCCCGCCGCAGCCCCACCAGCTCGGCCACCTCCAGCCGCGCCGTGTCCACATCGGACAGGATCCGCTGCGCCACGGGCAGCAGCGCCTCGCCCGCCGGCGTCAGCGCGACGTTCCCGCGCGCCCGGCTGAACAGCTCCGCCCCCAGCTCCTTCTCCAACGCGTGGATCTGCTTGGACAGTGAGGGCTGCGCCACACGCACCTCCGCGGCGGCCCGGGTGAAGTGCCGCGTCCGGGCCACTGCCAGGAAGTACACGAGCTGCTGGAGCGTCATAGCCCGAGGCTATCCTCCGCCAGCTCACGATGTATTGGACGACTCGTCACACCCGTTCCTAGCGTCATCGACGTGGACACGATCGGGCTCTACCGCACCACCGTCGGCAAGAAGGTCGTCATGGCGGTCACCGGCGCCGGGCTGCTGCTCTACGTCGTCGTGCACATGCTCGGCAACCTGACCGTCTTCTCCGGCGCGGAGGCGATCGACGGCTACGGCCGGTGGCTGCGCGAGATCGGCGCGGTCTGGCCGACCCGGGTCGCGCTGCTCGCCTGTGTGGCGCTGCACTTCCTCGCCGCCTACCAGCTCACCGCCCGCGCCCGCCGGGCCGGGGGCCGCTACGAGCACCGCAGGCGCGTCCAGGGCAGCTACGCCGCCCGCACCATGCGCTGGGGCGGCGTGATCATCGCCCTGTTCGTCGTCTACCACCTGCTCGACCTCACCGTCGGGTGGCTCAACCCCCACGGCGTGCCCGGCGAGATTCACGCGAACGTGGTCGCCGACTTCCGGCACTGGTACGTCGTGCTCGCCTACACCGTCGCCGTGCTCGCCCTGGGCTTCCACATCCGCCACGGCGTGTGGAGCGCCACCCGGACCCTCGGCGTCACCACCTCGCGCGTGATCGGACTCGGCGTCGCCGTGGTGGTCTGCGCCGGGTTCCTGTCCGTCCCCTTCGCCGTTTTCACCGGATTGGTGAGCTGACATGCCCTACACCGAAGGCGCTCCGATCGCCGACCACCGCGTGCCGTCCGGGCCGATCGAGTCCCGCTGGGACCGCCGCCGCTTCTCGGCCCGCCTGGTCAACCCGGCGAACCGGCGCACCCGCAGCGTGATCGTGGTCGGCACGGGCCTCGCGGGCGGCTCGGCCGCGGCGACGCTGGCCGAGCTGGGCTACCGCGTCAAGTCGTTCTGCTACCAGGACAGCCCGCGCCGCGCGCACAGCATCGCCGCGCAGGGCGGCATCAACGCGGCCAAGAACTACCGCAACGACGGCGACAGCGTGCACCGCCTGTTCCACGACACCGTCAAGGGCGGCGACTTCCGCTCGCGCGAGTCGAACGTGTACCGGTTGGCGCAGATCAGCGTCGAGATCATCGACCAGTGCGTGGCGCAGGGCGTGCCGTTCGCCCGCGAGTACGGCGGCCTGCTGGACACCAGGTCGTTCGGCGGCGCGCAGGTCTCCCGCACGTTCTACGCCCGCGGCCAGACGGGGCAGCAGCTCCTGCTGGGCGCGTACCAGGCCCTGGAGCGCCAGGTCGCCGCCGGGCGCGTCGAGACGCACCCGCGCACCGAGATGCTGGACCTGGTCGTGGTGGACGGCCGGGCGCGCGGGATCGTCGTGCGCGACCTCGTCAGCGGCGCGGTGTCCACCCACTTCGCCGACGCCGTCGTGCTCGCGACCGGCGGTTACGGCAACGTGTTCCACCTGTCCACCAACGCCAAGGGCTGCAACGCCACCGCGATCTGGCGGGCGCACCGGCGGGGCGCGCTGTTCGCGAACCCGTGCTTCACCCAGATCCACCCGACGTGCATCCCGATCAGCGGCGACCACCAGTCGAAGCTCACCCTGATGAGCGAGTCGCTGCGCAACGACGGCCGCGTGTGGGTGCCGCGCGACCCGCACGACACGCGTGCGCCCAACGACATCCCCGAGGCCGACCGCGACTACTTCCTGGAGCGCATGTACCCGAGCTTCGGCAACCTGGTGCCGCGCGACATCGCGTCCCGGGCGGCGAAGAACATCTCCGACGAGAAGCGCGGCGTGTACCTCGACTTCGCCGACGCCATCCGGCGCCTCGGCGCGCACGCCGTCGAGCAGCGCTACGGGAACCTGTTCGAGATGTACCAGCGCATCACCGGCGACGACCCCTACCGGACGCCGATGCGCATCTACCCGGCCGTCCACTACACGATGGGGGGACTGTGGGTCGACTACGACCTGCGCTCCACGATCCCCGGCCTCTACGTGATCGGCGAGGCCAACTTCTCCGACCACGGCGCGAACCGCCTGGGCGCGTCCGCGCTGATGCAGGGCCTGGCGGACGGCTACTTCGTGCTGCCCGGCGTGATCGGCGACTACCTGGCCGACGCGCCGTTCGAACCGGTCGACGAGAGCCACCCGGTGGTCGCGGACACGATGTCGGAGGTGCGCGGCCGGGTGAAGACGCTGCTGGCCGTGGACGGCGACCGCACGGTCGAGTCGTTCCACCGCGAGCTGGGCAGGCTGATGTGGGACGAGTGCGGCATGGAGCGCGACGCGGCGGGGCTGCGCAAGGCGCTGGAGCGCATCCCGGAGCTGCGCGAGGAGTTCTGGGCCCGGGTCAAGGTGCCCGGCGACGGCGAGCGGCTGAACCAGGAGCTGGAGAAGGCGGGCCGGGTCGCGGACTTCCTCGAGCTGGCGGAGCTGATGTGCGTGGACGCGCTGCACCGCGAGGAGTCGTGCGGCGGCCACTTCCGGTCGGAGAGCCGGACCCCGGACGGCGAGGCGCTGCGGGACGACGCGAACTTCTCCTACGTGGCCGCGTGGGAGTACACGGGCGTGGGCCGACCGCCCGTGCTGCACAAGGAAGAACTGGTCTTCGAGCACGTCACCCCGAGCACCCGGAGCTACGCGTGAAACTCACCCTGCGGATCTGGCGGCAGAGCGGCGCGACCGGGCGGCTGGTGGAGTACGCCCTGGACGACCTGTCGCCGGACATGTCGTTCCTGGAGGCGCTGGACGTGCTCAACGAGCGGCTGATCACGGCCGGGCAGGAGCCGGTGGCGTTCGACCACGACTGCCGCGAGGGCATCTGCGGCGCGTGCGGGATGATGATCAACGGGGTGGCGCACGGGCCGGAGAAGGCGACCACGGCCTGCCAGCTGCACCTGCGGCACTTCCGCGACGGCGACGTGGTGACCGTCGAGCCGTGGCGGGCGCGGCCGTTCCCGGTGGTGCGCGACCTGGTGGTGGACCGGTCGGCGTTCGACCGGATCGTGGCGGCCGGCGGGTACATCAGCGTGCCGACGGGGTCCGCGCCGGACGCGCACGCCACGCCCGTGCCCAAGCCCGACGCGGACACGGCGTTCGAGGCGGCGGCGTGCATCGGCTGCGGTGCGTGCGTGGCCGCGTGCCCGAACGGGTCGGCGATGCTGTTCACCGCCGCGAAGGCCACGCACCTGGGCGTGCTGCCGCAGGGGCAGCCGGAGCGGTACTCGCGGGCGCGGGACATGGTCGCCGAGCACGACGCGGCCGGGTTCGGCGGCTGCACGAACACCGGCGAGTGCACGTCGGCGTGCCCCAAGGGCATCCCGCTGACCACGATCGCCCGCCTGAACGCCGACCTGCTGCGCGCTCACACCACCCGCAGCGACAGGTAGCCCGTCCCGCACACCAGCAGCGTCGAGAGCAGCCCCAGCAGGAGCGCCCGCGGGCCGGTCCGCAGCAGCGCCCGGGGCCGCACGGCCGTGCCGAGGCCGAACAGGGCGACGGCCAACACGACCGTCGTCGCGGTCTCGGCCACGCCCAGGACGGCGGTCGGCAGCAGCGGGCCGACCGCCACCGCCGCCAGGAACCCGAGCAGGAAGCCGGGCACCGGCGGCGCGCCCCGGCGGCCGACGCAGGCCACGATCGGCACGAGCAGCGCCACCCGGCCGAGCTTCACCGCCATGGCCGTGGCCAGACCGCCGGCGGGCGCGGCGGCGGCCACCTGCGCGACCTCGTGCACGCTGAGCCCGATCCACTGCGGCGAGGCCCCCAGCAGCGGCAACGCGACCATGGCCAGGGTGCCGTAGAGGGTGACGAGGGCGACGCTCGCGGCCACGTGCCCGTCCTCCCGGTCCACCCGGCCCTCGACGGCGGCGATGGCCGACGCGCCGCAGATGGCGAAACCGCCGGCCACGAGCACGGTGAGGCCGCGCGGCAGGCCGAGGCAGCGGCCGAGCGCCAGCGTGCCGAAGAACGTCACCGCGACCGTGACCACGATGGCGACCAGGACGCCCGGTCCCAGGCCCCACAGCTGCGGGACGGACAGTTGCAGCCCGAGCAGGACCACCCCGACGCGCAGCAGCACGCGGGTGGCGCCCGCCACGTCGGGCACGCGTCCGCCCACCACCACACCCAGGACCAACGCGGCGATCAGCACACCGCCCACCCTCCGTCCGGGCGAACGTTCCCGGTAGCCGGCGTCCGGGTCTGGGGTCATACCCTGTGGCTATGACCCCGGACCTCGAGTCGCTGCGCCTGCTGGTGCTGGTCGGGGAGCTGGGCAGCCTCGGGCGGGCCGCCGAGGAGCTGGGCATCGCGCAGCCCTCGGCGAGCAAGCGGCTGTCCACGTTGGAACGCAGGCTCGGCGTGGTGCTGGTCGACCGGGGGCGGCGCGGGTCCGTGCTGACCCCGGCCGGCGTGGTGGTGACCGAGCGCGCGCGGCGGGTGTTGGACGAGGTCGCGGGCCTGGTCGAGGGCGCGCGGGCGCTGCGCTCGGCGCAGGAGGCCGAGCTGCGGGTGGCCGCGAGCATGACCGTGGCCGAGCACCTCGCGCCGGGCTGGATCGGCGAGCTGCGCCGGACCCGGCCCGAGCTGCGCGTCGGCCTCCGGGTGACGAACTCCGGGACGGTCGTGGCGCTGGTCCGCGACGGCGCGGTGGACCTGGGGTTCGTCGAGGCCCCGGGCCCGCTGCCGGGGCTCTCCACGCGCCGGGTGGCCGTGGACCGGCTGGCGCTGGTCGTCGCGCCGGGGCACCCGTGGGCCCGCCGCCGACGCCCGCTCACCGCCGCCGAACTGGCCGCGACACCCCTGGTCGTGCGGGAACGCGGCTCCGGCACCCGGGACACGCTGGACCGGGCGCTGCCCGACGCGTGCCCGCCCGCGCTGGAGCTGGGCTCCACCACCGCCGTGCGCGGCGCGGTCGTCGCCGGGGTCGCGCCCGCCGTGCTCAGCGTGCTCGCCGTGGCCGTCGACCTCGCCGAGGGGCGGCTGGCCGAGGCGCCCGTGGAGCTGGACCTGCGCCGCGTGCTGCGGGCCGCGTGGCCTGCCGACCGCAGGCTCGTGGGACCCGCGGCGGAACTGCTCGCGGTGGCCTGCCGCCGTAGTTCAATGGAGCCATGAGCTGGTTCCGCCGCCGCACCGAGCCCGAACCCGAGCCGGTCCACCTGCCGAACCCGGACGAGGCCGCGGCCGCCTTCTGGCCGGCGTGGTTCGAGCTGCTGCCGACCGTGAACGCGGCCCTGGGCGACGGCGAGCCGCACCGGGTGGAGGGCGCGCTGGGCGCGCTGGTCGCCGCCATGCACCCGGACCTGGAGTTCTCCCTCGAACGCGGGCACCGCGCCATCTACGCCCTGGTGATCACCAGCCGCGAGGACCCCCGGCTGCGCCCCTACACCGACGCGTGGATCGGGGCCGCGCCGGCGGAGGACATGATCTGGGAGTACCACGACTCGGTGCCCGCCGTGCCCGACCCGACCCTGGTCACGGTCAACCTCGGGCCGCGCCGCATCCGGCTCGCCGACGTGCGGGTGGCCGCGCAGGTCTCCGACGGCCTGGTCGACGTCGCGGTCTACCACCCCGAGTTCGCCGCGCTCGAACCGGCGGCCCGCCAGACCCTCACGTTCCTGCCGCTGGACGTCACGCTCGGTGAACGGCTGGCGGGTGAACGGCTGGGCCGGGTGGAGACGGCGTCCGCCGAGCCGGAGGGCGCGATCGACCTGCTGGAGTTCCGCGACCTGGTCCGCTCGATGGGCGGGGAGCGGTCCTGAAATCGTCGGACCACCTGGTTACGCTCATGCCGTGACCAGCGACGACTCGTTGAACCCGACCTACGCCCCGGCCGAGGGCGTCGAGGACGTGCCCGCCGCCGTGCGGGAGGAGCACGCGGCGCTCGCGGAGGAGGTGCGCGGCCACCAGTTCCGCTACTACGTCCTCGACTCGCCGACGGTCAGTGACGGCGAGTTCGACGCGTTGCTCCGTCGGTTGGAGGCGTTGGAGCGGGCCCACCCCGGGCTCGCCACCCCCGACTCGCCCACCCAGCTCGTCGGCGGCACGTTCTCGACCGAGTTCACCGCGGTCGACCACCTGGAGCGGATGCTCAGCCTCGACAACGTGTTCTCCCCGGACGAGCTGCGGGCCTGGTTCGACCGGGTGCGCAAGGAGGTCGGCGAGGACGCGCACTTCCTGTGCGAGCTGAAGATCGACGGGCTGGCCGTCAACCTGCTCTACGAGCAGGGCCGGCTGGTGCGCGCGCTCACCCGCGGCGACGGCCGGACCGGGGAGGACGTCACGCTCAACGTGCGCACCCTCCAGGACGTGCCGGAGACGTTGACCGGCACCGCCGAGCACCCCGTGCCCGCGCTGGTCGAGGTGCGCGGCGAGGTGTTCTTCGCGGTGGAGGACTTCCTGGAGCTGAACGCGCGGCTCGTGGCGGCGGGCAAGCCGCCGTTCGCGAACCCGCGCAACACCGCCGCCGGGTCGTTGCGGCAGAAGGACCCGAAGGTCACCGCGTCGCGCCGGCTGCGCCTGATCTGCCACGGCCTCGGCAAGCGCGAGGGGTTCGAGCTGGCCCGGCAGTCCCAGGCGTACGAGGCGCTGCGCGCGTGGGGGCTGCCGGTGTCGCCGCACACGAAGGTGCTCGACGCGTTCGACGACATCGCCGAGCACGTCTCGTACTGGGGCGCGCACCGGCACGACGCCGTGCACGAGATCGACGGCGTGGTCGTGAAGGTGGACGAGGTGCCGTTGCAGCGGCGGCTGGGCAGCACCTCGCGCGCGCCGAGGTGGGCCATCGCGTTCAAGTACCCGCCGGAGGAGGCCACCACCACGTTGCTGGACATCAAGGTGCAGGTCGGCCGCACCGGCCGGGTCACGCCGTACGCGGTGATGGAGCCGGTGAAGGTGGCGGGCTCCACGGTGGCCCGCGCCACCCTGCACAACGCGAGCGAGGTCCGGCGCAAGGGCGTGCTGATCGGCGACCGGATCGTGATCCGCAAGGCCGGTGACGTGATCCCCGAGGTGCTCGGCCCGGTGGTCGACGCCCGCCCCGCCGACGCGTACCCGTTCGAGATGCCCCTGACCTGCCCGGAGTGCGGGCACGTGCTGCGGCCGATGAAGGAGGGCGACGTCGACATCCGCTGCCCCAACGCGGCCGGCTGCCCCGGTCAGCTCCGGGAGCGGCTCGCGTACCTCGCGTCCCGGTCGGCGCTGGACATCGAGGTGCTCGGCTTCGAGGCGGCGGCGGCGCTGGTCGACTCGCCGGTGTACCGGGACGAGGGCGACCTGTTCGACCTGGACGCGGACGCGCTGGCGCAGGTCGACCTCTTCCGCACCAAGGACGGCGAGCTGACCGCGAACGCGGTGAAGCTGCTGGACAACCTGGAGCTGGTCAAGCAGCGTCCACTCTGGAGGGTGCTGGTCGCGCTGTCGATCCGGCACGTGGGCCCCACCGCGGCCCGCGCGCTGGCGCGGGAGTTCGGCTCGCTGGACCGGATCGTCGCCGCGACGGAGGAGGAGCTGGCCGCCGCCGAGGGCGTGGGCCCGACCATCGCGACGGCCGTGCGGGAGTGGGTCGAGACGCCCTGGCGGCAGGCGGTCGTCGCCAGGTGGCGGGCCGCCGGGGTGCGGATGGCCGAGGAGCGCGACACCTCGGTCCCGCGCCACCTGGAGGGGTTGTCGATCGTGGTCACGGGTTCGCTGGAGACGTTCTCGCGGGACGAGGCGAAGGAGGCGATCCTGTCGCGGGGCGGCAAGGCCGCCGGGTCGGTGTCGAAGAAGACGGCCTTCGTGGTGGTCGGCGAGTCGCCGGGCAACAAGGCCGACAAGGCGGTGCAGCTCAAGGTCCCGGTCCTGGACGAGGCGGGCTTCCGCGTCCTGCTCGCGGACGGCCCGGAGGCCGCCCGCGCGGTCGCCACCGTCGCCGAGGACGACGCCCCCGAACCCGCGCCCTGACGTCACTGGGCGCGTCGCCGGGGACCGGTGCGCGTGCGGTTCCCCGGCGAGGCGGGCTCAGTCGTGCGGGAAGCGGGCCACCCACCGCTTCTGCCACGGCGTCTCCACCGCACGCCGGTGGTAGTGGGCCCGCGTCCACGCCACGGCCTCCGTGGACGGGACGCCCGCCAGCACGGCCAGGCAGGCGACCACCGTGCCGGTCCGCCCGATGCCGCCGCCGCACGCCACCTCGACCCGCTCCCCGGACCCGGCCCGCGCGTGCAGGTCGCGGATCAGCGCCACGGCCCGCTCCGTCGACGCGGGCAGCCGGAAGTCCGGCCACTCCAACCACTCGTGGGGCCACGGCGGGGCGTCCGGGCGGGCCATCACCTTCTGCCGCATCTTCGGCGAACCGAGGTACAGCGCGTAGTCCGGGACGCCGTCCGGGGTCGGGTTGCGCAGCCCCCGGCCGCGCACCCGGGAACCGTCGGGCAGTTCGATCGCACCGGGGAGTGTCATCGCCACATCATCGCGCCCGCGGTCGGGAGGCGTTCGGTTGGGCCGTCCGGCCGAATCTCGGTCGAACGCCTGCCGGCGCGGTCGGGTGGACGACAATCGGGACGTCCGACGACGTGGAGGGGAACCAGATGGCCGACATCGTGGTGAGGCCCGCGAGGGAAGACGAGTGGGCGGCGGCGGGCGCGGTCACGGTGGCCGCCTACCGGGCCGACCGGCACATCGACAGCCACACCGGCGGGTACGCCGACACGCTGGTCGATGCGCGCACCCGTGCCCGCGAGGCGGAACTGCTGGTGGCGGTGGACGTCGCGGACACCGTGCTCGGCACCGTCACGGTGGTCCGCCCCGGCACCCCGTACGCCGAGGTCAGCCGGGACGGCGAGGTCGAGTTCCGGATGCTCGCGGTGAGCCCGACCGCGCGCGGCCGCGGGGTGGGGGAGGCGCTGGTGCGCGCGGTGATCGCGCGGGCCCGCGAACTCGGCGCGCGGCGGCTGGTGATGAGCAGCTCCGAGCACATGACCACGGCGCACCGGCTCTACCGGCGGCTGGGCTTCCAGCGGCGGCCCGACCGCGACTGGCAGCCGGTGCCGGGCGTGGACGTGACCGCGCTCGGGTTCAGCCTCGAACTCGCATGATCTCGTCGCGCAGCGCGTGGTCGCGGGCGGCCCGGTCGTAGAGCAGCTCCACCAGCTCGGCGTGGTCCAGTTCGGCGAGGCGGGCGCGCAGCTCCTCGTCCTCCGCGTCCGGCGGCGGCACGGTCAGGCCGCGGTCCAGCAGCACCAGGCCGACCGCGACGCAATGCTTGCAGAAGAACCCCTGCGACCCGTACGGGCAGGTGCACGCGCCGGCCAGCCGGGTGTCCTCCCACCTCAGCGCGACCCGATACTCGGCCGCGCCCACCACGACGCCGTCCACGTGCCGCGAGCGCACGGCCAGCTCGACCACGGAGTCCCGGTAGGTCAACCCGCGCCAGTACGACTTCGCGCCCGCGTGGTGGCGCAGCAGGGCTGGGGTCAGCGTCGGCATGGCGGTATCCAACACCTTGTGGTTCGGTGGGTTCCGTGCTCCAGGCTTGTCTGAACGGCGCCCGTGAGCCGGGCAGCCACCCTAGTCTGCCGATCACCCCGCAACAGCTGGCGGCCGACGCCGCGGCGTGCGCCGAGCTGGGCGTGACGTCGTTCCACCTGCACCCGCGGGACGTGGTGGGCCTGGAGGTGCTGGCCGGTCCGGAGGTCGCGACCGCGGTGTCCGTGGTGCGGGCGGCGGCGCCGGGGGCGGAGCTGGGGGTGACGACCGCCGCGTGGATCGTGCCGGACCCGGTGCGGCGGGCGGAGCTGGTGCGCGGGTGGGCCGGGCTGGCCGCCGGGCGTCCCGACTTCGCGTCGGTCAACGTGCACGAGGACGGGTGGCGGGACGTCGCGGCCGCGTTGGGCGAGGCGGGCATCGGCATCGAGCTGGGCGTGTTCCACGAGGAGGCGGCGCGGGCGCTGCTGGCGGCGGGCGTGCCGGCGGGAACCGTCCGGGTGCTGGCCGAGGTGCAGCCGGGGGAGACCGTGGCGCACGCGGAGCGGCTGGTCGACCTGCTGGGGCCGCTGGGCGTGCCGATCCTGCTGCACGGCGAGGACGACAGCGCGTGGCCGGTGCTGGACTACGCGTCGGCGCGCGGCCTCGACACCCGCATCGGGTTGGAGGACACGCTCGCGCTGCGTGACGGGAGGGTGGCGGCCGGGAACGCGCAGTTGGTCCGGCTGGCCCGCTGACCGGGCGAAAAGCGCTGTTAGCGGGGGCGTCCGGCGTGGTTTCGTGGCGCCATGGTGCCCACAGACCGGCTCATCGCCTTCGCGGCCATGTCGTTCCTGCTGATCGTGATCCCCGGACCGAGCGTCCTGTTCGTGGTGGGGCGGGCGCTGGCGCAGGGCCGCCGGGCCGCGTTGATCACCGTGCTGGGGAACACCCTCGGCGCGTACGCGCTGGTCGTGGCCGTGGCGTTCGGGGTCGGGGCGGTCGTGGAGCGGTCGGCGGTGGTGTTCACCGCGTTGAAGCTCGTCGGCGCGGTGTACCTGGTGTACCTGGGGGTGAAGGCGTGGCGGCAGCGCGGGGCGCTGCACGCGTCGTTCGCCGAGGGCGGTCCGGCGCGGGGCGGTCTGCGCACGCTGTGGGAGGGGTTCGCGGTGGGCGTGGCGAACCCGAAGACGATCGTGTTCTTCGCCGCCGTGCTGCCGCAGTTCGTGGACCGGGCGCAGGGGCACGTGGCGGCCCAGATGCTGCTGCTCGGCCTGGTGTTCAACGTCATCGCGCTGGCGTCCGACAGCGTGTGGGGCCTGGTCGCCGCGACGGCCCGCACCTGGTTCGCCCGCTCACCCCGCCGCCTGTCCGCCGTGGGCGGCGCGGGCGGCCTGACCATGATCGGCCTGGGCGTCACCATCGCCACCACGGGCCGCCACCCCTGACCCGCGCGTGTCCTACGTCCGCGTCACGCGTGTCCTACGTTCGGAACACCCGAGTTGAACGCTCAGAACAAAATCGACCGTCCCGAGCGTTCAACTCGGGGTACGCGAACGTAGGACACTCGCGTTCCGAACGTAGGACACTCGCGTTCTGGACGTAGGACACGCGGGTTAGTCGGGGAGGACGACGGAGACGATTCCGGCCAGGTGGGCCAGGCGGGCGACCTCGGCGGCGCGGAACATCGGGCCGCCCGGACGGCCCACCAGCAGGACCCGGTCCGGCTTGCCCAACGGGGTCGCGGCCAGTTCGGTGCCCAGTTGCCGCCACGTCTCGGGCACCCAGTCGTCCTCGCCGTCCAGCACGGTGGCACGGGCCAGCGGCAGCCACGGCGGGGTCGCGAGCCTGGTCTCGGGCGCGGCCGACGACGAGGTCAGCCGGTGCACGGCACTGCCGTCCCACGACACCACCACCGCCCACCCGGCCCGGATGATCTTCGGCACGCCCTCGGTGAACACGGCCAGCCCGGTCGACGGCTCCTCCGCGACCTCCTCCACCAGCTCCAGCTCGCGGTGGGTGTCCAGCACGCCCGCGTACGGCCGCACCGCGTCCACCTCGACGCCCTCGATGGACTCCGCGGCCGTGATCAACACGTCCGGCAGCCGCCCGGAGGGCAGCTCGACCACCAGGTCGTCGATGGCCAGGCCGGACCCGCGCTCCACCACGTCCACGCTGAGGATGTCGGCCCCGATCTCGCCGAGCGCGGAGGCGACCGCGCCCAGGGTGCCGGGACGGTCCGGGAGCTGGACCCGGATCAGGAAGGACACGGTGCACGCCTCCAAACGGCTGTGGTGGAGCATCGACGTGGAAACTCGCCGGTCGATGATTCTCGCAGACGCAGCTTCGCTTTCCGACCCACCAGTCGCGTTGCGCGCGGGTAAAATCGCGCCCCTGCGCGCGCGGGCGCGGGTAACCCGCTCGGAGCCCCGCCTGACCAGCCAATAGACTCGGCAGGTCCAAAATCCGACATCCGACCCACGGGGGTTGACGAGGTGCCCAGCATCTCCCGCGACGAGGTCGCGCACCTGGCCCGCCTGGCGAGGCTCGCCGTCACCGACGACGAGCTGGACCTGTTCGCCGGCCAGTTGGACGTGATCCTCCAGTCGGTGGCCACGGTGGGCGACATCGCCACCGCGGACATCCCGCCCACTTCGCACGCCGTTCCGCTGACCAACGTGTTCCGCGAGGACGTGGTCCGTCCCAGCCTCGGTCAGCAGCAGGCGCTCGCGGGCGCCCCCGCCGCCGAGGAAGGCCGCTTCCGCGTCCCCCGGATCCTGGGGGAGGAAGCATGACCGCCGACGTTATCTTCCGCGCGGAGGCGGAATCATGACCAGTCTGATCCGCAGCACCGCCGCCGAGCTGGCGGCCAAGATCGCGAGCCGCGAGGTCTCCGCGGTGGAGGTCGCGCAGGCCCACCTCGACCGGATCGCCGAGGTCGACGGCACGATCAACGCGTTCCTGCACGTCGATGCCGAGGGCGCGCTCGCCGCCGCCCGCAAGGTCGACGAGGACATCGCCGCCGGCGCGCCCGTCGGCCCGCTGGCCGGCGTGCCGGTCGGGCTGAAGGACGTGCTCACCACCGAGGGCGTGCCGACCACGGTCGGCTCGAAGATCCTCGAGGGCTGGGTGCCCCCCTACGACGCCACGGTGACCCGCCGGCTCAAGGAAGCCGGCCTGGTGATCCTGGGCAAGACCAACATGGACGAGTTCGCGATGGGCTCCTCCACCGAGAACTCCGCCTACGGCCCGACCCGCAACCCGTGGGACACCGACCGCATCCCCGGCGGCTCGGGCGGCGGGTCGGCGGCGGCGCTGGCCGCGTTCGAGGCCCCGCTGACGATCGGCACGGACACCGGCGGCTCGATCCGCCAGCCCGGCGCGGTCACCGCCACGGTCGGCGTGAAGCCCACCTACGGCGGCGTCTCCCGGTACGGGCTGGTGGCGTTCTCGTCGTCGCTGGACCAGGCCGGACCGTGCGCCCGCACGGTGCTGGACGCCGCGCTGCTGCACGAGGTCATCGCGGGCCACGACCCGATGGACTCCACCTCCATCAACGCCCCCGTGCCGCCGGTGGTCGCGGCGGCCCGCGAGGGCGCGAACGGCGACCTGTCCGGCGTGCGCGTCGGCGTGGTCGCGCAGTTCGCCGGCGAGGGCTACCAGCCGGGCGTGGTGCGCAGCTTCGAGGCCGCCGTGGCGCAGCTCAAGCAGCTCGGCGCGGAGGTCGTCGAGGTGTCGTGCCCGAGCTTCGACTACGCGCTGCCCGCGTACTACCTGATCGCGCCCAGCGAGGCGTCGTCCAACCTGGCCCGGTTCGACGCGATGCGCTACGGCATCCGGGTGGGCGACGACGGCACGCGCAGCGCCGAGGAGGTCATGTCGCTGACCCGCGAGGCCGGGTTCGGCCCCGAGGTGAAGCGCCGCATCATGATCGGCACGTACGCGCTGTCGTCGGGCTACTACGACGCCTACTACGGCTCGGCGCAGAAGGTGCGCACGCTCATCAGCCGCGACTTCGACGCCGCGTTCGCCACCGTGGACGTGCTGGTCTCGCCGACCACGCCGACGACCGCGTTCCGGATCGGCGAGCGCACGAACGACCCCATCGCCATGTACCAGGCGGACCTGTGCACGATCCCGGCGAACCTGGCCGGCAACGCCGCCATGAGCGTCCCCAGCGGACTGTCCGACGAGGACGGCCTGCCGGTGGGCCTGCAGATCATGGCCCCCGCGTTGCAGGACCACCGCATGTACCGGGTGGCGGCGGCCTACGAGGCGGCGCGCGACGCGGCCCTGGGCGCGCCGGTGCTCAGCGGCGTGCCGCAGTTGGCGGGTGCGCGATGAAGAAGGCTCGGACGCTCCTCGCGCTGGTCGGGGCCGCGGGCGCGGCCACCAGCGCGTTCTCCACGCTGAAGTCGGCCCGCGGCAAGAACGACAAGCTCGCGCTGGCGAACGCGGCGGCGAGCATCCTGGTGGCGATCACCGGCGCGGCGCTGGCCGTGCGGGGTCTGCGGAAGGACGGGAAGGCATGACGTCGGTGGACGAGCTGATGGACTACGCCGAGGTCATCGAGCGCTTCGACCCGGTGCTGGGCCTGGAGGTGCACGTCGAGCTGCACACCAGGACCAAGATGTTCTGCGGCTGCGCGAACGTCTTCGGCGGCGAGCCGAACACGCAGGTCTGCCCGACCTGCCTCGGCCTGCCCGGCGCGCTGCCCGCGGTCAACGGCAAGGCGGTGGAGTCGGCGATCCGGATCGGGTTGGCGCTCAACTGCGAGATCGCGGAGTGGTGCCGGTTCGCCCGGAAGAACTACTTCTACCCGGACATGCCGAAGAACTTCCAGACCTCGCAGTACGACGAGCCGATCGCGTTCAACGGCCACCTCGACGTGACGCTGGACGACGGCTCGCTGTTCCGGGTCGAGATCGAGCGCGCGCACATGGAGGAGGACACCGGCAAGTCGCTGCACGTGGGCGGCGCGACCGGGCGCATCCACGGCGCGGAGCACTCGCTGCTCGACTACAACCGCGCCGGCGTGCCGCTGATCGAGATCGTGACCAAGCCGATCACCGGCACCGGCGAGCGCGCGCCCGAGGTGGCGCGGGCGTACGTGACGGCGTTGCGCGACCTGCTGAAGGCGCTCGACGTGTCGGACGTGCGGATGGACCAGGGCTCGCTGCGGTGCGACGCGAACGTGTCGCTGATGCCCAAGGGCGCGACCGAGTTCGGCACCCGCACCGAGACGAAGAACGTGAACTCGCTGCGCAGCGTCGAGCGGGCGGTGCGGTTCGAGATGACCCGCCAGGCGGCGCTGCTGGCCGCGGGCGGGAAGGTCACCCAGGAGACGCGCCACTTCGACGAGTCGTCCGGCAGCACGTCGTCGGGTCGCACGAAGGAGACCGCGGAGGACTACCGGTACTTCCCGGAGCCGGACCTGGTGCCCGTCGCGCCGTCGCGCGAGTGGGTGGAGGAGCTGCGCGGGACGCTGCCGGAGCTGCCGTGGGAGCGCCGCAAGCGGGTGCAGCAGGAGTGGTCGCTGACCGACGCCGAGCTGCGCGACCTGGTCAACGCGGGCGCGGTGGACCTGGTGGCGGCCACGGTCGACGCGGGCGCGACGCCCGCCGAGGCCCGGTCGTGGTGGGCGGCCTACCTGACCAAGGAGGCCAACAACCGGGGCGTGGAGCTGGCCGAGCTGAACATCACGCCGGCGCAGATCGCGCGGGTGATCGCGCTGGTGAACGCCGGCGAGCTGACGAACAAGCTGGCCCGCGAGGTGGTCAGCGTGGTGCTGGAGACCGGCGAGGAGCCCGAGGCGGTGGTCGAGGCGCGCGGCCTGAAGGTCGTGTCCGACGACTCCGTGCTGGAGCGGGCCGTGGACGAGGCGTTGGCGGCGCAGCCGGACGTGGCGGCGAAGATCCGCGACGGCAAGGTGGCCGCGGCGGGTGCGATCGTCGGCGCGGTGATGAAGGCGACGAAGGGCCAGGCGGACGCGAAGCGCGTGCGCGAGCTGGTCATCGCCCGCTGCTCGTAGGGCTGTCGGGAACGGCGGTGGGGCGGGGCTGCGACGCGGTCCCGCCCCACCGCCGTTCCGCGTCCGGACGGGGTCATTCCAGGTCGCGCGGGTTGCGCGGGGTCGCCCTATTGCGGACCCCTCGATGCCTGCACTCTGTTAACACGTTCGTCCATTCGAGTGGTAACGACTTCCGAAGTGGTGCTCCCATGCTGGTCAGCGAGGGCCAAGATCGAGCCGTTCGTCGCTCTCGGTAAATTTCCCCCTCTCAGATGCGTCCATCTGTGTAAGGCTTGAGCCCGTTCGGCAGGTCGGGGGGCCGCCGAACCCACCCGAAGCTCAGCCGCAGAGGATGCCCCGTTCAGGGGTCCCGTTGTAGGGGAGGCAACGCCATGTCCCGAACCGACCCGAAGCTGGTCGCGGAGATCGACGCCATCGAGGACCGCCTCGCCGACGAGGCGCCCGTCGCGGAGCCCGGTGAGGTCGTGCCGATCGAGGTCCTGCCCGACGACGCCGTGCCCGGCGAGGTCGCGCCCGGTGACGTCGTGCCGATCGAGGTCGGGCCCGGCGAGGTCGTCCCGATCGAGGTCGTGCCGGGCGACGGCGAGCCGGGCGACGGCGGCGTCGTCGAGCCCACCGGCGGTCCGTACAAGCCGACGGGCGACCCGGTGGACGAGCCGCTGGTGCGGCCCATGGGAGGCCCGTACAAGCCCACGAGCGAGCCGACGGCCGACCCGCTGGTGCGGCCGATGGGTGGTCCGTACAAGCCGACCGGCGACCCGGAGCCCGAGCCCAACGGCGGCCCGTACAAGCCGACCACCGACGAGCCGGCGGCCGTCGCGCAGGCCCAGTGACCCGGCGCCGACGAGGGCGCTGAAGTGATCGTGGATGCCGCCGGCCACGGGCCGGCGGCATCCCCTTGTTCCCTGTGATCTCATATGAGCGTGCCTGCGAAAAACCCTGGTCGCGGACGTCGCGGCGCCCCCGGACCGGGGCAGGCGGTCAGCCTGGCCCGGCAACTGCACCGCAGCGCGCTGGAGGCGGCCACGGCGGACCGGCACCCGTCCGCCATCCGGCAGATGCGCGAGGGCCTCGCGCTGCTGGAGACCCCGGGCATCGACCCGCAGGAACGGCTGGAGGTCCGCACCCGGCTGCGCAACACGCTGGCGTTCTGCCTCGCCGAGACCGGCAAGGTCGACGACGGCCTGACCCAGCTCGCGGGCGTCGACTCCGAGCTGGCCGGGCTGCGCGACGAGGCGTTGCGGGCGCACCTGTCCACGCTGGTGAACCTCAACCGGGCCGCCCTGCTGTGCCGGGTGGGCCGCATCGACGAGGGCATCGCCCAGCTCGACCGGGAGATCGAGCGCAGCGAGCGGCGGCTCGCCGCGCACGCCGACCCCGAGTCCGTCGACCTGCTCGCGCTCGCGCTGTCCAACCGCGGCAACGCGCACGGCGAGGTGCACCGGCACGACAAGGCCGTCCGCGACCTCAACCGCGCGGTCGAGCTGGCCGACGCGCACGACCTGCCGCTGCGCGCCGCGATCGCCAAGCACGCGCTGGGCAACGCGGTGCAGCGCGCGGGCGACATCCCGTCCGCGCTGCGGCACTACCACGAGGCCAACCGGGCGTTCCAGGAGCTGGAGCCGGGCCTGCTGCTGCGGCTGCGCATCGACCAGGCCGAGGCGATGATCAGCGTCGGCCTGGCCGACGAGGCGGGCCGGCTGCTGGACGAGGTGCTGCCGGACCTGCGTCGCCAGCGCATCGGGCAGGACGTGGCCGAGGCGGAGCTGTTCCGCGCCGCGGCGGCGTTGCAGGACGGCGACCTGGTGCTGGCCCGGCGGACCGCGGTCTCGGCGCAGCGCAAGCTCGTGCGGCGCGGCAGCCCGGCGTGGGCGGCGGTCGCGGGGCTGATCGCGCTGCGGGTGGACGTGGCCCGCGTGCGCGGGTCGCGGCGGACGGGCGGGGCGGTGGTGCGCCGGGCGCTGGAGCTGTCCGCCGAGCTGTCCGCGCTCAAGCTCGCCGACCAGTCCGTGTTCGCGCGGGTGCTGGCGGCCCGGCTGGAGATCCGGCGCGGCGACCCGGACCGCGGCGCGGAGCTGCTGCGCGGCGTGCCGAAGTCGCGCCGCCGGATCGCGCCGATCGACCACCGGATGCTGCTGCGGCTGTGCCGCGCGGAGCTGGCGCTGGCCCGCGGCAACGAGCGGGTGGCGTTGGCGCAGGCCAAGGCGGGCCTCGCGGAGCTGGGCCGGATGCGGGACCGGCTGGGCGGGCTGGAACTGGTGTCGGGCACCGCCGTGCACGGCCGTGAGCTGGGCGAACTCGCCGTGCGGCTGGTGCTGCGCGGCCGCGACTCGACGGCCAACGCCAAGCGCCTGTTCACCTGGCTGGAGCGCACCAGGGCCCAGCTCTACCGGTACGACCCGGCCGAGTCCACTGTGGACACGGAGCTGGGCGAGCGGATCGCCGACGTGCGTCGGCTCAGCCGCGCCCTGCTGCGCGCCCGCCTGGACGGGCTGCCGACCGCCGAGCTGGAGGAGCGGCTGCGGGCGAGCCAGCGCGCCGCCACCCGGATGGGCTGGAGCGCGAGCCCCTGGGGCACGCCGCGCCCGGTCGTCCGGCCGGAGGAGGTGCTGGCCCGGCTGGACGGGCGGGCGATGGTGAGCTTCGCGGTGTCCGGCGACGAGGTGGTGGCCGTGGTCCTGGCCGGCGACAGGGTGCGCATGGTGCGCCTCGGGTCGGCCGCCGCCGTCACCGAGGGCGCGCGCCGCCTGCACGCCGACCTGAACGCGATCGCCCCCGACCACCTGCCGGCGGGGCTCGCGCAGGTGATCTCCGCGTCGGCCCGCCGCGAGGCGGAGAAGCTGGACCGGCAGCTCCTGCGCCCGCTCGCGCCGATGATCGGCGACCGGGAGCTGGTCGTGGTGCCGACCGGCGCGCTGTACGTGGTGCCGTGGGGCGTGCTGCCGACGTGCGCGCAGCGGCCGACGACCGCCGTGCCGTCGGCGACCGCGTGGGTGTCGGCGACCCGCGAGGCGCGGGAGCCCGCCGAGGGCGTGCTGCTGGTGCGGGGACCGGGGTTGCAGGCCGCGCAGGCCGAGATCGACCGGCTCGCCGGCTACCACGCCGACGCGAAGCTGCTCAACGTCGCCGAGGCCAGGGTCGGCGCGGTGCTGGAGGCGTTGGACGGCGTCGAGCTGGCGCACATCGCCGCGCACGGCGAGCACGAGCCGGAGAACGCGCTGTTCTCCCGGCTGGAGCTGGTGGACGGCGCGCTGTTCGCGCACGAGGTCGGCCGGGTGCGCCGGCCGCCGCGGCAGGTCGTGCTGGCCGCGTGCGAGCTGGCGCTGAACCGGGTGCGGCCCGGCGACGAGCCGCTGGGGTTCGCGGGCGCGCTGCTGGCCGCCGGCGCGCGGACGGTGATCGCCGCGTCCAGCCGGGTGGGTGACGAGCCCGCGGCGGCGGCCATGGCCGACTTCCACCGCATCCTGGCGGCCGGCGCGTCACCGGCGGTGGCGCTGGCCGAGGCGGTCGCGGTCGACCCGATGCGTCGCCCGTTCGTGTGCCTGGGTTCGGGATGACCCCGCCTACCAGCCGTTCGACCGGTTGACCGGGATCGCGCGGACCCACTACCCAGGGTGGAGGAGTTCCTTCGGCGATCAACCCCAGGGGGTCCGGTGCGCTGGTTCTCGCTCACGGTGCTGTTGCTGGCCACGATGACGACCCCGGCGACCGCCGCGCCGGCCGCCGGGCGGTCCCACGAACCGGGCAACGGCCCGGAGCGCAACCAGGTCGCCGCCGTCGACGCGCTGCCGCTCGCCGCCACCGCGCGCGGCGACAACCGGCCCGACGCGCACACCGGCTACCCGCGCCGCACGCGGCTGCGCGTCTACCCCGAGGACCGGTCCGACCGGTCGATCAAGCTCGGGCTCGCGCCGTACCACTCGCTCGCCCCTCGCCTGAACGAGCTGCAACGCCGCAGCGACCGGGTGTCGGTCGAGGTCGTCGGCCGCTCGTCCGCCGGCCGGGACCTCTACCTGGTCACGCTGACCGCGCCGGAGAGCCCCGCGCAGAGCCGGCGGCAGGACGCGTGGCGCGAGGAGATCGAGAACGACCCCGCGTCGGCCGCCCGCGACCTCTTCCTCCGCGGCGGCTACAAGGCCCCGGTCTGGATCAACGCCAACATCCACGGCGACGAGTGGGAGGGCACGGACGGCGCGCTGCGGGTGATCGAGGACCTCGCGCTGGCCGGCGACGACGCCACGCGCGAGTTCCTGAGCCGCCACCGGGTGCACGTGAACCTGACCGCGAACCCGGACGGCCGGGTGGCCGGCACCCGGGCCAACGCGCGCGGCTTCGACCTCAACCGCGACTTCGTCACCTCCTCGCAGCCCGAGTCGCGGGCCATGCGGGACGTGGTCAAGCGCCTCCAGCCGCTGCTCGTGCTCGACGAGCACGGGTACGTGGCCAACACGCTGATCGAGCCGACCACCCCGCCGCACGGCCAGAACTACGACTTCGACCTCTACCTGCGGCACGGCTACGCGAACGCGCTGCGCATGGAGGCCGCCGTGCAGGCGCTGGGCCACCTCGAGACGGCCGCGCCGGAGATCCCGTTCCGGGACTACGAGCCGGGCGTGTGGGACGGCTGGGCCCCGATCTACACCGCCCAGTACTCGATGTACCACGGCGCGGTGGCCTACACGATCGAGATCCCCCTGCGGGTGAACCGGGGCGAGTACACGACGCAGCCGGTGACCGAGCTGCGGCGGCGTTCGGCGGTCAACACGGACGTGGTCGAGGCGACGATCCGCAGCGCCCTGGCGTACGTGGCGGAGAACCGCGCATCGCTGCTGGCGAACCAGATCGAGCTGTTCCGCCGGGGCCTGGCGGGCGAGCCGCTGCGCGAGCTGCCGGACGGCTTCGTGCCCGGCTTCGGCCCCGAGGACCGCTACACCACGCGGTTCCCGAGCGCGTACGTCATCCCGGCGGGGGACGGGCAGCGGTCCGCCCCCGCGGCGGCGCGCCTGGTCGACCACCTGGTCGCGCACGACGTCCGGGTGAAGCGGGCCGACCGGCCCTTCACGCTGGGCGACCGGTCCTACCCGGCCGGGTCGTACGTGGTGGACCTGCGCCAGCCCAAGCGGGCGTTGGCGAACGTGATGCTGGAGGCCGGCCGGGACCTCTCCGACGCGGTCGACGTCATGTACGACATCAGCGGCTGGAGCCACCGGCTGCTGTGGGGCGCCTCGGTCGACGTGGTGCCCGACGGCCCGGTGGACGTGCGCGGGCGCGACGTGGTCGCGGCCTCGCCCACGGGCGGGGTGCGGGCTCCGGCGGGCGCCGACCTGGCGCTGGCGCTCCTCGACGGCAAGGACGCGGCGGCGGTGAACGACCTGCTCGGGCGCGGGCTGGAGCTGCGCCGGCAGGACGACGGCACGATCGTGGCGCCGGCGGCGGCGCGACCGGCGGTCGAGGAGGTGGCGGACCGGTACGGCGTGCGGTTCACCGCGGCCCGGCCCGGCGGCGCGCCGTTGCGGCGGCCCGTGGTGGCCGGCGCGGTGGCGGCCGACGAGCTGAAGGCGCTGCGCGAGATGGGCTTCGACGTGCGGCCCGTGTCGACGGAGGCGCTCGACCGCGGGTTCGACCTGTCCGGCGTCGACGTGCTGCTCGTGTCGTCCGGGCTGCGGTACGACCTGCTCGGCGCGCCGGCCAGGGCCGCCGTGGACGCGTTCCTCACCCGCGGCGGCGTGGTGACCCGCGGCGCGACCGGCGCGCGGTTCAACGCCGAGGCGGGCGTGCTGCCGGTGCGGGCGGTCGCGGGCCGCGAGGACGCCAACGGGGTCGTCTCGGTCGTGGACGCGGCGGGCGCGGTCGACCACTCGTTCGTGTACGCGCCGCACTGGTTCACCGACCTCGGCCCGGGGGTGGCCGCCCGGCAGCGGTACCAGGACCTGGTCGCCGGGCACTGGGCCGCGCGGCCCGACGGGTCCGGCGGGCGGCAGGAGGCGGCCGGTCAGGCGGCGGTCGTGGCGGGCACGTCGCCGAAGGGCGCGCGAGCCGTGCTGTTCGGCACCGAACCGCTGTTCCGCGACCACCCGAAGGGCCTGTACCGGCAGGTCGCGGACGCCATCTACGGCACCGCGGCCGGCCCGTGACGGGTCAGTCCTTGCTGCCGACCTCGTTGCCCTGCCGCACGACGATCACCACGCGGTCGTCGCTGGACACCGGCGTGCCGCCCGGGGCCTTGTTCACCGTGCCGACCAGGGCGGTCGTGTCGTCCAGCATCACCATCGGGCCGAGCCGGCCGAAGCCCTCGGACCCGTCCAGGCTGACCTCCGGCTTGCCGGAGAAGCTGCCGTCCGGGTTCATCGACAGGTTGAGCATGCCGGGGCTGTTGGCGGTGGCCACCGACACCATGTTCGAGAACGACGCGCAGCCGCCGACCCCCGGCCGCTCGGGCCACGACCACGCCGGGTCGCCCAGCGGCTTGCCCGCCTCCAGGCGGTACAGCAGGTCCGCGGTCGCGCCCGCGTCGGTCACCCACGCCTTCGCGCCGTCGCCGGACACGCACAGCCCGCCCGGCGACCGGAGCCCGCTCGCCACCACCCGCGAGCCCGCGGTCGGGTTGCCGCGCGCCGGCTGGCCCGCGCCGTCGATCCGCAGCACCTTGCCGGCCAGCGAGTTCGGGTCGGCCGCCGCCGCGGGGTTGCCCGCGTCGCCGGTCGCCACCAGCAGCGCGCCGGTGCGGTCGTGCGCGAGCGCGCCCCGGTTGCCGCTCGGCCCCTTCGGGATGCCGGTGAGCACCGGTTTCGGCACGTCACCGGGCGCGAGCCGCATCACCCGGTTGTCGGTCGCCGTGGTCACGTACACGTAGACGAGCTGGTCCTCGGCGTAGGTGGGGGACAGCGCGAGGCCGGTGAGCCCGCCGTCGCCCGCCGCGTCGACCTCGAACCGCGCCACCTCGGCCGGGTCCACGTCCTTGGTCACCCTGAGCAGCCGCCCGGTGGTGCGCTCGGTCGCCAGCGCGGTCACCGCGCCGGTGGTCTGGTTGACGTCGGTCAACGCCACCCCGGAGATCGGGGCCAGGCACGTGCCGACCACGGCGGGGTTGAAGTCCTTGCAGCCCTGGGGCGGTGGCACGGACGCGGGCGGCTGGCCGGGCTGCTGGCCCTGCGCGGGCCCCTTGGGCAGCTCGCCCGGCAGCTCGGGCACCGGCCCGGCCTGCGGCGTCAACTGCTGGGCCGCGCTCCACCCGGCCGGCGACGGCTGCTCGGGGAAGCTCGCGCAGCCCGCGGCCAGCAGGCCGAGGGCGGACCCGATCAGCACTCCACGCAGTCGTGACACGCGCTCCAGGTTAGGCGCGCGGCCGTGAACGCGGGGTGAGCGGCCCTTCCACGTCCTCGTGCACGGCGCGGCGCACCGCCTCGGCCCGGTCCAGCAGCAGTTCCAGCTCGTCCACCACCACCCGCGGGTCCTCCAGCGGCAGGAAGTGCGTGTTCGGCAGCACCCGCACCCGCGCCTGCGGCAACGCCGCCACCGCGCCGAGCACCCCGTCGGTGGCGGCCAGCGGGTCGTACCGGCCCGCCAGCACCGTTGTGGGGCAGGTCACGCCGGCCAGGTCGAGCCGGGGCGTGCGGCCCAGGGCCAGGGCCAGGGTGAAGTACCAGCGCCAGTCGTGCTGGAGGTACCGGCGCACCGACCGCACCAGCGGCCCGCCGACGTCCGGCACCGGCACGCGGTGCAGCACGGCGTCCAGCAGCGGCCCCGCCGCCTTCAACGCCGTCGCCCCGCCCACCCCGATCAGCCGCCGCACCGCCGGCGGCACGCCCGGCACGCCCAGCACGCCCGCGAACGTGTCGCCGGGCGCGCCCGCGACCAGCATCAGCCCGCTGACCCGGTCGGGGTGCCGCAGCGCCAGCGCCGCCGCCACCGTCACGCCCATCGACCAGCCCATCACCACGCACCGCTCGATGCCGCCGTCGTCCAGCACGGCCAGCGCGTCCGCGACGTGGTCGGCCAGCTCGATGCGGCCGGGGTCGGCGGGGCGGTCGGAGTCCAGCGTGCCGCGGTGGTACCAGCTGTGCACCCGCGCGCACGGCAGCTCCGGCCACACCGAGGGCACCGCGCCGAGCCCGGGGCTGAGCAGCACGTCCGGCCCTTCCGCGTCGGTGCGCCACAACCTGATCCGCGTGCCGTCCGCGGAGAAGACGTCGTGCTCCCGCATGGCGGCCAGTGTGCCGTAACGTGCGGTCCCGTGAGCCTTACCGTGCTGGTCCCCGACGACCTGGGTGTCCGCGTGCTGTCCGACGTGGAGGGTGTGCGACCGGTCCGCTACGAGCCGGGGCAGCCGCTGCCCGCCGAGGCCGCGCGGGCCGAGGTGCTGGTGCCCAAGTTCCTGCTGGGCGACGACCCTCGGGAGGTGTTCGCCCGGCTGCCGTCGCTGAAGCTGGTGCAGCTGCTGTCGGCGGGTGCTGAGCGGTTCATCGGGATCGTGCCCGAAGGGGTGATGCTGTCGACGTGCCGCGGCGCGCACGGCGGCAGCACGGCCGAGTGGGCGATCGGCGCGCTGCTCGCGATCTACCGCGACTTCCCGGTGTTCGAGCGGGCCAGGCAGGAGCGGCGCTGGGACTACCACGTCACCGACACGCTGCAGGGCAAGAAGGTGCTCGTGGTGGGCGCGGGCGACCTGGGCGAGCAGTTCCGCCGCCGGCTGGAGCCGTTCGACGCGACCGCGACCCTGGTCGGCCGCACCGCGCGCCCCGGTGTGCACGGCGTGGCGGAGCTGCCCGAGCTGCTGGGCGACTTCGACGCGGTGCTGGTCGTCGTGCCGCTGACCGAGGAGACCACCGGGATGGTGGACGCCGAGTTCCTCTCGCGCATGAAGGACGGCGCGATCCTGGTCAACGCGGCCCGGGGCGCGGTGGTGGACACCGACGCGCTGCTGGCCGAGCTGACGTCGGGGCGGCTGCGCGCGGCGCTGGACGTGACCGACCCCGAGCCGCTGCCGCCGGACCATCCACTGTGGACGGCTCCGGGCCTGTTCCTCACGCCGCACGTGGCCGGCAGCTGCACGGGCCACGCCGAGCGGGCGTACGCCGTGGTGGCCGCCGAGGTCGCCCGGTTCGCGCGCGGTGAGCTGCCGGCGAACCTGGTCAAGGGCGAGTATTAGCCCGTTCGGGTGAGCCGACGCCGCGAAACGGACGCTCGCGGACGTCGGCCGAACCTCCTAACGTGCGGGTGCGTGGCTACTCACGACGACCGCTCGAGGGCTTCGGGCGGCTACTCCGACGACGGGTACTACTCGACGAGTGGCGTGGGCGGAGGAGTGCACCACTTCGACGACGGCACGCGGGCGATCGACGGCGACGCGTTCGGCCAGGACACCAAGAGCTTCGACACCACCGGCTACACGCCGGTGGCGGACTTCGAACGGCCCTCCCACCACGACGACTTCGAGGACGAGCGCAGGCCGTTCGGCTGGACCGGGAGCGCCGACCTCGGCCTGCTGGTGCTGCGCCTCGCGCTGGGCGGCGCGTTCGTCGCGCACGGCCTGCAGAAGGTGTTCGGCCTGTTCGGCGGGCCCGGCATCGACGGCTTCACCCGGTACCTGGAGTCCGCCGGCTTCCGCGAGGCGCGGATCCTGGCCTGGGTCACCGGCGTGACCGAGCTGGGCGGCGGCGCGCTGCTGGTCCTCGGCCTGTTCACGCCCCTGGCGGCGGCCGGCGTGCTCGGCGTGATGGCCAACGTCATCGCGCTCAAGTACCGGGGCGGCTTCTTCGCGCCGGACGGCGTGGAACTGGAGGTGGCGTACGCGGCCATGGCGTTCGCGGCGCTGTTCGCGGGCCCCGGCCGGGCCGCCCTCGACCGCAACCGCAGCTGGTTCCGCCACCCGCTCACGGCGGGCCTCATCTGCCTGGTGCTCGCGGCGGGCGCGACCGCGGCGACCCTGTACGTCTTCCGCTGACCCCCGGTGCTCCGCCGCGACGGCCGCCGCAGGCGCGGTGAACCAGCGGGTCTCGGCCCGCGGCGATGCTCTCCGCAGGCGAGGACCGGCCGAACGGACGCCGCCGGCCGGTCCTCCGCGATCCGCTACTTGGTGACGTCCCGCACCGCGCCCGTGGACGCGTCGGTCGCCATCCGGGCGTAGGCGCGCAGCGCCGCGGTCACCGGCCGCTGCCGCTCGACCGGCTGCCAGGGCCGCTCCGACGCCTCCATCTTCGCCCGCCGCTCGGCCAGCACCTCGTCGTCCACCAGCAGCTCCAGCCGCCGCTCGTGCACGTCGATGAGGATCCGGTCGCCGTCCTGGACCAGGCCGATCACGCCGCCGCCCGCCGCCTCCGGCGAGACGTGGCCGATCGACAGGCCCGACGTGCCGCCGGAGAACCGGCCGTCGGTGATCAGCGCGCACTTGCGGCCCAGGCCCGCGCCCTTGAGGAACGCGGTCGGGTGCAGCATCTCCTGCATGCCGGGACCGCCCGCGGGGCCCTCGTAGCGGACCACGAGGACGTCGCCCGGCTGGATCTCCTTCTTCAGGATCGCCGAGACGGCCTCCTCCTGGGACTCCACCACCCGGGCCGGGCCCTCGAAGTGCCACAGCTCCTCGTCGATGCCCGCCGCCTTGATGACCGCGCCGCGCTCGGCCAGGTTGCCGTGCAGCACGGCCAGGCCGCCGTCCTTGGTGTAGGCGTGCTCGACGTCCCGGATGCAGCCGCCCACCGCGTCCGTGTCCAGCTTCGACCACCGGTTCGACGTGGAGAACGCCTCGGTGGTGCGCACACCGCCCGGCGCGGCGTGGAACAGCTCGATCGCCCGCTGCGACGGCGACTCGGCGCGGATGTCCCACTCGCCGAGCCACGAGGCGACGTCCGGGCTGTGCACGGTGTGCACGTCCTCGTTGAGCAGCCCGGCCCGCCACAGCTCGCCCAGCAGCGCCGGGATGCCGCCCGCCCGGTGGACGTCCTCCATGTGGTAGTCCGAGTTCGGCGACACCTTCGACAGGCACGGCACCCGCCTGCTCAGCGCGTCGATGTCGGCCAGCGTGAAGTCGACCTCGCCCTCCTGCGCGGCGGCGAGGATGTGCAGCACCGTGTTCGTGGAGCCGCCCATCGCCATGTCCAGCGCCATGGCGTTCTCGAACGCCTTGCGGTTGGCGATCGAGCGCGGCAGCACCGACTCGTCGTCCTGCTCGTAGTACCGCTTGCACAGGTCCACGATCGTCCGGCCGGCCTCGGCGAACAGCTCGCGGCGCGCGGAGTGCGTGGCCAGCGTGGAGCCGTTGCCCGGCAGCGCCAGGCCCAGCGCCTCGGTGAGGCAGTTCATCGAGTTCGCGGTGAACATGCCCGAGCACGACCCGCAGGTCGGGCACGCCGACCGCTCGACCTCGGCCAGCCCGGCGTCGTCCACGTCCGGCGAGGCCGACGCGGAGATGGCCGTGATCAGGTCGGTCGGCGCGACGGCGACGCCGTCCACCACGACCGCCTTGCCCGCCTCCATCGGCCCGCCGGAGACGAACACGACCGGGATGTTGAGCCGCATCGCCGCGTTGAGCATGCCGGGCGTGATCTTGTCGCAGTTGGATATGCACACGATCGCGTCGGCCTGGTGCGCGTTGACCATGTACTCGACCGAGTCGGCGATGATCTCCCGCGACGGCAGCGAGTACAGCATCCCGCTGTGCCCCATCGCGATGCCGTCGTCCACCGCGATCGTGTGGAACTCGCGCGGCACGCCGCCCGCCTCGCGGATCGCCTCGGCCACGATGTCCCCGAGGTCGCGCAGGTGCACGTGCCCCGGCACGAACTGCGTGTACGAGTTGGCGATGGCCACGATGGGCTTGCCGAAGTCGCCGTCGGTCATGCCGGTCGCGCGCCAGAGCGCGCGGGCCCCCGCGGCGTTGCGGCCGTGGGTGGTGGTGCGGGAACGGAGCGGTGGCACGGCTCCTCCAGAAGTCTCTGCCAGGGAATTCGCGAACGACGCGCGCGGGGTGTGGGGGCGCGGGAGGTGGGAGCGGTGCCTCAGAGGTTACTCCGCCGCAGCGCGCCGGTGACCAGCACGGCGGCGAGCGCGAGCGTGATGACGTGCACGGCCGTGCACCAGGGGCAGATCTTCCCGATCAGCAGGAACTCGGCGGCGACCAGGTACACCACGAACAGCACGCCGAGGCCGATCGCCATCAGCCGGGTCCAGTGCAGGGTCTCGTTCCGCCAGGCGAACGGCAGGCAGATGACGGTCAGGAACGCGTAGAACGCCAGGCCGAGGACCGCCACCGGCACGCCGAACAGCTCGGACTGGGGGCTGGTGGTGACCGTGCCGCAGTCGAGCACCTCGCCCTCGGCGCACAGCAGCGCGCCCGCGGTGTAGTGCGCGACCGTGAGGTAGGCCGAGACGGCCAGGCCCGCGACGGCCAGCACCAGGCTGACGACCGGCACCCAGCCGGCGGTCCGCGTGTTCGAACTCACTCCCCGGACTCTACGGAGGTCGGCGTTGCGTCCCGGTCAGGCCCGGGACGGGTCGGTTCCCCCGGCCTCGCCCTTCCCGGCGTTCCCGGCATTCCGGGCGGCGTCGGTCCCGGCTTCCCCGGTCCCGGGCTTCGTCCCGTCGCGCTCCGCGGCGTCGGCCTCCGCGGTCCCGCGCTTCGCGGTGTCGTGCTCGGCGGTGTCGTGCTCGGGGGTGTCGTGCTCGGGGGTGTCGTGCTCGGGGGTGTCGTGCTCGGGGGTGTCGTGCTCGGGGGTGTCGTGCTCGGGGGTGTCGTGCTCGGGGGTGTCGTGC
>NZ_JBSGBG010000018.1:0-42604 GCF_053601135.1 Actinosynnema sp. NPDC004786 | reverse complement strand
TCCGGTTCGGGGGTGTTCGGTTCGGCATTGCCCGCTTCGGGGTTGTCCGGCTCCGCGTGGCCGGCGTCGTCGGTCTCGTGCCCGGCGTCGGCCCCGGCGTTCGGGTCGGCCACCCGGCCACCGCTCACCGCGGCCAGCGTGGGCAGGTGACCGGCCCGGACGGCGGGCAGCCGGACCAGCGAGTCGTCCGCCAGCACGACGCTCAGCCAGCCCCGCTCCGCCACCTTGATCGCCTTCACGTCCGACCAGGCCACCTCGCGCCGCCCGAACGTCGAGCGCGCCACGATCCGCTCGGGGTCCACCGCGGTCCGGTTGCGCAACACCCACACCGCGAAACCCACCGGCAGCAGGTAGACGGCCTGCAGACCGGGCGCGGCGAACGCGAACGGCGTGGCGCAGATCGCGGCGAGGCCGGCGGCGAGCAGCGCGGGGGCGGGGAGGCGGAACACGACTTTCGGCAGCACCCCGCAGATGCTGCCACCTCCTCGTCCGAGCGGGTGACTCCGGGCCGCGTCCACCCACGTGGGGGCTTCCACGATCCGGGAGTGCCGTCCCGCACAGTTGACGCTCCCCGCCTTGACGGTTAACGTCAGCGCCATGCAGCGCAACCTCGTTCTCGTACTTCCCAGGCGCGTCGACGCCTAGGCATTCGAGCTTGCGTCGACGCGCGACCCTCGTGCGACCCGTTCGGGTTGGCGAGGGTTTTTTCGTGCCCGGACCGTGCATTCTCCTTACCCACGAGGCAGACAGATGACCAGCGCAACCTCGCGACCGGCTCCCGGAGAGTCGTCGTCGCCCCGCCCTGGACCGCGGCCGAAACCGGCCCCGCCGAGCGGCGCCCCCGTCCGCGTGACCGGTGCCCAGTCCCTCGTCCGCTCGCTCGAGGCAGTGGGCTGCGAGGTGGTGTTCGGCATCCCCGGCGGGACCATCCTGCCTGCCTACGACCCCCTCCTCGACTCCACCAAGGTCCGGCACGTCCTGGTCCGCCACGAGCAGGGCGCGGGCCACGCCGCGACCGGGTACGCCCAGGCCACCGGCAAGGTCGGTGTGTGCATGGCCACGTCGGGCCCGGGCGCGACGAACCTGGTCACGCCGCTCGCGGACGCCAACATGGACTCCGTGCCGGTGGTCGCCATCACCGGCCAGCAGACCCGCCCGCTGATCGGCACCGACGCGTTCCAGGAAGCCGACATCTGCGGCATCACGATGCCGATCACCAAGCACAACTTCCTCATCACCGACGCCGCGGACATCCCGCGCGCGATCGCCGAGGCGTTCCACCTGGCCTCGACGGGCCGACCCGGCCCGGTCCTGGTCGACATCCCCAAGGACGTGCTCCAGGAGATGACCTCGTTCTCCTGGCCGCCCGAGCTGCGCCTGCCCGGTTACCGGCCGACGACCCGGCCGCACGGCAAGCAGGTGCGCGAGGCCGCGAAGCTGATCGCCGCGGCCCGCCGCCCGGTCCTCTACGTCGGCGGCGGCGTGATCAAGGCCGAGGCGTCGGCCGAGCTGCTGGCGCTGGCCGAGTCCACCCGCATCCCGGTCGTCACCACGCTGATGGCCCGCGGCGCGTTCCCCGACTCCCACCCGCAGCACCTGGGCATGCCGGGCATGCACGGCACCGTCGCCGCGGTCGCCGCGATGCAGAAGTCGGACCTGCTGATCGCCCTGGGCGCGCGGTTCGACGACCGGGTCACCGGCCAGCTGTCCACGTTCGCGCCGGACGCTCAGGTCGTGCACGCCGACATCGACCCGGCGGAGATCTCCAAGAACCGCCGCGCGGACGTCCCGATCGTGGGCGACTGCAAGGAGATCATCAGCGAGCTGGTCGAGGCGGTCCGGGCGGAGAAGGAGAACGCCTCCCGCACGGTGGACCTGACCCCCTGGTGGGACCAGCTCGACGCGCTGCGCGAGACGTTCCCGCTGGGCTACGACTGGCCCGAGGACGGCACGCTGTCGCCCCAGTACGTCATCGAGCGGATCGGCGCGCTGACCCCGGCGGACACGCTGTTCACCGCGGGCGTCGGCCAGCACCAGATGTGGGCGGCCCAGTTCGTGAAGTACGAGCGGCCGCGCACCTGGATCAACTCCGGCGGCCTCGGCACGATGGGCTTCGCGGTGCCCGCCGCGATGGGGGCCAAGGCCGGCGTGCCGGACGTCCAGGTCTGGGCGATCGACGGCGACGGCTGCTTCCAGATGACCAACCAGGAGCTGGCCACCTGCGCCATCGAGGGCATCCCGATCAAGGTCGCGGTCATCAACAACGGCAACCTGGGCATGGTCCGCCAGTGGCAGACCCTGTTCTACGGCGAGCGTTACTCCAGCACCGACCTGGGCACCCACAAGCACCGCATCCCCGACTTCAAGCTGCTCGCCGAGGCCATGGGCTGCGCCGGCCTGCGGGCCGAGTCGCGCGAGGAGGTCGACGCGGTCATCCGGCAGGCCATGGAGATCAACGACCGACCCGTCGTGATCGACTTCGTGGTCGGCAAGGACGCCCAGGTGTGGCCCATGGTGGCGGCCGGCACGGGCAACAGCGAGATCATGGCCGCGCGGGGCATCCGCCCGCTGTTCGACGAGGACGAGTGACGATGACGAGGCACACCCTGAGCGTTCTGGTCGAGGACAAGCCCGGTGTCCTCGCGCGAGTGGCGGGCCTGTTCTCGCGGCGCGGGTTCAACATCGAGTCGCTGGCCGTCGGCCGCACCGAGCACCCGGACATCTCCCGGATGACCATCGTGGTGTCGGTCGAGGAGCTGCCGCTGGAGCAGGTGACCAAGCAGCTCAACAAGCTCATCAACGTCATCAAGATCGTGGAGCTGGAGCCCGCCGCGTCGGTCCAGCGGCAGCTCCTGCTCGTCAAGGTGCGCGCCGACGCCACGGTGCGCAGCCAGGTGCTTGAGACGGTGCAGCTCTTCCGCGCGAAGGTCGTCGACGTCTCCCCGGAGGCGGTCACCGTCGAGGCCACCGGCACGTCTGAGAAGCTCGACGCGCTGCTGCGGATGCTGGAGCCCTACGGGCTCCGCGAGATCGTCCAGTCCGGCATGGTCGCCATCGGCCGTGGCGCCCGCTCCATCACCGCGACCGCGGTGCGCTGATTTTCCAGTTCCGAGGAAGGAAGTACCACCAGTGAGCGTCGAGATCTTCTACGACGACGATGCCGACCTGAGCATCATCCAGGGGCGCAAGGTCGCGGTCATCGGCTACGGCAGCCAGGGCCACGCCCACGCGCTGAGCCTGCGCGACTCCGGCGTCGACGTCCGGATCGGCCTCCCCGAGGGCTCGAAGTCCCGCGCCAAGGCCGAGGAGGAGGGCCTGCCGGTCGGCACCCCCGCCGAGGTCTCCGCCGAGGCCGACCTGATCATGATCCTGGCGCCGGACACCGCGCAGCGGCACATCTACGCCAACGACATCGCGCCGAACCTGAAGGACGGCGACGCGGTCTTCTTCGGCCACGGCTTCAACATCCGCTACGGCCTGATCACCGTCCCGTCCAATGTGGACGTGGCGATGGTCGCGCCGAAGGGGCCGGGCCACCTGGTGCGCCGCCAGTTCGTCGACGGCAAGGGCGTGCCCGCGCTGATCGCGGTCGAGCAGGACGCCTCCGGCAACGCCCAGGCGCTCGCGCTGTCCTACGCCAAGGGCATCGGCGGCACCCGGGCGGGCGTCATCAAGACGACGTTCAAGGAGGAGACCGAGACCGACCTGTTCGGTGAGCAGGCGGTGCTCTGCGGTGGCGCGTCGGCGCTGGTCCAGGCCGGTTTCGAGGTGCTGACCGAGGCCGGTTACGCGCCCGAGGTCGCCTACTTCGAGTGCCTGCACGAGCTGAAGCTCATCGTGGACCTCATGTACGAGGGCGGCATCGCGCGGATGCGCTACTCGATCTCCGACACCGCCGAGTACGGCGACCTCACCCGCGGCCCGCGCGTGGTGACGCCCGCCGTCAAGGAGGAGATGCGCAAGATCCTGGGCGAGATCCAGGACGGCACGTTCGCCACCGAGTGGGTGAACGAGGACGACGCCGGCCGCGGCAACTACAAGAAGTTGCAGCAGGAGGGCGAGCAGCACCCGATCGAGGAGGTCGGCAAGAAGCTGCGCGGCCTCATGTCCTGGGTCGACCGCCCCATCACCGAAACGGCGTAAGATCAGGCGGTTTTTCTCCGGGGCCCGCGGTTTCGACCGCGGGCCCCGGTATACCTAGGCCCCATGACCGACAGCGCGCCCATCTACGACGACAAGGCCCACGTCCGGGGCAACCTCGACCTCAGCACAGCGGAGTGGATCCGCAGCGACGAGGGCGCGGAGGAGGAAGAGGAGCACGTCGAGATCGCGTTCGTCGAGCACACCGACGGCGTGACGTACACGGCGATGCGCAACTCGGCCCACCCGGAGGGCCCGGTCCTGGTCTTCACGCCGGCCGAGTGGGAGGCGTTCATCCTCGGCGTCAAGGACGGCGAGTTCGACGAGCCCTGGTGACCCGTCGCGGTCGGCCGGCGGAGCGTCCTCGCAGGACGCCCGTACCGTGTTCCAGCAGGTGAAACGGGGCACCCGGGTGTCGGACGCCCGGTGGGCGCTGACTATGCTCGTTAACAACCCGGACACATTGCCGTGGCCGGCCGGCGCGGGTGACGACCTGCTCGACGGCCCCGCGCTCCCCACCCGTTCACATCACCGGGAGCGACGTCCGTGACCAAGCCCGTTGTCCTGATCGCCGAGAAGCTCGCACCGTCCGTTCTCGACGTCTTCGGTGACGGCATCGAGGTGCGCCACGTCGACGGCACCGACCGTCCCGCGCTGCTCGAAGCCGTCGCCGACGCCGACGCCCTCCTGGTCCGCTCCGCCACGAAGGTCGACGCCGAGGTCCTCAAGGCCACCACCAAGCTCAAGGTCGTCGCCCGCGCGGGCGTCGGGCTGGACAACGTCGAGGTGCCCGCCGCCACCGAGCGCGGCGTGATGGTGGTCAACGCGCCCACCTCGAACATCGTCAGCGCCGCCGAGCACGCGGTCGCCCTGCTGCTGGCCACCGCCCGCCAGATCCCCGCCGCGCACGCCACGCTGCAGAACCACGAGTGGAAGCGCAGCAAGTTCAACGGCGTCGAGGTGCAGGGCAAGACCGTCGGCGTGGTCGGCCTGGGCAAGATCGGCCAGCTCTTCGCCGCGCGCATCGCCGCCTTCGGCACCACGCTCATCGCGTACGACCCGTACGTCAGCGCCGCCCGCGCCGCGCAGCTCGGCATCGAGCTGGTGACGCTGGAGGAGCTGCTGGAGCGGTCCGACTTCATCTCGATCCACCTGCCGAAGACCCCGGAGACCAAGGGCCTGATCGGCGCGGAGCAGCTCGCCAAGGCCAAGCGCGGCGTGATCATCGTGAACGCCGCCCGCGGCGGCCTGGTGGACGAGGAGGCGCTGGCCGAGGCGGTGAAGGAGGGTCAGGTCGGCGGCGCGGGCATCGACGTGTTCTCCACCGAGCCCACCACCGAGAGCCCGCTGTTCGGGCTGCCGAACGTGGTCGTCACCCCGCACCTGGGCGCGTCCACGACGGAGGCGCAGGACCGGGCGGGCACGGACGTGGCCAAGTCGGTGCTGCTCGCGCTGGCGGGCGACTTCGTGCCGGACGCGGTGAACGTGCAGGGCGGCGGCGTGGTCGGCGAGGAGGTCCGCCCGTACCTGCCGCTGGTGCAGAAGCTGGGCACGGTCGTCGCCGCGCTGAGCGCCAAGGCCCCGACCGCGGTCACCGTCGAGGTGCGCGGCGAGCTGTCCACGGAGGACGTCTCGGTGCTGCCGCTGGCCGCGCTGCGCGGCGTGTTCTCCAGCGTGGTCGAGGAGCAGGTCACCTTCGTCAACGCGCCGGCGCTCGCGAACTCGCTCGGCGTGACGGTCGACCTGGTCAAGGAGCCGGAGAGCGCCAACCACCGCAGCCTGGTCACGGTGCGCGCGGTGCAGGCCGACGGCGCGGTGATCACCGTGTCGGGCACGCTCACGGGCCTGGACCAGGTGCAGAAGCTGGTCGGCGTCAACGGCCGGGGCTTCGACCTGCGCGCCGAGGGCAACGTGCTGCTGCTGGAGTACCCGGACCGGCCGGGCGTGATGGGCACCGTCGGCACCCTGCTCGGCGAGGCGGGCGTGAACGTCGAGGCCGCCCAGATCAGCCAGACCAAGGACGGCGCGGACGCGTTCATGCTGCTGCGGGTGGACCGCCCGGTGGACACCGCGGTGCTCGACCCCATCGGCGCGGCCGTCGGCGCGCGCACGGTGCGCTCGGTCAACTTCGACTGATCCAAGTCCCCGAATCGGACTAATGCCGCCGGGACCTGCCGATGTATATCGCCGCAGGTCCCGGCGGTGTCACACTTAACCGTTAGTTGTCAAAACTGTGGTTGCCATCACTCGTTCGGGCTAACTGATCAGCTCGATTGAGCGATTAGGTTCCCTCCCACGAGGTTGACCCGGTGCCGTAGAGGGCACGGCACCACGCGGGCAGTGCCCTCAGCTGGATGACGACGCTGCCTGCCCGGTCGAATCCGACCTCGCTTGGGGCACGTTGTGAGCCGATCTCGCGTTGTCGCCAGATCCGCCGTACCGGTGCTGGCCGCGATCCTCGTCGCCGGGTCCACCGCCGGTACCGCGCTGGCCGCGGAAGATCCGCTGGCGCCGTCCGTCGCGAACGCGCGCGGGCTGGACGCCGGCAAGTTGCAGTTGAAGGTGTCCGACCGGCTGTCCGCCGCGCAGGGCAAGGTCACCGCGTTCGTGGAGCTGGAGGCCAAGCCGGCCGTCGACGCGTTCGCCGAGAAGACCGGCCAGGGCGGCAGCAAGCAGCAGGCCAAGGACGCCGCCAAGGCGACCAGGAAGGACACCGGCCGGGTCGCCGACCAGGTCGTGGGCGCGCTGAAGGGCAAGGACTCGGCCACGAAGGAGCTGTACCGGACCGCCAACGGCGTGCCCGGTGTGGTGGTCCAGGCCGACGCCGCCAAGGTGCGCGAGTTGGCCCAGCGCCCGGACGTGAAGTCCGTGCGCACCGTGGTGCCGAAGACCCGCCAGAACTCCACCGCCGTGCAGCTGACGAACACGCTCAAGGCGTGGCAGGAGTACGGCAAGCTCGGTGACGACGTCCGCATCGGCATCATCGACACGGGCATCGACTACACCCACAGCGACTTCGCGGGCCCCGGCACCATCGAGGCGTTCAAGGCCATCGACGAGACCAAGGTGGACCCGTCGTACTTCCCGACCGCCAAGGTGGTCGGCGGCTACGACTTCGTCGGCAACGCCTACGACGGCGGCAGCGACGACCCGGCGCTGAACACGCCGAAGCCCGACCCGAACCCGCTCGACTGCAACGGCCACGGCTCGCACGTCGCCGGCACCGCGGCGGGCTTCGGCGTCAACGCCGACGGCTCCACGTTCACCGGCGACTACACCAAGCTCACGCCCGAGGCGCTGGACGGGATGCGCATCGGCCCCGGCACCGCGCCGAAGGCCCTGCTGTACGCGCTGAAGGTGTTCGGCTGCGACGGTTCGACCAACGTCACCGCGCAGGCGCTGGACTGGGCGCTCGACCCCGACGGCGACGGCGACTTCACCGACCACCTCGACGTGGTCAACCTGTCGCTCGGCTCGGACTACGGCGCGCCGGACGACCCCGACAGCCTGTTCGTGCGCAAGCTCAACGCCTCCGGCGTGCTCACGGTGTTCTCCGCGGGCAACGGCGGCGACCTGTACGACATCGGCGGCTCGCCGGGCAGCACCCCCGAGGCGCTGACCGTGGCCAGCGTCCGCGACTCCTACGTGCTGCGCGACGCGGTCGAGGTGACCGCCCCGGCCGGCGCCGCGGGCCACAAGCCCGGCCAGTACAGCGTGGCGTTCGACTACGAGGGCCTGGACGTCACCGCGCCCGTCGTGGCCTTGGGCGACGCCGCCAACAAGGACGGCTGCCTGCCGTTCTCGGCCGCCGACAAGGCCGCCGTCGCGGGCAAGATGGTGTGGCTGGAGTGGGACGACAACGACGCCACGCGTCGCTGCGGCTCGGTCGGCCGGACCAACAACGCCACCGCCGCCGGCGCGGTCGGCGCGGTGTTCACCTCGCAGCTGGAGCACTTCAACGCGGGCATCTCGGGCAACGCCTCGATCCCGGTCTTCCAGTTCACCGGCTCGGCCACCGCGGCGCTGCGCCCGGCGCTGGCCGCGGGCACGCTGGTGGTCCGGCAGGCGGGCGACCTGCGCACCTCGCTGCCCACGTTCGACGCGTCGATCAGCGACACGCCCAGCTCGTTCACCTCGCGCGGCGTGCGCGGCCCGGCCGTGAAGCCGGACGTGGCCGCGCCCGGTGACACCATCGCCTCGGCGCTGGTCGGCTCGGGCGACAAGACGATGGTCAACTCCGGCACCTCCATGGCCGCGCCGCACGTCACCGGCATCGCGGCCCTGGTGCGCCAGGTCCACCCGGACTGGAAGCCGGAAGAGGTCAAGGCCGCGGTCATGAACACCGCGGGCCACGACGTGAAGGCCAACGGCAAGACCTACGCGCCCAACCGCGTCGGCGCGGGCCGCGTCGACGGCAAGGCCGCGGTCGAGAACCAGGTGCTCGCCTACGTGCAGGACGACCCGGGCGCGGTGTCCGCGTCGTTCGGCACGGTCGAGGTGTCCGGTCCGGTCCGGCTCACCAAGACCATCAAGGTGGTCAACAAGTCCACCAAGTGGGTCGACTACACCGTGGGCTACGAGGCGCTGACGCAGATCCCCGGCGTGCGCTACGAGCTGTCCACGGGCAGCGTGCGGGTCAGCCCGCGCGGCATCGCCCGGGTGGCCGTCTCGCTGGTGATCGACGACCCGAAGGCGCTGCGCAAGACCGTCGACCCGACGGTCGAGGCCAACCACCTCGACGTGCCGCGCCAGTTCCTGGCCGACGCGTCGGGCCGGGTCGTGCTGACGCCGAAGTCGGGCGCGTCGGTCGCGCTGCGGGTGCCGGTGCACTCCTCGCCGAAGCCGGTCGCGGACATCGCCGTGCCGAACAACGTCAAGGTCGCGGGCTCGGGCCAGGGCGTGCTGAACCTGACCGGCCGGGGCCTCAACCAGGGCGCGTACCAGTCGCTGGTGAGCGTGCTGGAGCTGCAGGCGTCCTCGCCGAGGCTGCCGGAGTGCCGCCGCAACGTGACCACCAACTGCGTGCTCAACGACACCGCCAAGGGCGGTGACCTGCGGTACGTCGGCGTCACGTCGACCGCGCCGCTGGCCAAGGCGCAGGGGTCGCCGGAGGACGCGGTGCTCGCGTTCGGCCTCGCGACCTGGGGCAACTGGTACAACCTCGGCAACAACACCATCCCGTTCGTCGACATCGACACCAACGGCGACGGCGCGTTCGACTACGAGGTGTACGCGACCAAGCTGACCGACACCGACCTGCTGGTCGCGGCGACGGTGGACCTCGCCACCGGGGCCACGGTCGACCTCCAGGGCGTGAACGGCCAGTTCGGCGACGTGGACACCAACGTGTTCGACACGAACGTGGTGGTCCTGCCGGTGCTGCTGTCGGCGCTGGGCATCGACCCGTCGGCGGACACGTCGCGGATCCGCTACCAGGTCGGCGTGGCCGGGTTCTACGTCGCGCCGGGCGCGACCAACGGCCTCATCGACTCGCTGCCGAACGCGCTCTCGTTCGACCCGCTCAAGCCGGGCCTGTGGGTGCAGGGCGGCGGCGACGCCGCGCTGTCCTACCAGGCGCGGCCGGGCACCGCGCTGGTGGTCAACCGCGACGCCGCGGCGCTGGCCGCCGACGGCGCGGACAGCCTGCTGGTGCTGCACCACCACAACGCCTCGGGTGACAAGGCGGACGTGGTGAAGGTCAAGGGCAAGTCGGGCAACCGCTCGGCGGACTGACGCCTTGCCCGCTCTGGCCGGTCGGGGACTGCCCCGGCCGGCCAGAGCCGTTTAAGCGCATCGGGTGACACCCGATTGGGGGTACTGAACCGTCCGGGTGTCCCGCAGTCCGGGAGATATGGCCACGGAGGGGTGTTCCGAGTGCGGTTTCACCGCTTCGGACCGGTAGCCTTTCGCAACGAAAACTAGTCCCGTGCAATGGGACTGATACCTGGGAGGTGTGTGGATGCGGCTCGCAGTGATCCCAGGGGACGGGATCGGGCCCGAGGTCGTCGCCGAGGCCCTGAAGGTGCTCGGTGAGGTCGTTCCAGCGGCTGAGATCACCCGCTACGACCTCGGCGCGGCGCGCTGGCACGCCACAGGTGAGTTGCTGCCGGAGTCCGTGCTCGGCGAGCTCCGCCAGCACGACGCGATCCTGCTGGGGGCGGTCGGCGACCCGTCGGTGCCGAGCGGGATCCTGGAGCGCGGCCTGCTGCTGCGGCTCCGGTTCGAGCTCGACCACCACGTGAACCTGCGCCCGGCCCGGCTCTACCCCGGCGTGCGCAGCCCGATCGCCGACCCGCCGGAGATCGACATGGTGGTGGTGCGGGAGGGCACGGAGGGCCTCTACGCGGGCAACGGCGGCCTGCTGCGCAAGGACACGCCGCACGAGATCGCGACCGAGGTGTCGATCAACACGTCGTTCGGCGTGGAGCGGGTGGTGCGCGACGCGTTCGCGCGGGCCGCGAACCGGCCGCGCAAGCACCTCACGCTCGTGCACAAGACCAACGTGCTCACGCACGCCGGGTCGTTGTGGTCGCGGGTGGTGGAAGAGGTGTCGTTGCAGCACCCGGACGTGACGGTGGCGTACCAGCACGTGGACGCGGCGACGATCCACCTGGTCACCGACCCGGGCCGGTACGACGTGATCGTGACCGACAACCTGTTCGGCGACATCCTGACCGACCTGGCCGCGGCCGTGACGGGCGGGATCGGGCTGGCGGCGTCGGGCAACCTCGACGTGACGCGGCGCAACCCGAGCATGTTCGAGCCGGTGCACGGCAGCGCGCCGGACATCGCGGGCCAGGGCATCGCGGACCCGACGGCCGCGGTGCTGTCGGTGGCGCTGATGCTGGACCACCTGGGCGAGTCGGAGGCGGCGCGGCGGATCGAGGCGTCGGTGGCGTTCGACCTGGCCACCCGCGACCACTCGTCGCCGGGCGCGACCTACGCCGTGGGCGACCGCCTGGCCGCCCTGGTCTCCTCGAACGTCCGCACCGCGTGAGTCGAACCTCCAAGCCCCGTGTGTCGAACGCTCAGGACCCGAGTGTCGAACCTTCAGGACCCCTGAGTTCAACGCTCAGGACCTGGCCGGCTCGACCTGAGTGTTGAATTCGGCATACCTGAGCGTTCGACACACGGGACGCGAGTGTTCGACACACGCGGAGTGATCAGGGCCACCACGGCGCGGTCGTGGTGGCCCTGGGCGTGCCTGGGGCCGTAGGGTCGCCGGTGCCGCCCGTGGGGGAAGTCCGGTCGAAGTCCGGCGCTGACCCGCAACGGTAGGCCGAGCGCACGCTCGGCGAGCCCGATCACCCGCGGGCGGTGGGAAGAAGCTCCACTCCTGCCGTGGTCTGCGGGACGGGTGCGCCGGCCTGCCACGCGCGGGCGCGGGCGGCCTCTCCGGGCCACCCGTCCGGAAGGCGACCGGTGACCTCCACGAGCACTCGGCGCTCGGCCGACCGCGCCACACCGCGCCGCCCACCCACCGCGGGCCTGTGCCTGGCCCTCGCCGCCGCCCTCGCCGCCTCGGTCGTGTGCGGCGTCGCGCTCGGCCCGGTGGGCATCCCCTTCGGCGACGTCCTGCGCTTCCTCGCCGCCGCCCTCACCGGCGGCACGATCGACGCCGCCGAGGCCGGCCCCTACCGGATCGTCTGGGACATCCGCCTGCCCCGCGTCCTGCTCGCCGCCGTCGTCGGCGCGGGCCTGGCCGCGGTCGGCGTGGCGATCCAGGCCATGGTCCGCAACGCCCTCGCCGACCCGTACGTGCTCGGCATCTCCTCCGGCGCGAGCGTGGGCGCGACCGCCGTCGCCACCACGGGCCTGTTCGCCTCGCTCGGCGTCTACGCGCTGTCGACCGCCGCGTTCCTGGCCGCCCTGGCCGCGATGGCCCTGGTCTACGTGGTCGCGGGCCGCGGCCTCACGCCGCTGCGCCTGGTGCTCACCGGCACCGCGATGGCCTACGGCTTCTCCGCCGTCGCCATGCTGCTGGTGTTCCGCTCACCCCGCGGCGAGGCGGCACGGGCCGCGATGTTCTGGCTGCTCGGCAGCCTCGGCGGCGTCACGTGGACGTCCCTGCCGGTCGCCGCCGTCGTCGTGCTGGCCGGCGTCGCCTACCTCCGCACCCGCGCCCGGCACCTCAACGCCCTGTCCGTCGGCGACGAGACCGCGACCACCCTCGGCATCGACGTCACCCGGACCCGCAAGGCGTTGTTCCTGGTCACGGCCGCGATGACGGGTGTGCTCGTCGCGGTCAGCGGCGCGGTCGGCTTCGTCGGGCTCATGCTGCCGCACGTGGTCCGCCTCGTCGTCGGCGCGGACCACCGCAGGGTGCTCGCCGTGGCGCCCCTGGCCGGCGCGTGCTTCCTCATCTGGGTGGACGTCGCCGCCCGCCTGCTCGCCGCGCCGGAGGAGCTGCCGCTGGGCGTCATCACCGCCGCGCTCGGCGTGCCGTGCTTCATCCTGCTGATGCGCCGCCGCGGCTACGTGTTCGGCGGTCGCTGATGGACGTCCGGCTCGAACGGCTCGCCGTCGACGGCATCCTGCACGGCATCGACCTGCACGCGCCCGACCGCGAGGTGCACGGCATCGTCGGCCCCAACGGCAGCGGCAAGTCGACCACGCTGCGCTGCGTGTACCGGGCCCTCGCGCCGTCCGGGGGAGTGGTCCGCCTGGGCGGCGTGGACGTCGCCGCGACCAAGGTCCGCGACACCGCCCGGCACCTCGCCGCGCTCACCCAGGACAGCCACGTCGAGTTCGACTTCACCGTCACCGAGGTCGTCGCGATGGGACGCCTGCCGCACCGGACCACCCCGCGCCGGGACGAGGAGGTGGTGGCCGAGTCACTGTCCCGAGTGGACGCCGCGCACCTCGCCGACCGGGGCTTCCTGAGCCTGTCCGGCGGCGAGCGCCAGCGCGTCCTGATCGCCCGCGCGCTCGCCCAGGAACCGGACGTGCTCGTGCTCGACGAGCCCACCAACCACCTCGACATCCACCACCAGCTCGCGGTGCTGTCGCTGGTCCGGGGCCTGGGCGTGACCGTCCTCGCGGTGCTGCACGACCTGAACCTCGCCGCCGCCCACTGCGACCGCCTGCACGTGCTCGACCGCGGCCGGGTGGTGCGCAGCGGCACGCCGGCGGACGTGCTCACCCCGGACCTGCTGCGCGACGTGTTCCACGTGCGCGCCCACGTCGTCCGCCACCCCACCAGCGGCGTGCCGCAACTGCTGTTCGAACACACGGAGGTCAACCGGTGAAGAAGCTCGTCGCGCTCGCCCTGGCGGTCCTGACCACGGGCTGCGGCGCCCGCATCGCGCCGACGGCGGCCGCCGACGCGGTCACCGTCACCAACTGCGGCCGGGAGGTCTCGTACGCGCGACCGTCCCGTGTGGTCACCAACGACACCGGCATCGCCGAACTCATGTTCGCGCTGGGCCTGGGCGACCGGATGGCCGGGTACGTGATCGGCCGCAGCCACACCGCCGACGTCGCGTCGTCGCCCTGGAAGGCGGACTTCGAGCGCGTGCCGCACCTCGGCGAGCAGATCACCAAGGAACTCGTCCAGGGCGCGAAGGCCGACTTCGTGTTCGCGGGCTGGAACTACGGCTTCTCCGAGTCGACCGGCTTCACCCCGGACGCGCTGCGCGACCTCGGCATCGCCACCTACCAGCTCACCGAGGCGTGCCGCAACGGCGTGGGCCGGCAGCGCGGCATCATGCCGCCGCTGGACGCGCTCTACACCGACCTGCGCAACCTCGGCCGCATCTTCGGCGTGGAGGACCGCGCCGAGCGGCTCGTCGCCGGCTACCGCGAGCAGGTGGCGAACGCGGAGCGGTTGGTCGAGGGCGTCCGCCCGAAGGTGTTCCTCTACGACAGCGGCCTCGACCAGCCGTTCACCTCCGGCCGCAACGCCGCGCCGCACGACATCATCGGCAGGGCGGGCGGCGAGAACATCTTCGGCGACCTGGACGACAGCTGGACCACGGTCGGGTGGGAGGCCGTCGTGGACCGCGCGCCGGACGTGGTGCTGATCAACGACTACGCCGACGGCGAGGCGACCACACCGGACGAGAAGCAGGCGTTCCTCCAGTCCTACCCGCCGCTCGCCGACGTGCCCGCGATCAAGCACCGGCGGTACTTCGCGCTGCCCTACGCGGCACTGGTGGAGAGCCCGCGCAACCCCGCCGCCATCGAGGCGTTCGCGAGGTTCTTGGCCGATAGCTTCCACCCATAGTGTGGGATGACCCGTCCGTGGCTTGGTATCCGCGGACGGGTTGTGGCACCATCGGCCACGTGGCTCTCCACACCGTGATCATTATTTCCCAGCGCGCCGGGTAAGTGCTGCCTCGAAGCACCCGGCGCGCCGACCTCTCGCATCCCGCGGGGGGTCTTTTTGTTTTCACCAGACTCCAGGAGCCTCCTCGTGACCCCCCTCGGCGATTCATTCCACGTCTTCGACACGACCCTGCGGGACGGTGCCCAGCGCGAGGGCATCTCCTACTCGGTCAACGACAAGCTGGCCGTCGCCCGGCTGCTCGACTCGCTGGGCGTGGGGTTCATCGAGGGTGGCTGGCCGGGCGCGATGCCGAAGGACACCGAGTTCTTCGCGCGGGCCGCCGCGGGCGAGCTGACGCTCAAGCACGCGCAGCTCGTCGCGTTCGGCTCCACCCGCAAAGCGGGCGTCAAGGTGCACGAGGACGCGCAGGTCAGGGCCCTGCTGGAGGCGCAGACGCCGGTCGTCACGCTGGTCGCCAAGTCGGACCGCCGGCACATCGAGCGGGCCCTGCGCACGGACGTGGCGGAGAACTGCGCGATGGTCCGCGACACCGTCGCCCACCTGGTCGGCGAGGGCCGCCGGGTCTTCCTCGACGCCGAGCACTTCTTCGACGGCTTCGCCTTCGACCCGGACACCGCGCTGCGCGTGCTGGAGTCCGCTGTGGAGGGTGGCGCGGACGTCGTCGTGCTGTGCGACACCAACGGCGGACAGCTCCCGCTGGGCCTGTCCGAGACCGTCGCCGACGTGATCGCCCGCACGGGCTTCCGCGTCGGCATCCACTGCCAGGACGACACGTCCTGCGCGGTGGCCAACACCATCGCCGCGGTGCAGGCGGGGGCGACCCACGTGCAGTGCACCGCCAACGGCTACGGCGAGCGGGCGGGCAACGCGGACCTGTTCGCCGTCGTCGGGAACCTCGTGACCAAGCTCGGCCTGCCGGTGCTACCCGCCGAATCGCTGGCCGAGCTGACCCGGGTCTCCCATGCGCTGGCCGAGATCGCGAACATCGCACCCGACACCCACCAGGCCTACGTCGGGTCGTCGGCCTTCGCCCACAAGGCGGGGCTGCACGCGAGCGCGATCAAGGTGGATCCGGAGCTGTACAACCACATCGACCCGGACACCGTCGGCAACGACATGCGGGTGCTGGTCACCGAGATGGCGGGTCGGGCCAGTCTCGAGCTCAAGGGACGTGAGCTCGGGATCGACCTGACCCGCCGGCCCGACGCCCTCACCAACGTGGTGCGCAAGGTCAAGGACCTGGAGGCGGGCGGCTGGTCGTTCGAGGCCGCCGACGCCTCGCTGGAACTGCTCCTCCGCGCGGAGGTGGCCGACCTCGGCGCGCCGCCGTTCACCCTGGAGTCCTACCGCGTGGTGCTCGACCACCACCAGGACGGCGCGATCGTGTCCGAGGCCACGGTGAAGGTGCACGTCGCCGGCGAGCGGGTCATCGCCACCGCCGAGGGCAACGGCCCGGTGCACGCGCTGGACGCCGCGTTGCGCAAGGCGCTCCTGCCGCACCTGTCCTGGTTGGACGCGGTGCAGCTGAACGACTACAAGGTGCGCATCCTCACCGACCAGCACGGCACCGACGCCGTCACCCGCGTGCTCGTGGAGTCCACCGACGGCGAGCGCGAGTGGACCACCGTGGGCGTGCACGGCAACATCGTCGAGGCCAGTTGGCTCGCCCTGTGCGACGCGCTGGTGCACAAGGCGCTGCGGGTCAGCCCGTCACCAGCGTGAACCCCTCGGCGGCGAGGATGTGGTTGATCGGGGTGAAGAAGGACGAGCCGCCCGTGGCGCAGTTGCCGGTGCCGCCCAGCAGGTGCCCCTGGGCCTGGGAGCCGGTGAAGACCGGTGACCAGTGCTCGCCGGGCTCGGTGCACAGGTTCGTGCGCGTCAGCCCGTGGATGACCCCGGTCGGGTAGTTCACGGTCACGTTCTTCGCCTGCACGGTGCCGCACCGCAGACCGATGGTGCTGCCCACCGTGCAGACCACCCCGCCGACCGGCGTCTCGGTCGAGCCGGTGACGACGCCGCGGCCCGCGATGGTCGGCCGCTGGACCCAGGCGTCGGTGTTGGTGATCCGGACGACCGCGTAGGCGGACCGGACGGCCACGATCGGGCCGATGTCCACGCCGCCGGGTCCGCGGACGATGGTGCCGACCACCCCGCAGGACGGGGACACGAGGAGGTGGCCGCGGACGTTGAAGCCGTTGACGCACCGCGGGTTGTTCCACGTGGAGAGGAGTGTGCCGGCCTCCAGCGGGGTCGCCGCCGCGGCCGGTTCGGTGGTCGCCACGGCCGGCGCGGCCGTGGCGACGAGCAGGGTGAGGACGAGCAGCAGGGTTCGCATCCTCCCGACGCTAGGCACGCGCGGTGCGGGCGCAAGCCGCCGGTTAGGGTGAACTCCGTGCGCATTGCCCGTATCGCCCAACCCGACGGCCTCGCCTTCGCCGCGATCGAAGGCGACGGCGACGACCTGACCGCCGTCGAGATCGCCGACGACCCCTTCGCCAACCCGACGTTCACCGGCCGCCGCTGGCCGCTGGCCGACGTCCGCCTGCTCGCGCCGTTCCTGCCGCCCAAGATCGTCGCCGTCGGCCGCAACTACGCCGACCACGCCGCCGAGCTGGGCAACGAGGTGCCCGCCGAGCCGCTGATCTTCCTCAAGCCCAACACCGCGGTGATCGGGCCGAACGCGGACATCAAGCTGCCCGCCGTGTCCCAGCGGGTGGACTTCGAGGGCGAGCTGGCGGTCGTCGTCGGCGTCGGCGGCCGCGACATCCCCGCCGCCCGCGCCCGGCAGTCGATCCTCGGCTACACGATCGCGAACGACGTCACCGCCCGTGACCTGCAGCAGGCCGACGGGCAGTGGACGCGGTCCAAGGGCTTCGACACGTTCTGCCCGCTCGGGCCGTGGGTCGAGACCGAGTTCGACGCCTCCGACGTGGCCATCCGCACCGAGGTGGACGGCGAGGTCAAGCAGGACTCGCGGACCTCGCTGCTCGTGCACGGCATCCCCGAGCTGATCGAGTACATCTCCTCGGTGATGACCCTGCGGCCGCTGGACGTGATCCTCACCGGCACCCCGGCGGGCGTCGGCCCGCTGACCGCCGGGCAGACCGTCTCGGTGACCGTCGAGGGCCTGGGCACGCTGACGAACACGGTCGCGAACCGCTGACCCGTCAGGCGCGTTCGATGCGCTCGGGCGCGCGCCGGGCGAACTCCGGCGCGTGCTCCGGCCGCAGCCCGATCGCCACCAGGTAGGCGGGCACGACCTGCAGCCGGGGGAACCGCCGCATCAGCCGGATCGGCAGCGGCACCCGCCCCCGCGCCACGCCGGACGTGCCCGCCAGCGTCGGCTTGAGGAACGAGTCCTGCACCCGCCGCTGGACGGCCTGCGTCACCGCGGTCGGCAGCCACCGCCGGCGCCGCACCCTGGCCAGCACCTCCGTGGTCAGCTCGCCGCGCCGCAGCGGCCCGGCCACCAGCGCCGCGGCGGCCACGGCGTCCTGCACGGCCAGGTTGATGCCCACGCCGCCGATGGGCGACATGGCGTGCGCCGCGTCGCCGATGCACAGCAGGCCGTCGAGGTGCCAGCGCCGCAACCGGTCGAGCTTGACGTCCAGCAGCTTCACGTCGTCCAGCGAGGAGATCGTCTCCAGCCGCTCCGCCAGCCACGGCACGAGCCGCGCCATCCGCCGCCGGAACGCGACCACCCCCTCCGACCGCAGCAGCTCGTCGGTGCCCTTGCGGATCAGGTACGCGCACTGGAAGTAGTCGCCGCGGTTGATCAGCACCAGCCCGTCGCTCGACCCGAACCGGCCGGTCGCGCCGGTCAGCTCGCCCTCGTGGCGCGGCAGCCGGAACCACCAGACGTCCATCGGCACGCCGAACGCCCGCACCGGCAGCCCTGCCTGCTCCCGCACCAGCGAACGACGTCCGTCGGCCGCGATGACGAGGTCGGCCGCCAGCTCGCCGGTCCCGCCGTCGGCCGTGCGGTAGCGGACGCCCGTCACCCTGCCGCCCTCCCGGAGCAGCCCGGTGAACTCGGTGTTCATCCGCAGCTCGAACGTCGGCTCCCGCTTGCCCGCGTCGGCCAGCAGGTCCAGGAAGTCCCACTGCGGCACCATCGCGATGTGCTTGTGCCGCCCCGGCAGGCGGGACAGGTCCGCCACCGGCTGCGGCCCGCTGTCGAGCAGGATCTGCACCCGGTCCACCAGCTGGTGCGGCACCTCCGCGAACGACGGCCCGAGCCCCAGCTCGTCCAGCAGCGTCAGCGTCGACGCGTGCACCGTGTCACCCCGGAAGTCCCGCAGGAAGTCGCCGTGCTTCTCCAGCACGGTCACCTCGACACCGGCCCTGGCCAGCACCAACCCGGCCACCATGCCGGCCGGGCCGCCCCCCACGACCACGACGCCCGTCCTCTCCATGACCCACCCCTCCTGTTTTCAACACCAGTTGAATAAGTTCAGGATGCGCCCGGGCGCGACGCCGGTCAAGCCCGATACTCTGAACGGGTCATGAGCGCATCAGGAGCAACTTCCGGGGTCCGCGTCCGCTTCAGCCCGTCGCCGACCGGGACGCCCCACGTCGGGCTCATCCGCACCGCCCTGTTCAACTGGGCGTACGCCCGCCACACCGGCGGCGCGGTGGTGTTCCGGATCGAGGACACCGACGCGGCCCGCGACTCGGAGGAGTCGTACCTCTCGCTGCTGGAGGCCATGCGCTGGCTCGGCCTGGACTGGGACGAGGGCCCCGAGGTCGGCGGGCCGCACGCGCCGTACCGGCAGAGCCAACGGCGCGACATCTACGACGACATCGCCAAGCGCCTGTTCGAGGCGGGCGAGCTGTACGAGTCGTTCTCCACGGCCGAGGAGATCGAGGCGCGCCGCAAGGCCGCCGGGCAGGACCCCAAGCTCGGCTACGACGGCCACGACCGCGACCTCACCGAGGAGCGGAAGGCCGCGTTGCGCGCCGAGGGCCGCGAGCCGGTGCTGCGCCTGAGGATGCCCGACGAGGACATCACGTGGGTGGACCTGGTGCGCGGCGAGATCACGTTCAAGGCGGGCAGCACGCCCGACCCGGTGCTCGTGCGCGCCAACGGCGACCCGCTGTACCCGTTCGTGAACCCCGTGGACGACGCCCTCATGGGCATCACGCACGTGCTGCGCGGCGAGGACCTGCTCCCGTCCACCCCGCGCCAGATCGCGCTGTACCGCGCGTTGACCCGGATCGGCGTCACCACGTCCACGCCCCGGTTCGGCCACCTGCCGTACGTGGTGGGCGAGGGCAACAAGAAGCTCTCCAAGCGCGACCCGCAGTCGAACCTGTTCCTCTACCGCGACCGCGGCTTCCTGCCCGAGGGCCTGCTGAACTACCTCGCCCTGCTCGGCTGGTCGATCGCCGACGACCGCGACGTCTTCTCGGTCGCCGAGCTGGTCGAGGCGTTCGAGCTGGAGAAGGTGAGCGCCAACCCGGCCCGCTTCGACCTCAGGAAGGCCGAGGCGATCAACGCCACGCACCTGCGCGCGCTGCCGGTCGAGGAGTTCGTCAGCCGCGTGCTGCCGCACCTGGTCAAGGACGGCGTGCTGCCGCCCGAGCCGAGCGGGGAGCAGGTGGCGCTGCTGGCGGGCGTCGCGCCGCTCGTGCAGGAGCGGCTGGTCGTGTTGTCCGAAGCGTCCGGGATGGTGCGGTTCCTGTTCGTCGCGGAGGAGGACTTCGCGCCCGAGGAGGACGCCGCGGCCAAGGCGCTGGGCGAGGGCGCCCGACCCGTGCTGGAGGCGGCCGTCGCCGCCCTGGAGCCGCTTCCCGAGTGGACGGCCGCCGCCGTCGAGGAGGCGCTGAAGGCGTCCCTTGTGGACGGATTGGGCCTCAAACCGCGCCAGGCGTACGCGCCGGTGCGGGTCGCCGTGACGGGCCGTACCGTCTCGCCGCCACTGTACGAATCCATGGAACTACTGGGCCGGAGTCGCTCGATCGGGCGATTGCGCCGCGCGCTCGGGGCAATCTGACTCCGTCGTTCGGGCGGTTCAGGGGTGCTTGACCGTGCAAGAATCGCCAGATATCACCTCTCTGGTCGAGTCGGACGAGGGGTGAGCGCACCTAGCCTCACGGGGTGACAACCGCAGCCCCGACTTTCACCCCTCGGAGAACCGGCGAGATCCGGGCCGTGTGCCTCGACGTCGACGACACCCTGGTCGACTACAGCACCTCGTCCCGGGCCGCCTTGGCCGCGATGGTCGGCAACGCCGACGCCTGGCCGCTGTGGCAGCGCATCACTGACGAGCACTGCGAACGCCTCCTCGCCGGCGAGCTCGAGTACGAGACGATGCGGAACATCCGGACCCGCGCGTTCTTCGCGGCCCTGGGCGAGGAGTTGGACCAGGAGGAGGCGACCCGCCGGGAACTGCACCGGCAGGAGGTCCTGGCGTCCGGCTGGCGGCTGTTCCCCGACGTCGTGCCGTGCCTGGAGTGGCTGCGCGCGACCGGTCTGCCCATGGCGGCCGTGAGCAACGCCTCGGGGCGGCACCAACGGGTGAAGATCGCCTCCCTCGGGCTGGCCCAGTACTTCGACACGGTCCTCATCGCGGGCGAGGTCGGCGCCGCGAAACCGGACCGGGTGATCTTCGACACCGCCTGTGCCGACCTGGGCGTGGAGCTGAGTGACACGGTGCACATCGGCGACCGCCTGCACGCCGACGCCATCGGCGCCCGGGACGCCGGCATGAAGGGCGTGTGGCTGAACCGCCAGGGCCCGCGCGAGGGGGCGCTGCCCGCCGGCATCTCCAGCATCAGCAGCCTCGCTGAGCTGCCGGAACTCCTCGTCTGCGAGCTGTCGACCGCCTCGGCGTGACCCCGATTTCCGTTCCGCCGGGCCCGTGGTCTAGTATTCCTCCCGGCGGAACGGAGAGGCCCCCTCGAGCAAGACCGGGGGAGTCGGGCCGGGAAACCAATGGGGTATGGTGTAATTGGCAGCACGACTGATTCTGGTTCAGTTAGTCTAGGTTCGAGTCCTGGTACCCCAGCTGCAAGGCTAGAAAATAAGTGTGCTAGACTAGCCGAGCACCGCAGGACAGCAAAGTGAATAAGAAAGTTCCTGGCCCCGTCGTCTAGCGGCCTAGGACGCCGCCCTCTCAAGGCGGTAGCGTGGGTTCGAATCCCATCGGGGCTACAGATCAGGGAGATCCCTGTTTCGCTGACGCGAAACGGGGATCTTTCGCATTCACACCGGAGGTCCGACCCCCGGACCCCGGGCAGGAGGGCTTCGCCCCCTGCGCCCCCGGCCGGCCGGACGGAGTCCGGCGGTGGGTGGTGCCCCCTGCGTTGGTCACGGTGCAGGTGGGGTGAGATGCCGGTAGCCCGCCCTCGCCGGGGTGAGGTGGGCGAGGGCGGGCTGGTCAGGCTGGTCGGGGCGTGGTCGGAGGGCACTGCGGCGTGCGGATCGGCCCGGGCCTGAGGGGTCAGAGGCGCGACTGGAGGGCTTCGGCGGCGGCCAGGAGGTCGGCGGCCCAGCGCGCGCCCGGACGGCGGCCCATGCGGTCGATCGGGCCCGAAACGGAGACCGCGGCGACGACCGAGCCCGTGCTGTCGCGAACCGGCGCGGAAACGGAAGCGACACCCGGTTCCCGTTCCGCCACGGACTGCGCCCAACCGCGGCGGCGCACTTCCAACAATGTGCGCTCGCCGTAAACCGCGTCGGCGAGAACGGAACGCTGGGTTCCGGGATCCGCCCACGCCGCGAGCACTTTCGCGCCCGAGCCGGCCGTCATCGGCAATCGCGCGCCGATCGGCACGGTGTCGCGCAAACCACTCGGCGGTTCCGCGGAGGAGACGCAGATCCGCTGCATCCCGTCGCGCCGGTACAACTGGACGCTCTCGCCCGTGATGTCGCGCAACCTCGGCAGCACCGAGGACGCCGCGTCGAGCAACGGGTCGGTGGCCCCGCCCGCCAGCTCCGCCAGCGCCGCGCCGGGGCGCCACCGGCCGTCGGAACCCCGTCGCAGCAACCGGTGCACCTCGAGCCCGACCGCCAACCGGTGCGCGGTAGCCCTCGGCAAGCCCGTCCGGTTGCACAACTCGGCGAGCCCACACGGATCCTTTGCGACGGCGTTCAAGACAGCCACTGCCTTGTCCAACACGCCGATCCCGCTATGCTGTCCCACAAGCCGATACTAACTTCCCACTGTCTGGGAAGTCCAGATCTATCGACTGTCCAGATCTTGGGAGAGTTGCGATGAGCCGCACGCTCGCGGAGAAGGTGTGGGAAGCACACGTCGTGCGCCACGGCAGTGGCGCGGAGCCGGACCTGCTCTACATCGACCTCCACCTGCTGCACGAAGTGACCAGCCCGCAGGCGTTCGACGGCCTGCGCCTGGCGGGTCGCCGGATCCGCCGACCGGACCTCACCATCGCCACCGAGGACCACAACGTCCCGACGGTCGACATCGAGCTGCCCATCGCCGACCCGGTCTCGCGCACGCAGGTGGAGACGTTGCGCAAGAACTGCGCCGAGTTCGGCGTGCGGCTGCACCCGATGGGCGACGCGGAGCAGGGCATCGTGCACGTCGTGGGACCGCAGCTGGGCCTGACCCAGCCGGGCATGACCGTGGTCTGCGGTGACAGCCACACGTCCACGCACGGCGCGTTCGGCGCGCTGGCGTTCGGCATCGGCACGTCGGAGGTGGAGCACGTGATGGCCACCCAGACGCTGCCCCTGCGGCCGTTCAAGACCATGGCCATCACCGTGGACGGCGAGCTGAAGCCCGGCGTCACGGCGAAGGACATCATCCTCGCGGTGATCGCGAAGATCGGCACCGGCGGCGGCCAGGGCTACGTCCTGGAGTACCGGGGCAGCGCGATCGAGGCGCTGTCCATGGAAGCCCGCATGACCGTGTGCAACATGTCGATCGAGGCGGGGGCCCGCGCGGGCATGATCGCGCCGGACCAGACCACCTTCGACTACATCAAGGGCCGCCCGCACGCCCCGTCCGGCGCGGACTGGGACGCGGCCGTCGAGTACTGGAAGACCCTGCGCACCGACGACGACGCCGAGTTCGACGCCGAGGTCCGCCTCGACGCCGACGAGCTGACCCCGTTCGTCACCTGGGGCACCAACCCGGGCCAGGGCCTGCCGCTGGGCGCCGCGGTGCCCGACCCGGAGACCATCGTCGACGAGAACGAGCGCGTGGCCGCCGAGAAGGCGCTGGCCTACATGGGGCTGGAGCCGGGCACCCCGCTGCGCGACATCCACGTCGACACCGTGTTCCTCGGCTCGTGCACCAACGGCCGCATCGAGGACCTGAGGGCCGCCGCGGACGTCCTGCGCGGCCACAAGGTGGCCGACGGCGTCCGGATGCTCGTCGTGCCCGGCTCCATGCGGGTGCGCGCGCAGGCCGAGTCCGAGGGGCTGCACGAGGTGTTCCTGGCGGCGGGCGCGGAGTGGCGCCAGGCCGGGTGCTCCATGTGCCTGGGCATGAACCCGGACCAGCTCAAGCCGGGCGAGCGCAGCGCGTCGACCTCCAACCGAAACTTCGAGGGCAGGCAGGGCAAGGGTGGCCGCACCCACCTGGTTTCGCCACTCGTGGCCGCCGCCACCGCCGTGCGGGGCACCCTGTCGTCGCCCGCCGACCTGGTCTGAGGGAGTTCTACGAACATGGAAGCGTTCACCACGCACACCGGGGTCGGCGTTCCGCTGCGCAGGTCCAACGTGGACACCGACCAGATCATCCCGGCCGTCTACCTCAAGCGCGTGACCCGCACGGGCTTCGAGGACGGCCTGTTCGCCGCCTGGCGCGGCGACGAGCAGTTCGTGCTCAACCAGGAACCGTTCCGGGCCGGCAGCGTGCTGGTCGCCGGGCCCGACTTCGGCACGGGGTCGTCCCGCGAGCACGCCGTCTGGGCGCTCATGGATTACGGCTTCCGGGTGGTCATCTCCTCCCGGTTCGCCGACATCTTCCGGGGCAACGCCGGCAAGCAGGGGCTCGTGGCGGCCCAGTGCGAGCAGTCCGATGTCGAATTGCTGTGGAAGCTCCTGGAGAACGAGCCGGGCACCGAGGTGACCGTCGACCTCACCGCGAACACGGTTGTGGCGAAGGACTTCACCGCGCCCTTCACCATCGACGAGTACACCCGCTGGCGGCTGCTGGAGGGATTGGACGACATCGCCCTGACCCTGCGGCACGCCGATGACATCGCCGAGTTCGAGCAGCGCAGGCAGGGTTGGTTGCCGACGACCGATCCGCTGCCCGCGAGGTGACTCCGAAGGGGGTCGGATTCCCCTCCGAACAGCGGGAATCCGACCCCCTTCGCCGCCTCCCGGGGCCGCCGGGGTTCCCTCGACAGGTCGTAATTGCCCACGCCACAACGGAAAATCTGGCGTGGCGATTGGTATTTCCCCGCATATGGGCTTACCGTGGGCAATCAGTCGGCCCGACTAGGGCCGTGAGCGTCCTGGGAGGGACTGAAGGTGAACAAGGCCCAGCTCATCGAGGCGCTCGCCGAGCGCCTTGGCGACAAGAAGAACGCCGCTGCCGCCGTCGACGGCATCGTCGACGTCATCGTCCGCAGCGTCCACAAGGGCGAGAAGGTCAACATCACCGGCTTCGGTGTCTTCGAGAAGCGTGCCCGTGCGGCCCGCACCGCTCGCAACCCGCGCACCGGTGAGACCGTGAAGGTCAAGAAGACCAACGTTCCCGCGTTCCGCGCGGGTTCGACGTTCAAGGACGTCATCAGCGGCACGAAGAAGCTGCCGCGCGTCACGGCCGCCAAGCCCGCCGCGGCCGCGGCGGCGAAGCCGGCCGCCGGGACGAAGGCGCCGGCGACCCGCGGCACCACCGCGCGCACCACGACTGCGCGTGCCACGCGCAGCACCGGTACCGCGACGCGCGCCGCCGCGGCAGCCACCAAGGCCCCGGCGACCCGCCGGACCGCCGCGGCCGCGAAGCCCGCCGCCACCGCCACCAAGGCCGCGCCCGCCAAGAGCGCCGCGACCAAGGCCACCGCCGCGAAGTCGACCGCGGCCAAGGCGACCGCGGCGAAGCCCGCGGCGGCGAAGAAGGCGACCACGCCGAAGGCCACGACGGCGAAGGCCACCACGGCCGCCGCGGCGAAGGCCACGACGTCCGCGGCGGCGAAGCCCGCGGCGGCGAAGAAGGCCCCGGCCAAGAAGAAGTGAACCCCGGCCGGTTGATCACCGGCCAGGCTGCAACACCCGCTCAGGGCCCGGTGCGGACGCGCACCGGGCCCTGAGCGCTTCACCCGCGCCCTACCTCCCCAACGCGCGTGTCCTACCTCCAGAACGCGCGTGTCCTACGCTCAGAACGCGCGTGTCCTACCTCCAGAACGCGTGAGTCCTACGCTCAGAACGCGCGTGTCCTACCTCCAGAACGCGCGTGTCCTACGCTCAGAACGCGTGAGTCCTACCTCCAGAACGCGTGAGTCCTACGCTCAGGTCGCGTGAGTCCTACGTTCAGGACCCGTGAGTCCTACGTTCGGGACCCGTGAGTTCAACGCTCGGCCCGCGCGAGTTGCCGGGTTCGAGCCGGCGTTGTGTACTCGGGCCACGGCGATCCCGCCACTCCGAGACTGCGGACCTCACGTGCGGAGGTCCGAAACAACCTCTCGTGCCCGAAGGCGGCGATGCTGCGCAAGGGTCCCCGCCAGGGGGTCCCCTGTTTTCATCCTGCCGGCACGGTCTGACGAATTCGGCGTAGTCGGCGGTGGCTGTGGACAACTCGCCGTGCCCGGACGGACGGCGGCGTGACCCGACCGGCCCAGTCGGGTCGCACCGGTGGCGCAGCGCCGGTCGCGGCTCAGGTCGTCGGCTTGGGCAGCGCGGTGGGGAAGTAGTGGGCCGAGACGAGCTTCGGCCACGAGGTGTGCGAGTCCGAAGTGGACCACCCCGGCCCCGGGCGGCGGAACGCCAGCAGCCACGTGCTGCCCTTCTTGCACGGCGTCCCCTCCAGCGACAGGCCGCCCAGGTCGGCGAGGGTGGACACGATGTCCGGGATCACGCCGCCCTGGCTGGACACTACCGGCGTCCCCACGCCGTCCGCGATCTCCAGCAGCCGCACCAGCCCCGCCTCGCGGTCCGGCCAGTACCCCTCCTCGGACAACCGCGGCTCCAGCAGCACGCCCACGCCGAGGTCGTCCGCCACCCCCTGGACGGTCTCCACGCACCGCACCCGCGGCGCGGAGTGCACGCGTGCCGGCCCCCACAGCGGCAGCATCGACCGCAACCCCGCCGCCTGCCGCCACCCCGCCGAGCTCAACGGCCGCAGGTCGTCGTCACCGGGCCAGTTGTCCCGCTTGCCCGCCTTCGCGTGCCGCACCAGCAACACCGTCGCCAGGTCCGCGGGCTCCGCCGCGAACGCCTCCAGCACCGAGCGGTCGGTGTCCGCCGTCACCAGCGCGGCCGCCTCGGCCACCGGCAGCCACCGCAGCTCGTCCACCTCGTCGTTCGGCACGAACTCGCCCGACCCGGCCCGCGCGCTGAAGTAGTCCACGACCTTCGGCTTGCCGAACGCGCGGTACGACACCTGGCACAGGTACCGCCCCAGCACGGCGTGGAACCCGGTCTCCTCCCGCACCTCCCGCACGGCCGCCGCGGGCACCGTCTCACCGGGGTCCAGCTTGCCCTTGGGCAGCGACCAGTCGTCATAACGCGGCCGGTGCACGACCGCCACGGAAGCATCGCCGCGCCACAGCACGGCGCCGGCCGCCCGGATCACCCCAGCGCCCGGTGCTTGCGCAGCATCTCGGTCTGGTGGTCGCGCACGCTGGTGCCGTCCGCCGGGGACGCCTCCCACTCGCCGTCCGGCTGCAGCACCCAGCACCGCGTGGTCGGCTCCAGCGCCGAGTCCATCATCTCGTCGAGCTGGGCGGTGAGCTTGGGGTCGGTCACCCGCACCTGCACCTCCACCCGGCGGTCCAGGTTGCGGTGCATCATGTCGGCGCTGCCGATCCAGTGCTCACCCGCGCCGACGAAGTGGAACACCCGCGAGTGCTCCAGGAACCGGCCCAGGATGGACCGCACGTGGATGTTCTCCGACAGCCCCTTGATGCCCGGCTTCAACGCGCAGACGCCGCGCACGACCACGTCCACCCGCACGCCCGCCTGCGACGCCCGGTACAGCGAGTCGATGACCTGCTCGTCCACCAGCGAGTTGACCTTGATGCGCACCCCGGCGGGCCGGCCCGCCCGCGCGTGCTCGACCTCCCGCTCGATCCGCTCCACGATCCCCCGCCGCACGCCGTAGGGCGCGACGAGCAGGCTGCGGTAGTGGTCCTGCCGGGCGTAGCCGGTCAGCACGTTGAACAGGTCGGTGAGGTCCGCGCCGATGGTCGGCTCGGCGGTGAGGATGCCGATGTCCTCGTACAGCCGGGCCGTCTTCGGGTTGTAGTTGCCGGTGCCGATGTGGCAGTAGCGCTGGATCCGCGAGCCCTCCTGCCGCACCACCAGAGCGGTCTTGCAGTGCGTCTTGAGCCCCATCAGGCCGTAGACGACGTGCACGCCGGCCTTCTCCAGCGCCCGCGCCCACTTGATGTTGGCCTGCTCGTCGAACCGGGCCTTGATCTCGACCAGCGCCACGACCTGCTTGCCCGCCTCCGCCGCGTCGATCAGCGCGTCCACGATCGGCGAGTCGCCGGACGTGCGGTACAGCGTCTGCTTGATGGCCAGCACCCGCGGGTCGGCCGCCGCCTGCTCGATGAACCGCTGCACGGACGTGGAGAACGAGTCGTACGGGTGGTGCACCAGCACGTCGCCCTCGCGCAGCGTGGCGAAGATGCTCTTCGGCGTCTCCCGCTCGCCGAACGCCGAGTGCGTGGCGGGCACGAACGGCGCGTCCTTGAGCTGCTTGCGGTCCACGCTGTAGAGCTGCCACAGGCACGACAGGTCCAGCAGGCCGGGCACCTGGACGACGTCGTGCGGGTCCACCTCCAGCTCCCGCAGCAGCCGCTCCAGCATGTCCTCGGTCATGTCGTCGGCGATCTCCAGCCGCACCGGCGGCCCGAACCGGCGGCGCGCCAGCTCCCGCTCCAACGACTTGAGCAGGTCCTCGTCCTGGTCCTCCTCGACCTCCAGGTCGGCGTTGCGGGTCACCCGGAACGCGTGGCACTCGATCACCTGCATGCCCGCGAACAGCTCGCTCATGTGGGCGGTGATCAGCTCCTCCAACGGCAGGAACGTCGCCGTCGGGCTGGTCCGGTCGCTCTCCACGCGCACCAGGCGCGGCACGTTGTCCGGCACCTTGATGCGGGCGAACCGCTCCGCGCCGCCCTCCGGGTCGCGCACCGTCACGGCGAGGTTCAGCGACAGGCCGGAGATGTAGGGGAACGGGTGCGCGGCGTCCACGGCCAGCGGCGTGAGCACCGGGAACACCTGGTCGGTGAAGTAGTTGGACAGCCGCAGCTTCTCGAAGTCGGTGAGCTGCGCCCAGGTGACGATGCTGATGGCGTGCTTCTCCAGCTCCGGCTGGACGTGGTCGAGGAACGCCCTAGCGTGCTGCTCGACCAGCTCCTGGGTCCGCTTGGAGATGCTGGACAACTGCTCGCGCGGGGTCAGGCCGTCCGCGCTGCGCACCGACAGGCCGGTCTCGTCGCGGCGCTTCAGCCCCGCCACGCGCACCATGTAGAACTCGTCCAGGTTCGACGCGAAGATGGCCAGGAACTTCGCCCGCTCCAGCAGCGGCTGGGAGGCGTCCTCGGCCAGCGCGAGCACCCGGGCGTTGAAGTCCAACCAGGACAGCTCCCGGTTGAAGTACCGGTCGTCGGGCAGGTCGGCCTGCGCCTCGGTGGCCGTGACGGCGGGCGGTGAGCTCGGGAACGACCGGGACGCGGCCTCCGCCGGTTGCTGGACCGGCGTCGTGCCCGCACGGGCGCCGCTGCTGCGGCGGACCGCCGGGCGCGGACGGCGGCGGGGGCTGCTCGCGGCGGGGGTGGCCCGCGGCGTCCTCGTCCGGCGCTTGGGCGCGGGCTGGTCGGGAGAGTTGTCCGTGCTCACGAACAGCATTCTTCCCCAGAACAGGCGGCTGTGCGCCGATCGGAGTCGACGACGAAGTGAACTCCCGGTCACACCGGCCGGAGCACGCCCCGCACGTCGCCGGCGGCGTCCCGCACGAGCGTGACCCGCTGGCCGGGGCGCAGCACGCGCCAGCCGCCCTCGGCGACCGCGCCGGCGGGCACGTCCACCAGCACCCCGTCGTCGCGCAGCACGGTCGCTGAGCCGTCCGGGTGATGCGCGCTCACCGTCGCCTGCTCGGTCACGTGCCAAAGCTAGCCGATCGGCGGGTGGTGGGCGCTCCGACGCGGCTGCCACGCTCCGGAGGGGACCGATTACCGGGAGGAGTGGGGCATGAGGGTTGTGGCAGGGGTGCTGACCGCGGTGCTGCTCGGTCTCACCGGTGCGCTCACCGGCCAGGGCGCGGCGGCGGCCCAGGCGCTCCCGACGGCGGCGGACGCGGACACGGGTCTGCGGGCGGCGGCGAAGAACGTCGAGCTGCGCGCGGCGATACCCGAGACCGAGGGCGCGGTCTCCCTCAACTTCCTCCAGTACCGCGACCGCGACGTGATGTTCCTCAGCGGCACGTTCGGGCTGAAGACCTACGACGTGACCGACCTCGACCGGCCGAAGCTCCTGGACCACCTCACCAAGCAGGAGCTGGCGCTGCCGGGCGACGACCCGGAGCAGCGGTTCTGGGAGAACGAGGACGTCACCGTCGACGCGCGGCGCAAGCTGGTGTTCCTGGCGCGGGAGCGCAGCGCGTTCGGCCGGCAGCCCGGCAACGAGCGGCCGACCGGCGTCTACTTCGTGTCCGCGGCGGACCCGGCGCGGCTGGAGCTGCTCAGCTTCGCGCCGATGGGCACCGGGCACATCACCTCGTGCGTCAACGACTGCACGTACCTGTGGACGACCGGCTACGACGGCACGCCGTCCAGCGACCCGGACACCTACCGGCGGTCCGGCAAGGTGTTCGTGACCGACATCCGGGACCCGCGCCACCCGAAGACGCTGCCCACCTACGTGGACCTCAACCGCAACCAGGGCGAGACGCACATGACGCACGACGTCCAGGTGGACGCGGCGGGCGTCGCCTGGGTGGCGGGCACGGGCGGGACGCGCGGCTACCACACCAGCGGCCGGCACCGCGATCCGTTGACCGGGCGGGTGCGCGAGGCGACGGCGTACGACCCGGTCCCGTACGCGGGCGGCGCGGCGCCGAAGCTGGACATGCCGACGTCGTTCTCGCACAACTCGTTCCGACCGGTCGGGCGGACGCTGAAGGACGGTCCCCGGCCGTCGGCCGAGCACCCGGCGGGCAGCCTGCTGCTGCACACCGAGGAGGCGTTCGGGTCGGCGACGTGCCGCGACCAGGGCCGGTTCGTCATCTCGTCGCTGACGGGCTCGACCGGCGGCGAGTCGTGGCGGGCCACGCCGGAGCGGCCGTTCCACCTCAGGACGGTCGGCGTGTGGACGCCCGACGACCAGGAGGGCACGCTCCCCGGTCCCGACACGTTCTGCTCCGCGCACTACTTCGACGTGCACGAGCGGATCGTGGCGTACTCCTGGTACGAGCAGGGGACGCGGTTCCTGGACATCTCGGACCCGGCCAACCCGATCCAGGTGGCCTACTGGCGGCCCGAGGGCGCGGTCTCGTTCGCGCCGTACTGGCACCGCGGGCGGGTGTTCCTGGCCGACATGGCCCGCGGGGTGGAGGTGTTGAAGCTCACCACCGACGCGTACGAGGCGCAGGCGTCGCACACCAACGTCACGCTGAAGACGACCCCGGTGTCCACGACCGCGCGGCCGGCCGAGACCCCGCGCAAGCGCCTGCCGCTCGCCCCGGACCCCGACTACGGCGCCGCGTGCCCGATGCTCGTGGGCCGCTGCACGCCGGGGCAGCCGTGCTGCTGACCCCGTCGCTGGCGTGACGGGTCAGCGGCCGACCGGCGCGGCGGTGGCCGCGGTGCGCGGGCCCAGGCCCAGCTCCGCGGCCAGGCGCAGATCCTCGGCCGTGTCGACGTCGTGTCGCAACGACGGCCACGGGCCGAGGAGGGGCATGGCGCCCGACGCCGCGTGAGCCGCCGCGGACCCGACGCCGAACGCCGGGTCCAGCTCGCCGCCGGGGGCGGACAGCAGCAGCGTCGTCCCCGTCCCCTGGCGGTCCGGGCAGAACGCGCGGCCGCGCGCCGCGGCGAGCGCCGCGGCCAGGTCCGCCGTGCGCAACGCCGGCAGGTCCGCCTGCAGCGCGCCCACCACCGACGCCGGATCCCGCGACCGCAGCACCCCGAACCCGAACCGCAGCGACTCGTTCAACCCCTCCGGCCCGGCCGCGGACTCGACGCCCAGCGCCCGCAGTTCCGCCACCACGGCCGGGTCCGACGTGACGGCCAGCACACCCCGCACGGCGGGCAGCGCCGCCGCGATCGTGTCCAGCGCGAACGCCAGGGCCAGCGCCGGCCGGTCCAGCCGGGCGTCCACCAGCCGCGACTTCGCCCGGTCCAGCGCCTTGACCGGCACCACCAGGTCGACGTCGGCTCGCACCCCGCCATACTCCCGGATGCCGGCTGGACCTGGCCAGGGGCTCGTTGTCGCCCCCGGCGACGTGGGGAAGACTCCAGGTCCACGACGAAGAGGGAGTGCACGTGGCCAAGGAGAAGGGCGGCTTCTGGATCGGGCTCGCCGCGACGGTCTTCTACCCCGCCACCGCGCTGTTGGCGCGGCGGCGCAACGAAGGCGCGGAGCGGGTGCCCAAGACGGGCGGGGCGCTCATCGTGATGAACCACGTGTCGCACCTGGACCCCGTCTACGACGCCGTCTTCACGCACAAGCAAGGCCGCGTGCCGCACTTCCTCGCCAAGCACAGCCTGTGGAACGTCCCGGTGGTCGGCGCCGTCATCAAGGGCGCCCGGCAGATCCCGGTCTACCGCGGCACGGCCGACGCCCAGGAGAGCCTGCGCGCCGCGCACGAGGCGCTGGAGCAGGGCCTGGTCGTGGTCATCTACCCGGAGGGCACCATCACCCGCGACCCGGACGGCTGGCCGATGGCCTCCCGCACCGGCGTGGCCCGGCTCGCCCTGGAGCACGACGTGCCGGTCCTGCCGGTCGCCCGCTGGGGCACCCGCGACGTCTACGACCACTACCGCAGGAAGTTCCGGCCGTTCCCGCGCAAGACCGTGGTGACGAAGGTCGGCCCGCCGGTGGACCTGTCGGCCTACCGCGGCCGGCCGCAGAACCTGGCGCTGCTGCGCGAGGTGACCGACGTGCTGATGAACGAGGTGAAGGACCTGCTCGCGGAGATCCGCGAGGAGCAGGCCCCCGCCGGCTTCTACACCAAGAAGTCCTGACGTGGACCGGGTCGCGGTGCTGGGCGCCGGGTCGTGGGGCACCGCCTTCGCCAAGGTGCTCGCCGACTCCGGCACGGACGTGGTGCTGTGGGCGCGGCGCGCCGACGTGGCCGACGCCATCTCGGCGGACCGGGTCAACGCCGACTACCTGCCGGGCGTGACGCTGCCCGCCAACCTGACCGCCACCTCCGACGCCCGCGCGGCGCTGGCGGGGGCGCAGGCCGTGGTGCTGGCGGTGCCGAGCCAGACGCTGCGGGAGAACCTGACCCGCTGGCGGCCCTGGCTGCCCGCGGGCGCGACGCTGGTGAGCCTCGCCAAGGGCGTCGAGCTGGGCACGCTCAAGCGGATGAGCGAGGTGGTCCGCGAGGTCGCCGGCGTGCCGGAGGACCAGGTCGCGGTCGTGTCCGGGCCGAACCTGGCCAAGGAGATCGCGGCCGAGCAGCCGACCGCGACGGTCATCGCGTGCACCGACCACGACCGCGCGGTGGACCTCCAGCACGCCTGCTCCAACTCCTACTTCCGGCCGTACACCAACGTGGACGTGGTGGGCTGCGAGCTGGGCGGCGCGTGCAAGAACGTCATCGCGCTGGCCTGCGGCATGGCGGCGGGCCTGGGGTTCGGCGACAACACGATGGCGTCGATCATCACCCGCGGCCTGGCCGAGACCGCCCGGCTGGGCGCGGCGCTGGGCGCGGACCCGCTGACGTTCGCCGGGTTGGCCGGGCTGGGCGACCTGGTGGCCACGTGCGCGTCGCCGCTGTCGCGCAACCGGTCGTTCGGGGAGCGGTTGGGGCGTGGCGACTCGCTCGCGCAGGCGCAGGAGGCCGCGCACGGCCAGGTCGCCGAGGGCGTGAAGTCGTGCTCGTCGATCCGCGAGCTGGCCGCGCGGGTCGGCGTGGACATGCCGATCACCGACGGCGTGCACCAGGTGTGCCACGAAGGACTGGACCCGCGCGTGCTCACGGCGGCGCTGCTCGGGCGCGAGCGGAAGGCGGAACGCCAATGACCTGGGGCGACGGCACGCGCGTCGTGCACTCGACGCCCGCCGTGCCGGGCGAGCCGTTCCTGGCGGGCCCGGTGTTCGCCTCGGCCTACCACCTGGGCGGCGAGGACACCTACGGCCGGGCGCACAACCCGACGTGGCGCGCGTTGGAATCGGCGCTGGGCGCGCTGGACGGCGGCACGACCGTGCTGTTCCCGTCCGGCATGGCGGCGATCTCGACGTTCCTGCGCGTGGTGCTCGCGCCCGGCGACGTGGTGCTGGTGCCGGGCGACGGCTACTACCTGACCCGCACGCTGGTCGCCGAGATGCCGGTGGAGGTGGTCGAGGCGCCCACCGCCGGGCCGTACCCGTCGCTGGACAGCGTGCGGCTGGTGCTGCTGGAGTCGCCGTCCAACCCCGGGCTCGACGTGTGCGACATCGCCGCCCTGGCCGAGGCGGCGCACGCGGCGGGCGCGCTGCTCGCGGTGGACAACACGACCGCGACACCGCTCGGCCAGCAGCCCCTGCTGCTCGGCGCGGACGCCGTGCTGAGCAGCGACACGAAGGCCGTCGCCGGGCACAGCGACGTGCTGCTGGGCCACGTGTCCACCGCGGACCCGGCCCTGGCCGAGCGGGTCCGCGCGGCGCGGACGACCGGCGGCGCGATCCCCGGGCCGTTCGAGGCGTGGTTGGCGCACCGCGGGCTCGGCACGCTCGACCTGCGGCTGAGCCGGCAGGCGGCGAACGCGGCCGCCCTGTACGACGCGCTCAAGTCCCACCCGGCGGTGCGGGGGCTGCGCTGGCCCGGCGCGCCGGAGGACCCGGCGCACGAGGTCGCGGCGCGGCAGATGCGCCGCTTCGGCGGGGTGCTGACGTTCGAGCTGGCGGACGCGGGCGCGGTGGCGTCGTTCCTGGAGCGGTCGCGGCTGGTGTACGCGAGCACGAGCTTCGGCGGCCTGCACACGAGCCTGGACCGGCGGGCGCAGTGGGGCGACCCGGTGCCGGAGGGGCTGGTGCGGCTGTCCGCGGGCTGCGAGGACACCGCCGACCTGGTCGAGGACGTCCTGCGGTCGCTGTGACGGTCACCCCGTCGGGTCCAGTGCGTGGAACGGGTTGCGCGGGGTGGCGGTCGGCTGCCACCCTCGTCCCCATGTCCTTCCGCGCCATGACCGACGGGCGGGGTCACATCGACCTCCGCCTGGTCGCCAGCGCGCTCTGTCCTTCTCGCTGATCGCCTCGCGTCCCGCGAGCCGTGCGGCTCGCCCACTCACCGAGCACCGAGAAGGAACCATGTTCGCCGTTCCGGAGAACACCATCGCCCTGCCCCAGTCGCACGCCGCGCTGCACCCCGTGCGGATCGCGCTCGACACGGCGGCACGGCGCGAGCGCTGGGCCCACCTGCTCCGCTACGACCCCGACACCCGCTTCGCCGCGCTGGTCGAGTCCGGCCCCGGCCAGGAGGTGTGGCTGATGAGCTGGCTGCCCGGCCAGCACGCCGACCTGCACGACCACGGCGCGACCAGCGGCGCGTTCACCGTGGTCAGCGGCTCGCTGACCGAGGTCGTCACGCCGGGCCCGACCCAGGTGCTGCACCACCTCGTGGCCGGGCAGTCGCGCGTGTTCGGCCCGTCGTACGTGCACCAGGTGCGCAACGACGGCAGCGACCCCGCCGTCACGATCCACGTGTACCGCGACGGCGGTCGCACCGTGCGCCCGGTCCGCTTCGACCCGGTGTCGGGGACTACCTCCGCGCGGTGACGTGCGGCGGCACGTCCCAGTCGCCGACCAGCGCCGGGTCCGGTTCGGGCTCGCCCCACACCGCGCGCAGCGGCAGCACGCCCGCCCACCGCGCGTTGGCCTCGACGTCCTCGGGCTCGTCGCCGGGCGGGCCGCTGCGGATCTTCACCGACGCCTCGGCGAGGTCCAGCGACAGCACCGCGGTCGCGGCCAGCTCCTTCGGCGTCGGCGGCCGGGCGTAGTCCCACGAGCCGGGCGCGATGTGCTCGGTGAGCACGCGCAGGCCGTGCAGCTTGGCGTCCGGGTCGGTGACGGGGACGGCGGTGCCGTGGATGACGGCGGCGCGGTAGTTCATCGAGTGGTCGAACACCGAGCGGGCGTAGACCACGCCGTCCACGATCGTGACGCCGACGCACACCGGCACGCCGGTCGCGGCCTCGCGCAGGCTCCGCGCGCCGGTCGAGCCGTGCAGGTAGAGGGTGTCGCCGTCACGGCCGTAGCCGGTGGGGAGGACCAGCGGCGCGCCGTCCACGACGACCGCCAGGTGGCAGACGAGGGCGGCGTCGAGGACCGCGTGCAGCGCCTCGCGTTCGGTCACGGCCCGGTTCCGGCCGCGCTTGATGGTGCTGCGGTCCGTCGGTGACAACGTCATGGGACCAGCATTTCCGGTAAAGTGGCCCTTCTCAAGTGCCAATTCCCGGCGTTATGAGGAGGCCACTTTGGCGGAGACGGCGCTGGCGGTGGTGCTGGACCGGGCCTCGGCCGAACCGCTGGCCGTGCAGCTCGCGGACGCCCTCCGCGCGGCGGCGGCCGACGGGCGGCTGCGCAGCGGGGACCGGCTGCCCTCGACCCGGGCGCTGGCCGAGCGGCTCGGCGTGAGCCGGACCGTGACAGCGGCAGCATACGAGCAGCTGCACGCCGAGGGCTGGATCGCGGGGCGGCACGGCTCCGGCACGTACGTGACGACCACGCCGCCGGGGGCGTTGAAGTCGCGCGGCCGGCGGTCCGCCGCGCCGGCCGTGCCCGCGGACGTGGTGGACCTCGCGCCCGGCGCGCCGTGGGCCGAGGGGTTGGACCGGGCGGCGTGGCGGCGGGCGTGGCGCGCGGCGGCGGACGTGCAGCCGTTGTTCCGGCCGGCGCGCGGCGGGCTGCCGGAGTACCGGGCGGTGGTGGCCGAGCACCTGTTGCGGCACCGGGGGTTGGCGGTGCGGGGCGGGTTGCGGGAGGAGCTGGTGCTGGCGACCGGCGGCACCACGGCGGCGCTCGTGGAGCTGGGGTCGGCGGTGCTGCGGCCCGGCGACGTGGTGGCCGTGGAGGAGCCGGGGTACCAGCGGGCCGTGTGGGCGTTGCGGTCGGCCGGGGTGCGGGTCGTGCAGGCGCCCGTGGACGCCGAGGGGTTGCTGGTGGAGGCCGTGCCGGCGGGGGTGCGCGGGGTGTACTGCTCGCCCGCGCACCAGTACCCGATGGGCGGGCGGATGTCGGCGGCGCGGCGGGTGGCGCTGGTGGAGCGGGCGCGGGCGGAGGGGTGGCTGGTCGTCGAGGACGACTACGACGGCGAGCTGCGCTACGACGTGGCGCCGTTGCCGTTGCTGGCGGCGTTGGCGCCGGACGTGGTGGTGCACCTGGGGACGACCAGCAAGATCCTCACGCCGACCCTGGGCGCGGGTTGGATGGTCGCGCCGGAGCCGATCGCGGCCGACGTGCTGGCGCACCGCGACCGGACCGGCACGAGCCCGTCCGCGGCGGGGCAGCGGGTGCTGGTCGAGTTGGCGCGCAACGGGGACCTGGGCCGGCACCTGCGCAAGCTGCGGCGCGAGCTGTCGGAGCGGCGGGCGCTGCTGTCCGCGGCGTTCGGCGAGGCGGGCGTCCCCGTGCTGGGTGACGACGCGGGCGCGCACATCGTCGTGCCGCTGCCGTCGGCGCAGGCGGAGCGGGACGTGCTGGCCGAGGCGCACGACCGGGGCCTGCGGCTGGACGGCCTCGGCCGCCACCACGCCGGCCGGCCGAAGGTGCACGGCGCCGCGATCGGCTACAGCGCCTGCTCCCGCGACCAGCTGACCGCCGCGATCCCCGACCTGATCGGCATCCTCACCCGCCACACCGGTCCCGAACGCTGAACTCGGGGTACCCGAACGTAGGACACGGTGGTCCTGAACGTAGGACACGCGCGTTCTGAACGTAGGACTCTCGCGCGCTGGACGTAGGACTCTCGCGCGTGTCCTACGTTCACGTACCCCGAGTTGAACGTTCGGGGAGTGCTGTGTCGATCGCGGGTTACGCCATCCGGGTAGGGTCCGAACCATGACACAGCGCAAGACCAAGGTCGCCGTGGTGTTCGGCGGGCGCAGCAGCGAGCACATGGTCTCCTGCCTGTCCGCCGGCAGTGTCCTGCCGCACCTGGACCGGGACCGGTTCGACGTCGTGCCGGTGGGCATCACCGAGACGGGCGCGTGGGTGATCGGCGCCGACGACACCAGGGCGCTCGAGGTGCGCGACCGCCGGCTGCCGACCGTCAACTCGCTGGTCCCCGTGTCCGGCACCGAGCTGGTGCCCGTCGCGCCCGGCGAGGTGCTCGCCGACGTGGAGGTCGTGTTCCCCGTCCTGCACGGCGCGTGGGGCGAGGACGGCACCATCCAGGGCCTGCTGGAGCTGGCCGACATCCCGTACGTGGGACCGGGCGTGCTGGCCAGCGCGGTCGCCATGGACAAGGAGTTCACCAAGCGCCTGCTCCAGGGCGCGGGCCTGCCGGTCGGCGAGTACGCCGTGCTGCGCCGCGAGCAGGACACGCTGTCCGAGGCCGACCGCGCACGCCTGGGCCTGCCCGTGTTCGTCAAGCCGGCCCGCGCCGGGTCGTCCGTGGGCATCTCGAAGGTGGTCGACTGGGCGCACCTGGACAGCGCGATCGCGTTGGCTCGCAAGACCGACCCGAAGGTGATCATCGAGGCCGCCGTCGCCGGCCGCGAGGTCGAGTGCGGCGTGCTGGAGTTCCCGGACGGCCGCGTCGAGGCGTCCCTGCCCGCCGAGCTGCGCATCGTCGGCGGCGAGGTCGACTGGTACGACTTCGACGCCAAGTACCTCGACGACGTGTGCGAGTTCGACATCCCGGCCAAGCTGGACGAGCACGTCACCCGCGACCTGCGGCAGATGGCCGTCACGGCGTTCCGCTCGCTGGACTGCCAAGGGCTCGCCCGGGTGGACTTCTTCGTCACCGACTACGACGAGCTGGTCGTCAACGAGGTCAACACCATGCCGGGCTTCACGCCCATCTCGATGTACCCGCGGATGTGGGCCGAGACGGGCCTGGACTACCCCGCGCTGCTGACCACGCTCATCGAGACCGCCCTGGCCCGCGGCACGGGGCTGCGCTAACCCCTGGTGTCCACGGGGCCCTTGGCGAGGGTGTCCCGGATCGTGGTCGAGACGTCCTGCAGGGGCCCCGTGCCCGCGTCCGAGGGCACGGTCAGCGCCACGTACACCGGCCGGTCCACCACGTACCAGGTGGCCGCGCCTCCCTCGGACACCTCCAGCCACTGCACGTCGGAGATCACCCGCAGCTCGGAGGTCGGCTTGAGGTCGCCGGGACGGTCCAGGCCGCACCGCAGCACCACGGGCTCGTGCTCCGCGTCACCCCACGCCAGCGCGCCGGCGGGCGCGGGCGAGGCCAGCTCGCGGCGCGGCAGCGTGACGCCGTTCGACACGAGCTGCATCGGCAGGGCGCTCAGCAGGGCCTTGCACTCCTCCGACTCGGCCTTCGGCGCGGGCACCGGCACGAGCGCCACGGGCCCGGTGTGCGCGGCCGACGGGTCGGCGGGGTCGTCTTTGCCGCCGGCGCCGAGGAAGAGGCCCACGGCCGCGACGCCCGCCGCGAGCAGCGCCGGCAGCCCGAGGGCGACGACGAGCAGCGGTCGGGGGAGCAGCGAGGCGGGTTCCGGTTCCTGTGCCACGCGGTTATGACAACACGGCGCTAGAGGTTGACCACAGGGCAGGTCAGCGTTCGCGTGATGCCCTCCACGTTCTGGATCCGGGCGACTACGAGCTGTCCCAACTGGTCGACGGTGTCGGCCTCGGCGCGGACGATGACGTCGTACGGGCCGGTGACGTCCTCCGCGGTGGCCACACCGGGGATGCCGGAAATCTCCGCCGCAACGGCGGCTGCCTTCCCGACCTCGGTCTGGATGAGGATGTATGCGTGCACCACGGCGTGCCCCTTCGTCGCGACAGGTTAGGTCGGGGTAGGAACGTGCACAGCAACGTACCCCAGTTGGGGTTCCGAATGCTCAGAACGGGAGGCAATCTTGCGTCCGGAGCCGCCGCGCAACGCGGACACGGTCGCTGAGGTGGGTGAGTTCGGTCTCATCCGCCGGGTGACGGCAGGTCGGACGCAGCCGCCCACCACCCTGCTCGGGCCGGGTGACGACGCGGCTGTCGTCGCGGCGCCCGACGGCCGCGTGGTGGTGTCCACCGACGTGCTGGTCGAAGGCGTCCACTTCAGACTCGACTGGTCGTCTCCCGAGCAGGTCGGGCGCAAGGCGGCGGCCGTGAACCTGGCCGACGTCGTGGCCATGGGCGCGGTGCCGACCGCCCTGCTGATCGGCCTCGCCTGCCCCTCCGACACCCCCTCCTCCGTCATCGAGGGCATCACCGCCGGGCTGTGGCAGGAGGCGGCCGTGGCGGGGGCCGGCGTGGTCGGGGGCGACATGGTGTCGTCCGCGACACTGGTGATCTCCGTTACGGCCATGGGGGACATGGACGGGCTGGAGCCCGTGACCCGGGCCGGCGCGCAGGTCGGCGACGTCGTCGCGGTGTGCGGGCGGCTCGGCTGGGCCGCGGGCGGGCTGGCCGTGCTCCAGCGCGGGTTCCGCTCCCCGGTCGCGGTCGTCGGCGCCCAGCGGAACCCCGAACCCCCTTACGCCGCCGGGCCCCAGGCCGCCGCGGCGGGCGCCACCGCGATGATCGACGTGTCGGACGGCCTGCTGGCCGACCTCGGGCACATCGCCGACGAGTCCGGCATCGGCATCGACATCCGCACCGAGCTGCTGGAGGTGCACCCGCGGCTGATCGACGTGGCGACCGCGCTCGGCGCGGACGCCCGGCACTGGGCGCTGACCGGTGGCGAGGACCACGCCCTCGCCGCGACGTTCCCCGAACCGGCCGCGGTCCCCGAGGGCTGGCGCACCATCGGCACGGTCCGGCACGGCAGCGGCGTCACCGTGGACGGCCGGGCGTACGAGAAACCCCCTGGCTGGGAGCACTGGCGCTAGGTAGCCTGGCCGATGTGGAACTATGCACGCTCGCGTATGACCATCCAGACTCGGCCAAGCTGATCGCCGACATCCAGCAGGTCTACGTGGACCGCTACGGCGAGGCGGACGTCACGCCGGTCGACCCGGCGGAGTTCGCCCCGCCCCTGGGGCACTTCGTCGTCGGCTACCTCGACGGCGTCCCGGTGGCGTGCGGCGGCTGGCGCGCCCACGACGTCGCGGAGCACCCGCTGCGCCCCGGCGACGCGGAGATCAAGCGCATGTACGTGGCCGAGTCCGTGCGCGGGCGCGGCCTGGCGCGGCGCGTGCTGGCGTCGCTGGAGGAGGCGGCGCGGGCGGCCGGCCGGCGGCGGATGGTGCTGGAGACCGGGTTGCGCCAACCGGAGGCGATCGGGCTCTACCGCGCCAATGGATACGCGCGCATCGACAACTTCGGCGTGTACCGGCATCATCCGGAAAGCCTTTGCTTCGCGAAGGACCTCTGAGAGCCGGGAGGGACGTCGATGGCGATCTACGCGTTGGGCGACTACGAGCCGGTGATCCACCCGGACGCCTACGTGCACCCCGACGCGACGGTGATCGGCGACGTCCGGATCGGCCCGCACGCCTCGGTGTGGCCGCAGGCCGTGCTGCGCGGCGACTACGGGCGCATCGAGGTCGGCGCGCGGACGTCGATCCAGGACGGCACGGTCGTGCACTGCACGGAGGTCCACCCGACGCTGATCGGCGCGGAGTGCGTGGTCGGGCACAACGTGCACATCGAGGGCGCGACCATCGCCGACCGGTGCCTGATCGCCTCGGGCTCGGTCGTGCTCAACGGCGCCGTGGTGGAGACCGGCGCGATCGTCGGCGCGGGCGCGGTGGTGTCGTTCGAGGGCCACGTGCCGGCGCGGTCGATGGCGCTCGGCGTGCCCGCGAAGGTGCGCGAGGGGTACGTCGTGCCGGACGGCGCCTGGCAGTTCGCCGTGGACAAGTACGTGAACAACATCTTGACCTACCGCAAGGAACTGCGACGCCTCGACTGAGATAGGGTCCGGTCGTGGCACGTCCGCTCGAGGAAATAGTGGAAGCAGGCTGGGCCGCGGCACTCGCGCCCGTGGCCGACCGGATCGCCGCGATGGGCGAGTTCCTGCGGGCGGAGGTCGCCGCCGGGCGAACATACCTGCCCGCCGGGGAGAACGTGCTGCGGGCGTTCCAGCAGCCGTTCCACTCGGTGCGGGTGCTGATCGTGGGCCAGGACCCCTACCCGACGCCGGGGCACGCGGTGGGCCTCAGCTTCTCCGTCTCGCCGGAGACCCGGCCGATCCCCAAGAGCCTGGTCAACATCTACACCGAGTACATGTCCGACCTGGGCCACCCCAAGCCGTCCACCGGCGACCTGACCCCGTGGACCGAGCAGGGCGTGCTGCTGCTCAACCGGGCGCTGACCGTGCAGCCGGGCAAGTCCAACTCCCACCGCAACAAGGGCTGGGAGCCGGTGACCGAGCAGGCGATCAGGGCCCTGGCCGAGCGGGACGCGCCGCTCGTCGCGATCCTGTGGGGCAGCCAGGCACGCGCCCTCAAGCCGATCATCGGCGCCGACCGGTGCGTCGAGTCGGTCCACCCGAGCCCGCTGTCCGCCGCCGGCGGCTTCTTCGGCTCCCGGCCGTTCAGCAAGGCCAACGAGCTGCTCGCGAAGCAGGGCGCCGAGCCCATCGACTGGAAACTGCCCTAGCCACGGTCCGTGACGGGCGCGGCGGGCGCCGTCAGCCCGGCCGGTGGTCGCGCGCACCGCGGTGTGACGATCCCGACCGGGCGACGCCGCCGCCCGCCCGAGGCCCGGCCCCGAACGCCGGAAGGCCCCCGGGACGCGTCCCGGGGGCCTTC
>NZ_JBSGBG010000017.1:49188-165387 GCF_053601135.1 Actinosynnema sp. NPDC004786 | reverse complement strand
GTCCAGTAACAATCTCAAAGGAAACCTCTTGACGAGGTTCATACAATTTACTGGCTATTCGGCACGCTGTTGAGTTCTCAAAGAACACGCGCTCATCATCACTCACCGCTCGCGCGGCTCGATCCGAGGCTTGTGGTTCAAAGCTTGTGTTGGAACAGACGCCCTGGTCGCATCGGCTCAGACGAGCCTGGACTGGGTCTTCCGTTTCGCGGTCACCCACTCTACCACGTTCGCGGGAGCTTGGTTCGTGACCTGCCGCACTCCGTTCCGGTGTTCCCGGCCCGTTCCGTGCTGACATGGAGAAAGTTACACGCACCCGAACCGGAGGTCAAATCGGGGGCGCAGCACCTCGCCACAGGCTGAAACCGCAGGTCAGCAGCCCGTGCCGCACTCGTCCCCACGCTATCCGACCCGATCCGCCCGCAACAGTGTGACCGCGATCACACCGAGACAGCACGACGGCCGCCGCCCCGCTGGGGGTCGACGGCCGTCGGGTGGAGCTGTTCGCGCAGGTCAGACCAGCACCCGCACACCGGCGGTGTTCCGCTTGCCGCGGCGGACGACCAGCCACGTCCCGTGGAGCAGGTCCTCCTTGGCGGGCACCCACTCCTCGTCGGTGACCTTCGCGTTGTTCACGTACGCGCCGCCCTCCTTCACGGTGCGCCGCGCCGCGCCCTTGCTCTCCGCCAGGCCGGAGCTGACCAGGAGGTCGACGATGGTCGGCCCGTCGGCCAGGCGGACCTCGCCCGTCGGCGCCTCGGCCATGGTGGCCTCCAGCGTCGACAGGTCCAGCTCGCGCAGCTCCCCCCGGCCGAACAGGGCCTGGCTGGCCGCGATCACCTGCCGGGTCTCGTGCTCGCCGTGCACGAGGTTGGTGAACTCCTCGGCGAGCTTCTTCTGCGCGGCGCGCAGGTGCGGCACCTCGGCGGTCTGCCGCTCCAGGTCGGCGATCTCCTCCCGGGGCAGGAAGGTGAACAGCCGCAGGTAGCGGAGCACGTCGGCGTCGCCCACGTTGACGAAGTACTGGTACCAGGCGTACGGCGAGGTCATCGCCGGGTCGAGCCACACGTTGCCGCCGCCGGTGGACTTGCCGAACTTGCGGCCCTCGGCGTCGGTGACCAGCGGCGCGGTCAGGGCGTGCACGGACGCGCCGTCGACCTTCCGGACCAGGTCCACGCCGCCGACGATGTTGCCCCACTGGTCGGAGCCGCCGACCTGGAGCCTGGTCCCGTACTTGCGGTGCAGCTGGAGGTAGTCGTGCGACTGCAGGAGCAGGTAGCTGAACTCGGTGTAGGACATGCCGTCGCCGTCGAGGCGGCGCTTGACCGTCTCGCGGGCGAGCATGACGTTGACCGAGAAGTGCTTGCCGACGTCGCGCAGGAAGTCCAGCACGGTGACGCCGCCGGTCCAGTCCAGGTTGTTGACCACGATCGCGCCGGTGGGGCCGTCGTCGAACTCGACGAACCGCTCGAGCTGGCCGCGGATGCGCCCGGCCCACTCGGCGACGGTGTCCAGCGGGTTGAGCGCGCGCTCCGCGCTGTCACGCGGGTCGCCGATCATGCCGGTCGCGCCGCCCGCGAGGACGATCGGCCGGTGCCCGGCGCGCTGGAAGCGGCGCAGCATGAGCAGCGGGACGAGGTTGCCGGCGTGCAGGCTGGGCGCGGTCGGGTCGAACCCGGCATAGAGGGTGAGCGGGCCCGCGTCGAGGTCCTCGCGCAGGGCGGCGAGGTCGGTGGACTGCGCGATCAGGCCGCGCCAGGACAGCTCGTCGAGGATGTGCTCGCTCACGGGGAGCCATTCTCCTCCACCTGGTCAAAGCAGTTTGAGGCGGTGCCGCCGGCGGGTAGTTCGGGCGAGGGGCCCTAGTGGAAGGACCGCAGCGATGACCTACCCGAACCGCGGCCGGCGTCCCGCTGACCGTCCCACGGAGTTCATGCCCGCGGCCGAGCCGCCGCGCGCGCCGGAGCCGTACGCCCGGGAAGAGGAGATCGTCGAGCGCGGTGACGGCCGCGTGCGGGCGGTCCGCGTGGTGTGCGGCGTGATCGACGTGCTGTGCTGGGTGTTCGCGATCGTGCTGGCGATCCACATCTTCCTGGTGATCGCGGGGGCGAACCCGGCGAACGGCTTCGCGCAGCTGGTCGACTCCTGGTCGGCGGCGGTGTCGCTGGGCCTGCGCGACCTGTTCACGCCGGCGAACGCGACCCTGCGGACGCTGCTGAACGACGGCGTGGCCGCGTTGCTGTGGCTGCTGATCGGCGCGGTGCTGACGAACCTCATCACCCGGCTCGCGCTGCCCGCGCACGAGCGGCGGGTGTGGTACCGGCGCACGGTGCGCTAGGCGGTGGGCCGGTCGGGGCACGACCAGGTCAGGGGCGCTACCGACGGTCACGGAGATGTCACTCGCCCGCGCGGGGGTTTGCCCCGGCTGGTCAATTGTCCTCGTGGCGATCCCCCGCCAAGTTTGCTTCCGTGGCCAGCGACTTGCAGCGGAAGAAGACGTCCATCGTGTTCACCGCCATGGACTCGAACGGTGACGGGTTCCTCGAGCGGGCGGATTTCGAGGCGGTGACGGACCGGTGGGCGCACCTCCGGGACGGCGTCGACCACGAGCGCCTGCGGGAGATCATGATGGGCTGGTGGGACGCGTTGCGGTCGGCGTCGGACCGCGACGGCGACGACCGCGTCACGGTGGACGAGGTGCTCACCGTGGTGGCCGAGCTGGGCACCATGCTGGACCTGGTGGTGGCCACGGCCGAGTCGATGTTCGAGGCGGTGGACGAGGACGGTGACGGCCGCGTGTCCGCGCCCGAGTACGCCCGGATGATCCACGCCTGGACCGGGAACGACGCGCCGACCGACGCCGTGTTCGCGCGGTTGGACCTGGACGGCGACGGCTGGATCTCGAAGTCGGAGTTCGTGCAGCACTGGGTGGAGTTCTGGGCGGGCGACGACGCGGACGCGCCCGGCACGTACGTGTTCGGCGAGGTCTAGCGGGTCCGCAGCGCCTCGGCGCGGGTGCGGCGGGTGCCGCGGCGGTAGGTGCTGACGGCCGGCGAGTCGACCCAGAACCGCCACGGCACGTCCACCGCCACGGCCACGCCGACGCGGGGGCCGGTGCGGATGTCGTCCTCGCCGACCGGGTCGCCCGCGAGCAGCCGGACGGACGCGTCGCGCTCGGTCAGGTTCACGCCGTTGTGCGCGCGGTCCAGGCCGAGGACGCCGGTGAGCCGGGCCGGGCCCTTGGCCAGCTCGGCGTCGTTGCGCGCGGCCGGGCGGCGGGCGCGGGCCAGCTCGGCGCCGGTCACGACCTCGCCGGCGCGCAGCAGCACGGCGCCGGGGACGCCGTCGGTGAGCGACACCACGTTCGCGCAGAAGTGCATGCCGTAGACGAAGTACACGTACAGGCGCCCGGCGGGGCCGAACATCACGTCGTTGCGGGGCGTGCGGCCCCGGTAGCAGTGCGAGGCGGGGTCGTCGCCGCCCCGGTACGCCTCGACCTCCACGATGCGCACGCCGACCACGCCCTCGGGCGTGGTGGATTCGATGGTGGCGCCGAGCAGGAGCCGCGCGGCGTCGACGGGGTCGACCGCGAGCTCCCGCTCGGTGAGCTGCCTAGGCGTTGCGGGCAACGGACACCTTGTCGCGCAACCTCTTCAACTGCTCGGCGACCCGGTCGGGTGCGGTGCCGCCGTGGGCGTCCCGTGACGCGATGGAGCCTTCCACGGTCAACACGCTACGCACGTCGGGCGTCAGCGCGGGCGAGATCGTGGCGAACTCCTCATCGGTCAGCTCCTCCAGGCCGACGCCGCGGCCCTCGGCCACCCGGACGCACTCGCCCGCCGCCTCGTGGGCGACCCGGAACGGCACGCCCTGCCGCACGAGCCATTCGGCGATGTCGGTGGCCAGGGTGAACCCGGCGGGCGCGAGCGCGGCCATGCGCGCGGTGTCGAAGCGCATGGTCGCGATCATCCCGGCGAGCGCGGGCAGGAGCAGTTCGAGCTGCTCGACCGAGTCGAACAGCGGCTCCTTGTCCTCCTGGAGGTCGCGGTTGTAGGCCAGGGGCTGGGCCTTGAGCGTGGCGAGCAGGCCGGTCAGGTTGCCGATGAGCCGGCCGGACTTGCCGCGGGTCAGCTCGGCGACGTCGGGGTTCTTCTTCTGCGGCATGATCGAGCTGCCGGTGGCCCAGGCGTCGTCCAGCACGGCGAAGCGGAACTCGGCGGTGGTCCAGATGATCACCTCTTCGGCGATCCGGGACAGGTCGACGCCGATCATGGCGAGCACGAACGCGATCTCGGCGGCGAAGTCGCGGGACGCGGTGCCGTCGATGGAGTTCTCCACGGGGCCGTCGAAACCGAGTTCCGCGGCGACGGCGGCCGGGTCCAGGCCGAGCGAGGAGCCGGCGAGCGCGCCGGACCCGTACGGCGACAGGGCGGTCCGCCGGTCCCAGTCGTGGAGCCGGTCGACGTCGCGCAGCAGGGCCTGGCCGTGCGCGAGCAGGTGGTGCGCGAGCAGCACGGGCTGCGCGGACTGCAGGTGGGTGCGGCCGGGCATGACGGCGGTGGCGTGCGCGGACGCCTGGTCGGCGAGGGCCTCGACCACGTCGAGGACGCCCTGCGCGACGCGGTGGGCGGCGTCGCGCAGCCACATCCGGAACAGGGTGGCGACCTGGTCGTTGCGGGACCGGCCGGCGCGGAGCTTGCCGCCCAGCTCGGGTCCGGCGCGGTCGATCAGGCCGCGTTCGAGGGCGGTGTGCACGTCCTCGTCGGCCACCGTCGGCGTGAAGTCCCCGGACGCCACGTCGGCCTCCAGGGCGTCGAGCGCGGCGAGCATGCGGTCCAGCTCGTCGGTGGTCAGCAGGCCGGCCCGGTGCAGCACGCGGGCGTGCGCGCGGGAACCCCTGATGTCGTACGGGGCGAGTCGCCAGTCGAAGTGCGTGGACGCGGACAGCCGCGCCATCGCCTCCGCCGGTCCGCCGGCGAACCGGCCACCCCACAATGAGCTCACGTGTTCGAATCCCTACTTCGCGGCGATCTGGTTCGGCAGGTCACGCGGTGTCGCGTGGCCCGGGTGCGGGCGGGGCGGCGGGTCCTCGCCGCGCCGGTCGGTGACGACCGCGCGGCCGCCGCGCAGCACGAGCCGGACCTCGCCGGACACGTGCCGCTGGGTGTGGTCGAGGAAGCCGTCCAGCGCCTGTCTCAGCGGCGAGAACCAGAGCCCGTCGTGCACGAGCCCGGCCCAGCGCCGCTCGACCCGGCGCTTGAAGCGCGCCAGGTCGGGTTCCAGGGTGACGTCTTCAAGGTCGCGGTGCGCGGTGACGAGCGCGACCGCGCCCGGCGCCTCCCGCGCCCACGTGGTCGTCGTGCGGGCGACGCCGGAGCGCCGGTTCAGCTCCCGGACGGCCTGGCGCATGGTGACGGTCTCGCCGTCGATGGCCACGGGCCTGCCCCGGTCGAAGGTGACGACGAGCTCGTCGGGGTCGTACGGCTCCAGCACGCGCCGGGCCTGGACCGGCAGCTCCGGTTCCGCGCCGGGGTCGACCGCGACGACCTTCAGGTCGGGGGCGAGCGCGCCGACGCCCGCTTCGATCGGGCCGCGGTCGCCGGTGTGCGCCACGGTCGTCGCGCCGTGCCGTGCGGCGGCGCGGACCAGGTGCTCGACAATGAGGGGCCGGGACAGCGCGGAGGGTCGCGGCAGGGTGTTGGCGCGCAGGGCGGCGAGGAAGTACCGGTCGGCGACCTCGTCGCGGGCGTCCACGACCTCGGCCGCGACCGCGCCGCAGGCCAGGGCGCGCCGCCGGACGGCGTCCGGGTGCTCGCCGCCGTGGCCGAGGTCGACCGCGACGGCGACCACTTCGGCGCCGGCGTTCCCGGTGAGCCGGCCGATGGCCGCCGCGGCGGCCGGTCCGCCGGAGCAGGCGAGGACGACCCGCTCACTCATGGGTTTCGCCCTGCTGGGGCTGCTGCTCCTCGCCGGCGGCGAGCGCGGTGACGCGGGCGGCCAGGTCGGCGCCGGTGAGGGGTTCGCGCGCCACGGCGAGGATGGTGTCGTCGCCCGCGATGGTGCCGACGATGTCGTGCAGCGCGGCGCGGTCCAGGGCGCTGGCCAGGAACTGGGCCGCGCCGGGCGGGGTGCGCAGGACGGCGAGGTTGCCGGAGTGGTCCACGGACACCAGCAGCTCGCCGAGCAGCCGGGTGAGTCGGGTCGTGCCGCCCTGCACGCCGCGCACCGGGCTGCCGTCCTCGGGGATGACGTAGACGGGCGCGCCGCCGTCGGGTCCGCGCAGCTTCACCGCGCCCAGCTCGTCCAGGTCGCGCGACAGCGTGGCCTGGGTGACCTCGATGCCTTCCACCGCCAGCGTCTTCGCCAGTTCGGACTGGCTGCGGATGGCGCGTTGGGCGACCAGTTCGACGATGCGGGCCTGCCGCGCGGTCCGGGTCATCGCGCCGGGTCCCTCGGTGCGGTCGCGCCGGAGCGTTCGAGGAGCCACACGAGCAGCGCCTTCTGCGCGTGCAGGCGGTTCTCGGCCTCGTCCCAGACGGCGCTGTCCGGGCCGTCGAGCACCTCGTCGGTGATCTCCTGGCCGCGGTGGGCGGGCAGGCAGTGCAGCACGGTGGTCTTCACGCCGGTGGCGGCGACCAGGTCGGAGTTGAGCTGGTAGGGCCGGAAGGGGCGCATCCGGTCGCGGCCGTCGTTCTCCTGGCCCATGGACGTCCACGTGTCGGTGACCAGGACCTCCGCGCCGTCCACGGCCTTGCGCGGGTCCTCGATCACCTGGACCGAGCCGCCGGTCTCCTCGGCCCGCTTGCGGGCGTCCTCCAGCACCCACGGCAGCGGCTGGAACAGCGCCGGCGCGGCGATCCGCACGTGCATGCCCGCGGTGGCGCCGCCGAGCAGCATCGAGTGGGACATGTTGTTCGCGCCGTCGCCGAGGTAGGTGACGGTGAGGCCGGCGAGCCTGCCGTGCACCCGGCGGATGGTCTGGAGGTCGGCCAGCACCTGGCAGGGGTGGAACTCGTCGGTCAGCGCGTTGATCACCGGGATGCGGGACACCGACGCCATCGCGTCGATACGCTTCTGCGCGAACGTCCGCCACACGACCGCCTCGACGTACCCGGACAGGATGCGGGAGGTGTCCTCGATGGTCTCCTCGCGGCCGAGCTGCATGGACCGGCCGTCGATGATGACCGGGTTGCCGCCGAGCTGGGCGATGCCCACCTCGAACGACAGCCGGGTGCGGGTGGAGTTCTTCTCGAAGATCACCGCGACGGACTTCGGGCCGGCCAGGGGCTTGGCCGTCATCCGGTCGGCCTTGTAGTCGTCGGCGAGGTCGAGGACCTCGGCCTGCTCCTCGGGGGTCAGGTCGTCGTCACGCAGGAAGTGGCGCACCATCACGGCTCCTGGCCTGGGGTCGGGAGGAACGACGGCAGGTCGGCCACCAGCCGGTGGGCGTCGGCCTCGTCCAGCACCAGCGGCGGCGCCAGGCGGATGACGTCGGGCTGGATCGGGTTGATCAGATAGCCGGCCTGCTGCGCGGCCGCCGCGGCCTTCGCCGAGACCGCCTCGCGCAGCGTGATGCCGAGCAGCAGGCCGGCGCCCCGCACACCGGAGATGAGCGGGTGGTCCAGCGCCTCGACGCCGGCGGCGATCTCCTTGCCGACCGCGGAGGTGTGCTCCAGCAGGCCGTCGGCGGCGATCGTGTCCAGCACGGCGAGCGCGGCGGCGCAGCACACCGGGTTGCCGCCGAACGTGGTGCCGTGCTGGCCGGGGCCGAACAGGTCCTTGGCCGGGCCGATCGCGATGCACGCGCCCAGCGGCAGGCCGCCGCCCAGGCCCTTGGCCAGGGTGATCACGTCGGGCACCACGCCGACCTGCTGGAACGCGAACCAGGTGCCCAGCCGGCCGATGCCGGTCTGCACCTCGTCGAGGACCAGCAGCGCGCCGTGCTCGGCGGTGATCCGGCGGGCCGCCTGGAGGTAGCCCTCGGGCGGCACGACCACGCCGTTCTCGCCCTGGATGGGCTCCACGACGAACGCGGCGGTCTCGTCGTCGATCGCGGCCTCCAGCGCGGCGACGTCGCCGTACGGGATGTGCACCACGCCGGGCACCAGCGGCTCGAACGGCTCGCGCTTCGCGGGCTGGCCGGTGAGGGCCAGCGCGCCCATGGTGCGGCCGTGGAAGCCGCCGTCGGTGGCGACGACCTTGGTGCGGCCGGTGCGGCGGCTCAGCTTGAACGCGGCCTCGTTGGCCTCCGCGCCGGAGTTGCAGAACAGCACGCGGCCGTCGCCGTCCACGCCGGACAGGTCGAGCAGGCGTTCGGCGAGCGCGAGCGCGGGCTCGTTGATGTAGAGGTTGGACGTGTGGCCGAGCCGGCCGATCTGCTCGGTCACCGCGGCCACGATCGCCGGGTGCGCGTGGCCGAGCGCGTTGACCGCGATGCCGGTGAGCAGGTCCAGGTAGCGGTTGCCGTCGGCGTCCCAGACGTACGCGCCCTCGCCGCGGGTCAGGGTCAGGCCGGGCGTGCCGTAGTTGTTCATCATGGCGGCCTGCCACCGCCGCTGGTGCTCGCTCATGCCTCGTCCTCCCCAGTCGGGTCGCCGACCTCGCCGGCGGTGACCATCGTGCCGACGCCCTCGGACGTGAAGACCTCCAGCAGCACCGAGTGCGCCAGCCTGCCGTCGATCACGTGCGCCTCGGGCACGCCGCCGCGCACGGCGCGCAGGCACGCCTCCATCTTCGGCACCATGCCGCTGTCCAGGTCCGGCAGCATCTTCTCCAGCCGCTCGGCGTCCACCCGGTGCAGCAGCGAGTTCCGGTCCGGCCAGTCCGCGTACAGGCCCTCGACGTCGGTGAGCACGACCAGCTTCTCGGCCTTGAGCGCCACCGCCACCGCGCCCGCCGCCGTGTCGGCGTTGACGTTGTGGACCACGCCGTCGGCGTCCGGCGCGACCGTGGACACGACCGGGATGCGGCCCGCGCGCACGATGTCGAGCACCGCGTCGGGGTTGACGTCGACGATGTCGCCGACCAGGCCGATGTCGACCGGCTCGCCGTCCACCAGGGCCGACCGCCGGGCCGCGGTGAGCAGGTGGGCGTCCTCGCCGGACAGGCCGACCGCGAACGGGCCGTGCGAGTTGATCAGGCCGACCAGCTCGCGCTGCACCTGGCCGACCAGGACCATGCGGACCACGTCCATGGCCTCCGGCGTGGTGACGCGCAGGCCGCCGCGGAACTCGCTGGCGATGCCGAGCCTGGTGAGCATCGCGGCGATCTGCGGCCCGCCGCCGTGCACCACGACCGGGTGCAGGCCCGCGAGCTTGAGGAACACCATGTCCTGCGCGAACGCGCGCTTGAGCCCGTCGTCCACCATGGCGTTGCCGCCGTACTTGACGACCACGATCGCGCCGCGGAACCGCTGGAGCCACGGCAGGGCCTCGATCAGGATCCCGGCTTTCTCCTGTGGCGTGCTCACGAGCTGTACGCGCTGTTCTCTTCGACGTAGGCGTGGGACAGGTCCGTGGTGAGCACGGTGGCCGTGCCGTCGCCCAGGCCCAGGTCGACCACGATGTCCACGTCGCGGCCGGACAGGTCGGCCTCGCTGCGGTCGGCGGCCTTGTGGCCGTCGGCGAACAGGGTGACGCCGTTGATCGCGATGCCGAGCTTGTGCTGGTCGACGGTCGCCGGTGAGCGGCCGACGGCCATCGCGATGCGGCCCCAGTTCGGGTCCGAGCCGAACAGCGCGGTCTTGACCAGGTTGTCCTCGGCGACGGTCTTGGCGACCGCCAGGGCCTCGGCTTCGCTCAGCGCGCCGTTGACCGTGATCGAGACCTCCTTGGTGACGCCCTCCGCGTCGCCCTGGAGCTGCTTGACCAGGTCCTTGGCCACGGCGGTGAGCACCTCGGCGAACTCCTCGGCGGTCGGCGCGACGCCGGACGCGCCGGAGGCGAGGAGCAGGACCGTGTCGTTGGTGGACGTGCCGCCGTCCACGTCGAGCCGGTCGTAGGTCTTGGCCGTGGCCGCGCGCAGCGCCGCGTCCAGGGCGTCGCCGTCCACCACCGCGTCGGTGGTGAGGACGCTGAGCATCGTGGCCATGTTCGGCGACAGCATGCCCGCGCCCTTGACGAACCCGCCCACGGACCAGCCGTCGGGGTGGGCGAGCCAGGACTGCTTGGGGCGGGTGTCGGTGGTCATCACGGCGGTGGCGGCGTCCAGGCCCGCGCGGTCGCCCGCGGCCAGCTCCTGGGCGGCCTTCTCCACGCCCGCCTTGAGGTTGTCCATCGGCAGCCGCTCGCCGATCAGGCCGGTGGAGCACACCGCGACCTCGATCGCGCCGACGCCGAGCTCCTCGGCGACCTTCTCGGCGGTGGCGTGGGTGTCCTGGAAGCCCTCGGGGCCGGTGCACGCGTTCGCGCCGCCGGAGTTGAGCACGACGGCGCGCAGCCTGCGCTCCTTGAGCACCTGCTGCGACCACAGCACCGGCGCGGCCTTCACCTGGTTGGTGGTGAAGACGCCGGCGGCGGCCTGGCCGGGGCCCTCGTTGACGACCAGCGCCAGGTCGAGCGCGCCGGACTCCTTGATGCCGGCCGCGACGCCCGCGGCCTGGAAGCCCTTCGGCGCGGTCACGCCCCGGTGGCGATCGGGCGTGGACAAGCCGGTGGTCTCGCGGTTCACGGGGCTACTCCCACGGTGGACAGGCCGGTGGTCTCCGGCAGGCCGAGTGCCAGGTTCATGCACTGCACCGCCGCGCCCGCGGTGCCCTTCGCCAGGTTGTCGATCGCGGCGACCACGACGAGCCGGTTCGCGTCCCGGTCGACGGTCACCTGGAGCTGGACCGCGTTCGAGCCGAGCACCGCGCCCGTGGTCGGCCAGTGGCCTTCCGGCAGCAGGTGCACGAACGGCTCGTCGGCGTAGGTCTTCTCGTAGGCGGAGCGCACGTCCGCGTCGACGTCCACGAGCGTGGCCGAGCAGGTGGCCAGGATGCCGCGCGGCAGCGGCGCGAGCACGGGGGTGAACGACACCGCGACCGGCTCGCCCGCGACGGCGGCCAGGTTCTGCGCGATCTCCGGGGTGTGCCGGTGCGTGCCGCCGACGCCGTAGGCGCTGAGCGAGCCCATCACCTCGGAGCCGAGCAGGTGGGGCTTGAGCGACTTGCCCGCGCCGGACGCGCCGGACACGGCCACCACGGTGACCTCCGGCTCGACCAGCCCCATCGCGGGGGCCAGGGCCAGCGAGGACACCGTCGGGTAGCAGCCGGGGACGGCGACGCGGCGCGCGCCGCGCAGCTCCTCGCGCCGGCCGGGCAGCTCGGGCAGGCCGTACGGCCAGCTGCCCGCGTGCGTGCCGCCGTACCAGCGGTCCCAGGCGGCGGGGTCGGTGAGCCGGTGGTCCGCGCCGCAGTCGATGACGACCGTGTCCTCGCCCAGCTGCGCGGCGATCGCGGCGGAGTGCCCGTGGGGCAGGGCGAGGAAGACGACGTCGTGGCCGCGCAGGGCGTCGGCGGTCGTCTCCTCCAGCACCCGGTCGGCCAGCGGCAGCAGGTGCGGCTGGTGGGAGAGCAGCTTCGAGCCCGCGTTGCCGCCGGCGGTGAGCGCGCCGATCTCCACGTCCGGGTGACCGAGCAGGAGGCGCAGCACCTCTCCCCCGGCGTACCCGCTGGCCCCGGCGACCGCGATCCGTACCGTCATGCGGATAAGTATGCACGTTGATGCAAAGTCACTCAAATCGCTTTTCGGGGTTCCGCGCGACGGCGGACCGCCCCGCCCGCGCGATCACCAGGTGACGCGCAGCGACGAGAGCCCGTAGACGACCGCCTCCGGCCGGTAGTCCGGCTCCGGGTCGACGGTGCGCAGCCCCGGGAACCGGCGCGCCAGCGCGGCGAACGCGATCCGCATCTCCATCCTGGCCAGCGGCGCGCCCAGGCAGTGGTGCACGCCGTGGCCGAACGCGACGTGGCTGCCCGCGGCGCGGGTGACGTCCAGCCGTTCCGGGTCCGGCACGAGCGCGGGGTCGCGGTTGGCCGCGGGCAGCGCGCACACGACCAGCTCGCCGGGCCCCAGCGCGTGGCCGCCCAGCTCGACGTCGGTCGTGGTGACCCGCGGCACGCCGGTGTGCACGACGCTCAGCCACCGCAGCAGCTCCTCCACCGCGGCGGCGGCGCGGTCCGGTTCCTCGCGCAGCAGCCGGAACTGCGCGGGGTGGCGCAGCAGGGCGAGCGTGCCGAGGCCGAGCATGTTGGCCGTCGTCTCGTGCCCGGCCAGCAGCAGCAGGTCCGCCATGCCGACCAGCTCGCGGTCGGCGAGGTCGGCGGTGGTGTCGCGGACGAGCATGCCCAGCAGGTCGTCCCCCGGCTCCCGCCGCGCCCGCGCGACGAGCCGCGCCAGGTAGTCCTTGGCCTCGAACTGCACCGCGACCCGCTCGTCGAACGACAGCGTCATGTCGAAGTAGCGGGCGTAGCGGGCCTGGAACGCGTCCCGGTCCTCGGCGGGCACGCCGAGCAGCTCGCAGATCACCAGCGCGGGCACCGGCAGGGCGAAGTCGGGCACGAGGTCGGCCGGCGGGCCCTGGCGCTCGATCGCGTCGAGGTGGTCGCGCACGATCTCGTGCACGCGCGGTTCGAGGCGGCGCATCCGGCGGACGGTGAACTCCGGCGCCAGCAGCCTGCGCAGCCGGGTGTGCTCCGGCGGGTCGAACACGAGCAGGTTGCCCGGCCGCGCGGCGGCCAGCTCCTCCTCGGACAACGCGGGCGCGCCGGGCACGAGGTGCGGCGCCGAGTTGCCGAACCGCAGCGGGTCGCCGTAGACCCGCCGGACGTCCTCCACCCGGGTGACCAGCCACACCGGGACGCCCAGCGCCGAGTCGACCCGGACCACCCCCTCCCGGTCGCGGACCTCCGCGATCGCCGGATCCGGGTCGAAGCCGACCCGGCGCATGTAGAGGGGCATCGCGGCCATGCCGGTCTCCCGCCGTAGGGGTCCGGAAAACGGTAGCCCCGCACGGGAGTGGTGCGGCAGCCTTCAGCCGAGTGAGTCGCCGACTACCGAAGGTGAGCGCGGGATGGCCGACCGACTGCGGGCCGTGATCTTCGACTGGCGGGGGACGCTGGTGCTCGCGCCGACGTTCCGGAGGTGGGTGGCGGAGGCGTTGCGCCGGATCGGCCGCGCCGCCGACGGGGCCCCCGAGGTGGCGGCGGCCCTCGCCCGCGCGAGGCTCGACGTGCCGGGCGTGGACGCCGACGCCGACCTGCACCGGCGGACGAGCTACGCGGCGTTCCGGGACGCAGGGCTGGACGCGGAGCTGGCGGACTCGCTGTACGCGGTCGACCGCGACCCCGCGTTCACCCCGTTCGCGGTGGACGCCGCCCCGACGTTGCGGGCACTGCACGCGCACGGCGTCCGCATCGGGGTGTTGAGCGACATCCACTTCGACCTGCGGCCCGCGTTCGCCGACCTGCCGGTCGACTCCTTCGTGCTGTCGTTCGAGCACGGCGTGGTGAAACCCGACCCGGCGATCTTCCGGATCGCGCTGGACGAGCTCGGCGCCGCGCCCGCCGCGACGCTCATGGTCGGCGACCGCGCCACGCACGACGGCGCGGGCGTCGCCGCGGGCATGCCGACGCTGCTCGTGCCGCCGCTGATGGACGTCCGGGACGCGCGGCTGCACCTCGTCACCCGGCTGCTGCTCGACGGCCCCGGCTAGGACCCGAACCGCTCCAGCGCGCGGATCTTGTTCGTCGCGTCCAGCGCGGCCACCTTGTACGCCTCGGACAGCGTCGGGTAGTTGAAGACGGTGTCCACCAGGTAGTCGACCGTGCCGCCGCACGCCATGACCGCCTGGCCGATGTGCACGAGGTCGGTCGCGCCGGTGCCGAACAGGTGCACGCCGAGCAGCTTGCGGTCCACAGTGGACACCAGCAGCTTGAGCATGCCGTAGGCGTCGCCGACGATCGAGCCCCGCGCCAGCTCCCGGTACCGCGCGAGCCCCACCTCGTAGGGCACGGCGGACGACGTCAGCTCGGCCTCCGTGGCGCCGCAGTACGAGATCTCCGGGATGGTGTAGATCCCGATCGGCTGCAACGCCGACAGCTCGCGCGCCCGCTCGCCGAACGCGTGGTAGGCGGCGAGCCTGCCCTGGTCCATCGACGTGGCGGCCAGCGCCGGGAAGCCGATCACGTCGCCGACCGCGTAGATGTGCTCGACCGCCGTGCGGTAGTGCTCGTCCACCGACAGCCGGCCGCGGTGGTCGGACTCCAGTCCCGCGTTGTGCAGGTCCAGCGCCTCGGTGTTGCCCTGGCGGCCCGCCGAGTACATGACCGCGGCGGCCGGGATGCGCTTGCCGCTGGCCAGCGTCGTGACCGTGCCGGTCTCGGACACGTCCACGTTCACGACCTTCTCGCCGAACCGGAACGTCACCGCCAGGTCGCGCAGGTGGAACTTCAGCGACTCCACGATCTCCGGGTCGCAGAAGTCGAGCATCCGCTCCCGCTGCTCGACCACGGTCACCCGGCTGCCCAGCGCGGCGAACATCGACGCGTACTCGATGCCGATCACGCCCGCGCCCACGACCACCAGGGACGACGGGATCTCCTCCAGCGCCAGCACCTCGTCGGAGTCCAGCACCCGCACCTCGTCGAAGTCCACCTGGTCCGGCCGCGCGGGCCGGGTGCCGGTGGCGATCACGACGTGGCCCGCGGTGACGGTGTGGTGCTCGCCGCGCTGCGTGCCGTCCACCGCGATCGTGTGCGGGTCGACGAACCGGGCCGTGCCCTGGAGCAGGTCGATGTGGTTGCGGTGCAGCTGGGCGCGCACGACCTGGACCTCGCGGCCGATCACGTGCTGCGTGCGGGCGAGCAGGTCGGAGATGGTGATGTCGTTCTTGACCCGGTAGCTCGCGCCGTACAGGTCGCGCTGGCTCATGCCCGTCAGGTACAGGACCGCCTCGCGCAGCGTCTTCGAGGGGATGGTGCCGGTGTTCACGCAGACGCCGCCCACCATGTCGGCCCGGTCCACGATCGCGACCCGCTTGCCCAGCTTCGCGCCCGCGATCGCGGCCTTCTGCCCGCCGGGGCCCGACCCGATCACGACCAAGTCGTAGTCGTACGCGCTCATGCCGGAAGCCTCGCACACCGGGGCGGCCCGCGGTGGTTTTCGGGACGGACCCGCCGGACGTCCGCTAGACGCGGGCCGCCCGCCCCGAGTACGTCAGCGGGAACACCAGGTCCGTGCACGCGTCCGGCACGTCGTGCGCGATCCGCACGACCATCTCCACGTCGACCGACCCCGCCGGCGGGATGGTGACCGGCTCCGCCATCGGCGCCACGGCCAGCACGCCGGCCGGGCAGCCCGGCACCGGGTTGCCCGCCTCGTCCAGCGGCTCGCCCGGCTGCGCCTGCAACGTCAGCACCACGATCTCCACGCTGTTCGGGTTCGACAGCCGCACCAGCCGCGCGCCCTCGCTGCCGGGCGTCAGCTCGACCGCCCCGCCCGACACGTCGTTGATCTCGAACGACTGCAGGTCCGACACCTCGCCGCCGCTGACCGCGTACGCCATCGCGGGCAGTTCGGGTTCCGGCCAGGTCAGGTGCATGGCAGCGACCACGGCGGCGCCCACGCCGAGGATGGTCATGGCGACGGCGACTTCCATCCGCGGGCCCAAGCTGCGCATGAGGCAACCTCACTAGATTGCATGCTCCAGGCGGTGGGTTCGCCGCTAGCTCCCCGTCGGACCGGCGACCAGACTCGCCCGGCGGTTCATCGCTTCGCCCCTCGGCCCAGCGGGCCGCGACGCCAATCTTGGAGAACGTTCAACCTGTGCGCAAGGACCAAGCCGGCCCGGAAAGACAGGTCTTTGGGCCTCTTGACACGTCACTCAACGCGTTCTGAACTGCACGTTCACCGTTGCCCCACCGTCCGGTCGTTCACCCGGACGGCGTAAACCCGGACCCGCACCAGTGCGGGTCCGGGACACCGCGTCACGCTCTCAGCACCGCGCCGAACCGCTCGGCCGCGGCGGCCACGGCCGCGTCCCGCGCCGCCGTCGCCTCGTCCACGGTCAGGGTGCGGTCCGGCGCGCGGAACCGCAGCGAGTACGCCAGCGAGCGCTTGCCCTCGCCGACCTGGTCGCCGGTGTAGACGTCGAACAGCCGGATGTCCTCCAGCAGCGCGCCGCCACCGCCGCGCAGCACCCGCGCCACCTGCTCGGCGGGCACGTCCTCCGGCACGACCACGGCCACGTCCAGCAGCACCGGCGGGTACGCCGACACCACCGGCGCGGGCCGGTTGTCGCTCAACGGCAGCGCGTCCAGGTCCAACTCCATCGCCACGGTCCGCTTCGGCAGCCCCAGCGCCTCCACGACCTTCGGGTGCAGCTCGCCCGCGTGCCCCACCGGCCAGTCGCCGACCCGCAGCTCGGCGCACCGGCCCGGGTGCCACGGCGCGAGGTCGGAGGCGACCACGGTCAGCTCCACCCCGTACGCCTGGCCGACCAGCCGCGCGGCCTGCACCGCGTCCGCCCAGTCCGCCTGCCGGCCCTTGCCCCACCAGCCCGCCTGCTCGCGGTTGCCCGCCAGCACGGCCGCCACGTGCACCGGCTGCTGCGGCAGCGCCGCCAGCAGCGACGCGACCTGCGCGTCCGACGGCCGTTCGCCGACGCCGACCTGCGGCACGGGCACCTGCTGCGTGCGGGGCAGCGTCACCTGGGCGATCGCGTAGACCGCCAGGTCCTTCTGGCCGCGGGCCAGGTTGCGCTGCACGGTCTCCAGCAGCCCCGGCACCAGCGTGGTGGCCAGCGCGTGCTTGTCCGCCTCCAGCGGGTTGAGCACGCTCACCGTGTTGCGCCGCACGTCGCCCTCGGGCAGGCCCAGCGCGTCGAACACCGACGGCGCGACGAACGGGAACGGCTTGACCTCGACGAACCCGTGCTCGGCCAGCGCGCGCGACACCGTGCGGCGGCGGCGCTGCTGCTCGGTCAGCCCGCGACCGGCCGGGGCGGGCGGCAGCGTGGACGGGATCGTGTCGTAGCCCTCCAGCCGCAGCACCTCCTCCACCAGGTCGGCGGGCTGGGTCAGGTCCGCGCGCCACGTCGGCGGCACCGCGGTGACCATGGTCGTGCCGTCGTCGCCCGTGGTGACCTCGACCTGGCAGCCGATCTGGCCCAGCCGCCGCGCGGTCGCGCCGCGGGCGTAGTTCACGCCCGCGACCCGGTCGGGCAGGTTGATCGGCATCGTCACCGGCTTGGGCTGCGCGGGCGTGCCCACGTCCGTGCGGCCGGGCTTGATGCTGCCGTCGCCCAGCATGTCCAGCAGCCGGGCCGCGCGCTCCAGCGCCACCGGCGCCAGCGCCGGGTCCACCGTGCGCTCGAACCGCTTCGCCGCCTCGCTGGGCAGCTTGTGCCGCCGCACCGTGCGGGCGATGGACGCCGGGTCCCAGTTCGCCGCCTCCAGCAGGATGTCCGAGCTGCCGTCGCCGACCTCGGTGCTCGCGCCGCCCATCACGCCGGCCAGCGAGATCACGCCGCTGTCGTCGGCGATCACCACGTCGTCCGGGTCGAGCGCGCGGACCTGCTCGTCCAGCGTGGTCAGCTTCTCGCCGGCCGCCGCGCGCCGCACCACCAGGCCGCCCTGGACCTTCGCCGCGTCGAACGCGTGCAGCGGCTGGCCCAGCTCCAGCATCACGTAGTTGGTGACGTCCACCGGCAGCGAGATCGACCGGATGCCCGCCAGCATCAACCGCCGCCGCATCCACCACGGCGTCGGCGCGGTCGGGTCGACGCCGCTGACGCGGCGGGCCACGAACCGCGAGCACATCGCCGGGTCCTCGATGCGGACCGGCAGCACGTCGCCCTCGCCCTCGGGCACCTCGACCGCGCCGGGGTCGCGGTAGGGCACGTCGAACGCGCACGCCAGCTCACGCGCCAGGCCGCGCACCGAGAACGCGTAGCCCCGGTCGGGGGTGGGCGCGACCTCGATCACCGTGTCGCCCAGGCCCAGCAGCTCGACCGCGTCGTCGCCGGGCTGCGCGGTGCCGCTGGGCAGCACCATGATGCCCGAGTGGTCGTCGCCCAGGCCCAGCTCGCGGGCCGAGCAGATCATGCCCTCGCTGGTCCGGCCGTAGGTCTTGCGGGCCGAGATGGCGAACCCGCCGGGCAGCACCGCCCCGGGCAGCGCCACCACGACCGTGTCGCCCTCGCGGAAGTTCGACGCGCCGCAGACGATGCCGTTGACCTGGTCCGGGGCGACCTCGACCCGGCAGAAGCGGATCGGCTTCTTGAACCCGGTCAGCTCCTCGACCTCCACCACGCGACCCGCCACCAGCGGGCCGGTGACGGCGTCGAGCGCGTGGACGTCCTCGACCTCGATGCCGATCCGCACGAACGCCTCGGCGACCTGCTCGGGCGTGGGCGTCTCGGCGAACTCGAGGTTCTCGACCAGCCAGGTAACCGGAATGCGCACCGGTCAGGCCTCCGTTCCGAATGGCTGGGTGAAGCGGACATCGCCTTCGACCATGTCCCGCATGTCGGGCAGGCCGTTGCGGAACTGCAGGGTGCGCTCCAGGCCCATGCCGAACGCGAACCCGGAGTACACCTCCGGGTCGACGCCGCAGTTGCGCAGCACGTTGGGGTTGACCATGCCGCAGCCGCCCCACTCGACCCAGCCCGCGCCGCCCTTCTTCTCCGGGAACCACACGTCCACCTCGGCGGACGGCTCGGTGAACGGGAAGAAGCTCGGCCGCAGGCGGGTCCTGGAGTCCTCGCCGAACATGGCGCGGGCGAACGCGTCGAGCGTGCCCTTCAGGTGCGCCATGGTCAGGCCCTTGTCCACGGCCAGGCCCTCGACCTGGTGGAAGACGGGGGTGTGGGTGGCGTCCAGCTCGTCGGTGCGGAACGTGCGGCCGGGGCACACCACGTAGACCGGGAGGTCGCGGTCGAGCAGGGTGCGGGCCTGCACCGGGCTCGTGTGCGTGCGCAGCACCAGGCCGGAGTCGGCGGGCGCGACGTAGAACGTGTCCTGCATGGTGCGCGCCGGGTGGTCCTTGCCGAAGTTCAACGCGTCGAAGTTGAACCACTCGGTCTCCAGCTCGGGGCCCTCGGCGACCTCGTAGCCCATGGCCACGAACACGTCGGCGATGCGCTCGGCGAGGGTGGAGATGGGGTGGCGGGCGCCGCGCGGCACCCGGTCCCACGGCAGCGTGACGTCGACCGTCTCCTCGCGCAGCACCCGTTCGTCGCGCTCGGCCTGCAACCGGGCGCGGCGCTCCTCGAACGCGGCCTTGACCGCGTTCTGCGCCTCGTTCACCCGCTTGCCCGCCTCGGCCTTCGCGGCCGGCGGCAGCGCGCCGATCTCGCGGCGCGCCAGCAGGACCGGCGAGCGGTCGCCCAGGTGGCTCGGTTTCACGGCGGCCAGCTCGTCGAGGTCGGCCGCCTTCGCGAACGCCTCACGAGCCTGCCCGACCGCCGCGTCGAGCGCTTCCGGGGAGAGCGCCGCGACCTGCTTGGGGTCGTACGGGTCGTTGGCTCCGGACATGGTTGGTGGACAGCTCCCGTCACGGACAACAGGTGGTCAGCCCTCCGCGAGGCACGCGGAGCGGCGGTCCGATCCTAGGTGATCGGCCCTCCGCCTCCCCCACCGCCGCCCGACCAGGTGATTCCGGACCGGCCCGCGGTCAGGCCCCGGGCGTCGCCCGGTGAGCGGCCGGCGCGCCCACGCCCCGGATCGGGCGCGCGGTCGCGGTTCCGGCCCCGGACCGGCGACCCGACCCGCGCGGCGCCGTGCCGGTGACGCCGTGCCGGAACCCGATCGCGACCCGGGCGCGTCGGAATTGTCGGTGGGCCGTGGCACTCTTCGACCGCGCGCGCAGGATCCCGGCGGCGATCAGCGGAAAACCGGGTCACAAGCCGCGACCACGCCCTTAGAATCAGCCCTCCCCCGTGACCTGACCCGAGGTGAACTCCACTCCCATGGCACACACCTTCGGTGTCGACCTGCGCGGGATCATCGACCTGCTCAGCCACCACCTCTACAGCAGCCCCAGGGTGTACGCGCGCGAACTGCTCCAGAACGCGGTGGACGCGATCACCGCCCGCCGCGCGCTGCACCCGGACGCGCCGGGCGAGGTCGTGATCGAGCCGGTCGGGTCCGCCGGCGGCACCCTCCGCATCTCCGACACCGGCATCGGCCTCACCGAGCGCGAGGTGCACGAGCTGCTGTCCACGCTCGGCCGCACCTCCAAGCGCGACGACCTGGGCTTCGCCCGCCAGGGCTTCCTGGGCCAGTTCGGCGTCGGCCTGCTGTCGGCGTTCCTGGTGGCCGAGCGCATCCGGCTGGTCAGCCGCTCCGCCCGGGGCGGCCCCGCGGTCCGGTGGACGGCCGACGCGGCGGGCAACTACGAGGTCGAGGTGGACGACGGCGCCCGCGCGGACGTCGGCACCACCATCGAGCTGGTGCCGCACCGCGACGCCGAGCACTGGCTGGAGCGCGACGTGGTCAAGGCCCTGGTCACCGAGTACGGCGCCCTGCTGCCGGTGACGGTGCGGGTCGGTGACGAGGTCGTCACGGAGGGCGGGCTGCCGTGGGAGTCCGACCCGATCGCGTACGGCGAGCGGGTGCTGGGCGTGCGGCCGTTCGACGCGATCCCGGTCGAGGTGCCGACGGTGGGCCTGCGCGGTGTCGCCTACGTGCTGCCCGGCGGCGTGCACCCCGGCGCGCGCCAGTCCCACCGCGTCTACCTCAAGCGGATGCTCGTCGGCGACGCCATCGAGGGCCTGCTGCCGGAGTGGGCGTACTTCGTGCGCTGCGTGGTCGACTCGACGTCGCTGCGGCCGACCGCGAGCCGGGAGTCGCTCTACCAGGACGAGACGCTGCTGGCCGTGCGCGAGGAGCTGGGCCGCCAGGTCCGCGACTGGCTGGTCCGCCTCGACGCGACGAGCCCCGACCGCACGCGTGCCCTGCTCGACGCGCACCACCTGGGCATCAAGTCGCTGGCCAGGGTGGACGACGAGATGCTGCGGCTGGTCGAGCGGTGGCTGCCGTTCGAGACCACCGACGGCCCCCAGTCGCTGCGCCAGTTCCGCCGCAAGCACGGCGTCATCGCGCACGTGCCGGACGTGGACGAGTTCCGCCAGCTCGCGCCGGTCGCGCACGCGCAGGGCATGGGCCTGGTCAACGCGGGCTACGCCTACGACGCGGAGATCATGGAACGGCTCGTCGCCCTGGACGGCCCGACCGCCGCCCGCCGGGTCGCGCCGACCGAGGTGCTGGCCGCGCTCGACGACCCGGACCCGGAGTTGGAACGCGCGCTGCGGGAGCGGTTCGCGCTGGCCAAGGACGTGCTGGAGCGGCACGACTGCGAGGCCGTGCCGCGCGACTTCGACCCGGGCTCGCTGCCCGCGCTGCTGGTCACGAACGTGGAGGGCGAGCGGAGGCGGGACGCGCGGCAGGTCGGCGAGCAGGCCGACCCGCTGTGGGCGGAGCTGCTGGGCAGCCTGGTCGAGTCGACGTCCGACGCCGCCCAGCGGCTCGTGCTGAACTGCCGCAACCCGCTGGTGCGGCGGCTGGCGCAGCTGACCGACCCGGCGCTGGTGGAGCTGACCGTGGAGTCGCTGTACGTGCACGCGTTGCTGCAGGCGCGCCGCCCGATGCGCCCGAAGGACACCGCGGCGCTGAACCGTTCGTTCCTGGAACTGCTGGACCGTGCCGTGGGAGATCACCGGTGAACGAGGAGAAGGAAGCCGCCGAGCGGCAGTTCGTCGAGGCGTACCACATGCCGGAGGGCATGGCGCGGCACGAGGCGCTGGAGCGGGCGGCCCGCGCGGCGGACGCGCTCGACCACCTGCCGCTGGCCGTGAGCTGCCGCATCGCGCTGATCCGGTCCGCCTACGACCTGGGCCGCTACGACCTGATGCTGGCCCCGTTCGCCTGGTGCGGCACGGCCGAGCAGCGCGACCCCACCGCGTTCGACGAGTGGGAGACGCACAGCTACGACTGGGCGCACAAGTGGATCGTCAGCGGCCTGATCGCCGACCCTCGGTTCACGCTGGAGCAGATCAACTCGTTCGTGGACCAGCTCGCCGAGCGCTACCGGCGGCTCGGCTACTCGATGCAGCCCGTGCACGGCGCCCGCGCCGACCTGGCCTCGCACATCGGCGACGAGGAGGCGTACCGGGAGCACTTCGCGCGGTACCTGGCGATGGACCGCGGCCCGATGAGCGACTGCGAGGCGTGCGTCATCGAGGAGCAGGCCGGGCACCTGATCCGGCAGGGCAGGCACGCCGAGGCCGTCGCGCACGCCGAGCACCAGTTGGAGCAGGACACGGGCTGCGCGACCCAGCCCCAGGGCATCCTGACCACGTTGACGCCCGCGTTCGTGGCGCTCGGCGACGTGGACCGGGCCCGGCAGGCGCACGTGGTGGCGTACCGGCTGGTGCGCGACGACCTGGTCGGCGGCTACCTGGACGACCACCTGGAGTTCTGCGCGACGTCGGGCAACGTGCGGCGCGGCGTCGAGCTGCTGCGCGGCCACCTGCACCGGGTGCACCACTCGACCAGCCCGTCCCGGGCCATGCACTTCGCCGCGGGCGCGGCGCTGCTGCTCAGCCGGGTGTCGCCGGACGAGGAGTTCGCCGTGCCGCGGGACGGGCGGACCACCGTGCTGACCGCGCCGGAGCTGCGCGAGCTGCTGGAGGCGCAGGCGCTGGAGATCGCGGCCCGGTTCGACCGGCGCAACGGCAGCGACGCGGTGAGCACCCGCGTGCGGCGCACGCTGGCCGCGCCGGACACGATCCCGGTGCCGCTGGCCGTGCCGACCGCGGCCGCTCCCCCGCCCCCGGTCGAGGAGGAGCCGGTGGCGGTCGCCGACCCGGTCGAGCTGGCGCGGGCGATGTGCGACGCGTTCGACGAGGGCGAGTTCCTGGTCGGCATGCGGCTGCTGAGATCGCTGCCGGAGGACCTGGACCCGTTGCTGCCCGAGTCGCTGGGCGCGCTGGTCGCGGCCCGGCGGGCGATCGCGGGCGGGCATGTGCGGCCGAAGGAGGAGGTGCTGGCGGAGCTGGACGCGGCGGTCGACCGGCTGGCCGCGTGCGGCGAGCACGACCTGGCCAACCGGTTCCGGGCGCGGGGCGCCGGGCTGCGCGCGGAGGACGGCGGGCTCGCGCGGTGCATCGCCGTGGCGCGCACGTGCCTGGCGGAGGCGGACGTCGCGGGCACCCCGTTCACGCGGGTGCTGACGCGGTTGCTGCTGGGCGACCTGCTCGCGGACGCCGACGAGGTCGACGAGCAGGGCGAGCTGGCCGCCGAGGCGCTGGAGCTGGCGCGGGCCGAGGTGCCGGAGCTGGTGTCGCGGGCGCGGTGCGACCGGGCGCAGCACCTGGCCACCACGGGGCGGTTGGACGAGGCGCACGCCGAGGTGGCGGACGTGCTGTCGGGTGACGTGCCGGCGTCCGTGCGGTTCGACGCGCTGCGGCTGCTGCTGAAGATCCAGACCGTGCGCGGCGAGGAGGAGGCGGTGCGCACGGCGGCCGAGTTCGTCGGCGCGTTCAGCACGCCGCGCGGGCCGTGGACGGCGGAGACGCACCGGCAGCGGGTGGCGTCGGTCGAGCGGCTCGGGCTGGAGGCCGAGCACCTGGCGGAGCTGCGTGACGCGGTGACCGTCGGCCACGAGGTCGGCGTGCCGGACGACGTGGCCAAGGCGTGCTACGCCCTGGCCGGCGGCTACCTCAAGGCGGGCCGGTTCGTGGAGGCCGCCGAGGCCCTGGAGGAAGCCGTCCGCGTCATCGAGGGCGGCGACGTCGACCCGGACATCGTCGTGCCCGTCCGCTACCGGCTGGGCCAGGTGTGCGCCCGCCTGGACGAGACCGAGGCCGCCCGCAAGCACCTGGAGGTCGCGCTCGGCCTCGTGCCCGCCGACGAGCCGTGGCGACGGGCCATGGTCCTGGACGTCCTGGCCGGCGTCCTGCGCCGCCTGGACCACCCGCTCGAAGCCGCGTCCGCCTACCAGGGCGCCGCGGCCGCGTGGCAGGAGGTCTCGGAACCGGCCGAGGCCGCCGGCTCCCTGGTCGAAGCCGCCGCCGCGCTGCCGAACGAGGAAGCCGCCGAGTGCCACGCGACCCTGGCGGAAGCCGAACAACTCCTGCCCGCCGTCGAGGACGCCGACCACCGCACCCACCTGACCGCGCGGATCGCCGCCATCAGGGCCTTCCTGCACGTCCAAGCCGGCCACCACGAGGCCGCGATCGAGCAGAACGGCATCGCCGAGGAACTGGCCGCGCAGCTGGGTGACCTGGACTGGCAGACGTTCCTGGTGGCGCGCGGCGCGCGGTTCCTGCTGGAGTCGGGCGACCCGGCCAACGCCGAAGCGGAAGCCCGCCGGGCCGGCGCCCTGATCACCGACGACACCCCGCCGCAGATCCTCGGCGACATCGCCAACGTGGTCGAGGAAGCCCTCCGCGCCCAGTCCAAGCCGACCTCGGGCGACCCCCTGCTCCGCACTCTGACGACACGGCTGGAAGCCTGACGAGCGGCGGGTTGACCGGACCATAACACCTGGTCAACCCGCCTTTTCCCGGCTGGCTCAGATGTCAACCATGATCACCGGATCGAGCGAATCACCGGTCCACCGTGAACCAAATCCGAGTTCGCGCGTCGCCTAGGAACAAGAAGGAGGCCGGCTCAGGCACCACCCGCCCCCGCCCTCAAGCCCGCGCCCCACAACCCCCGGCCCTCCCGACCCCACGCCCCAGACACCCCAGCAACCGCCCCCGAGCCCTCTCACCCCGCTCGCACCACCACACCCAGCCCACACCCGCCGCACTCAGCCCACACACCCGCACCCGAGCCGCACGGCCCTCACCCGCACAGCCCTCACACCCGCCGCACCGGAGCCCTCACACGCCCGAGCCCTCACACCCGCTGCGCCCGAGCCGAGGCATACAGGCACACCGCCGCGGCGGTAGCGAGGTTGAGGCTCTCCGCCGCACCGTAGATCGGCACCTTGAGCGCGGCGTCCAGCCCGGCCACCACGTCATCCGGCAGCCCGTGCGCCTCGCTGCCGAACACCCACCCCGTCGGCCCCGCCAGCTCGCCGCGCAGGTCGGCCGTCACCAGGTCGTCGGGCGCGTACCCGTCCGCCGCGACCAGCCGCAGCCCCGCCGCCCGGCACGCCGCGAACGCCTCGTCCGCGTCACGCACGCGCGCGATCGGCAGGTGGAACACGCTGCCCGTGGACGCGCGCACGCACTTGCCGTTGTGCGGGTCGACCGCGTCGCCCGCGAAGATCACCGCGTCCGCACCCGCCGCGTCGGCCACGCGCACCACGGTGCCGGCGTTGCCGGGGTCGGCCACGCCGTGCAGCACGGCCACCAGCCGCACGTCGGGGGTGAGCGCCGTGGCCAGCGGCACGTCCACGAGCGAGCACACGGCGACGATGCCCTGCGGCGTGACGGTCTCGGACAGCGCGGCGGCGGCTTTGTCGGTCACGGGGCTGACCGGCACGCCCGCGTCGACGGCGGCGCGCACGAGCGGCTCGTTGCGGTCGGCGGCGGTGGGGGTGAGGAACAGTTCGTGCACCTGGCCGCGGCCGGCGGCGGACCAGGTGAGGGCTTCGCGCACGGCTTGGGCGCCTTCGGCGAGGAACCGCGAGGCGCGGTCGCGGCCGGAGCGCCTGGTCAGGCGCTTAGCGGCAACGACCCGGGGTGTCCGTTCGGTGAACGGAGCATCCCCGGGTCGTGGTGCGCGGTCGTGCGGGCTCAGGCCTTGTCCTCGACGGGCGCGTTGACGTCGCTGGGCAGCGCCGCGCGGGCGGCCTCGACCAGCGCGGTGAACGCGCCGGGGTCGCTGACGGCCAGCTCGGCGAGGATCTTGCGGTCCACCTCGATGCCGGCGAGCCGCAGGCCCTGGATGAAGCGGTTGTACGTCATGCCGTTGGCGCGGACACCGGCGTTGATGCGCTGGATCCACAGCTTCCGGAAGTCACCCTTGCGGGCGCGGCGGTCCCGGTAGGCGTAGTTGAGCGAGTGGAGCACCTGCTCCTTGGCCTTGCGGTACAGCCTCGAACGCTGGCCGCGGTAGCCGCTGGCGAGCTCAAGGGTGGTACGGCGCTTCTTCTGGGCGTTCACTGCCCTTTTGACGCGTGCCACGGGTCCATCCTGTCGATCTCGTGGGGCCGGTGGGGGCCGGTCCCGGTGTTCAAGGGGGTGGAGGTCTCAGGGCCTCAGAGGCCGAGCAGCTTCTTGATCCGCGGCACGTCGTGCTTGGAGACGTCGGTCGTGCCGGAGAGGCGGCGCGTCAGCGTGCTGGGCTTCTTCTCCAGCTTGTGGCGCTTGCCGGTCTTCTCGCGGATGAGCTTGCCGCTGCCGGTGACCTTCACGCGCTTGGAGGTCCCGCTGTGGCTCTTGTTCTTGGGCATTTCCGTCCTCAGTCTCGTGCAGCCACCGGGGATGGGGGCGGCCATGCTTGCTCCCGGCCCGGGGGCCGGGAGATCACTCCTCGACAGACTCCGCCGGCGCCTCGTCGGCGCTGTCGTGCTTGACCGGGCGGGTCTTCGTGGTCTTGTGCGGGGCCAGCACCATGATCATGTTGCGGCCGTCCTGCTTCGGGTTGGACTCGACGAACCCCAGCTCCGCGACGTCTTCCGCGAGCCTCTGCAGCAGGCGGTAACCGAGCTCCGGCCGGGACTGCTCACGGCCCCGGAACATGATGGTCACCTTGACCTTGTTCCCGTGCGACAGGAAGCGGGCGACGTGGCCCTTCTTCGTCAGGTAGTCGTGCGGGTCGATCTTCGGCCGGAGCTTCTGCTCCTTGATGACCGTGAGCTGCTGGTTGCGGCGGGATTCACGGGCCTTCTGCGCGCTCTCGTACTTGAACTTGCCGTAGTCCATGAGCTTGCAGACCGGCGGCCGAGCCTGCGCGGCGACCTCGACGAGGTCGAGATCCGCTTCCTGGGCGAGTCGGAGCGCGTCCTCGATGCGAACGATCCCGACCTGCTCGCCGTTCGGCCCGACCAGACGAACCTCGGGCACGCGGATGCGGTCGTTGATGCGCGGCTCGGTGCTCGCGGGAGCACCTCGGTTCGAGGGACTTGTCATTCACGTCCTTTGTGACTCGTTGTGCGCCAAAGACAAGAGGCCCCACACCTGCCCGGTGTGAGGCCCGCTTCCGACCGATCGCACAACGAAGGGCGCAGTCCACCCCTCGAGGGACCGGACCCGGCCACCTGCTCGAAGCGGCAGACTCGGGTGGGAGCGGGGCTCCACTTGCCGTCCCCACTGGTGTGGGGACTGGTCGCGCGGAGAATAGTAGCAGATGGCCTTGTCAACCCCCGAATCGGCGACCGGTCCGGTGTGGTTGCGAGAATGGCTCCCGTGACCGACCTGCCTTCGAACAACGTCCGCGACCTGTCCGATGTTCCCAGCGTCGAGGTGATCAGCAAGGCGGCGATCATGCTGCTCTCCTCCGCCGCCGAGCGCCTCGGCCTGGCCGACGCCGACCCCGAGCACAGCCCGCGCCGGGACCTGGACGAGGCGCGCCGCCTGATCACCGCGCTGGCGGGCCTGGTGACCGCGTCGGCCGAGTACCTGGGGCCGCACGCGGGGCCGCTGCGCGAGGGGTTGCAGTCCGTGCAACGCGCGTTCCGCGAGGCGTCGGCGTACCCGGACGAGCCTGGTCAGGGGCCTGGCGAGAAGTACACCGGGCCGGTGTACTGACCGCCGTCCTCCCCCTCCCGGCGCCTGCCGCTTCCGTTTGCCGGACATGATCCGGCCCGGAAGTTGCTCTTTCCGGACCGTACTGGGCGGATCTGCCGATCATCCGCCTGATGTGCCCCCACACCGTCGTCGGGGCGCCCGGGCCGCTCCCCCTGGCCCGGCAGTGCGAGCGGAAAGAGATCACATGCGTCACTCACGCAGACGCGGCGCGATGTTGGCCGTCGCCGCGTTGGCCGCCTCCGCCGTCCAGCTGACCCCGTCGGCGGTGGCCGCCCCCGCCCCCGTCGCGTCCAAGTGCGGCCCCCTCGACGTCGTGTTCGTCCTGGACGACACCGGCAGCATGGGCGGGGCCATCGGGAACCTGAAGACCGGTGTCAACGCGATCGTCAACGACGTGGTCACCGCGTCCGGTGGCGACTACCAGCTCGGGTTGGTGACGTTCAAGGACAACGTCACCGTCCACAGCGACCTGGCCCCGGGCAACGCCGGGCCGGTGACGAACTACATCACGAACACGCTGGCCGCCGGTGGTGGCGGTGGCGAGCCCGAGGCGTCCGACGAGGCGTTGAACACGGTCGTCAACAACCGGGCGGCGGCCGGGCGGCCGCAGAACGTCGACTTCGCGGGCACGTGGCGGTCGAACGCGATGAAGTTCGTCGTGCTGGTGACGGACGCGCGGCCGGGCGGGTTCGACGACGCGCACGGGGCGGTGGACGTCGCCAACGCCGCGCAGTGGGCCAACGACGCGCTGGCCCGCGGTATCAAGATCAGCCCGGTGTACGTGCCGACGTCGTCGGCGTACACGTCGGTGATCACGCCGATCATGCAGAACTACGCCACGACGACCGGTGGTGTGTTCACGCAGGCGTCGTCCACGGGCGCGGGCACGGCGGACGCGATCCGCAAGCTGCTGTCGGACTGCCGGCAGACCGACGTGTTCATGCGCGACCAGGTGACCGACACGGGCGCGGAGCCCAACCCGAACGGCACGGTGTGGAACAGCCCGGACATCAAGGTCTGCCCGACCCTGGCGGACTGCGCGCCGGGGTTCCAGCCGGTGGTCGGCGCGACGAACTACGTGCACGTGCGGCTGAGCAACAACACGGCGACGGCGAACGGCACGTTGAAGGTGTACCGGACGCCTGCCGGTGGCGGGACGACGTGGAACAACGCGACCAACGGCGACTGGGTGTTCATCGGTCAGCAGTCGTTGACGGTGCCGGTGGGCGGGGCCGTGGCGAAGATCGCGTGGTCGAACATCCCCGGTCCGGGGCACTTCTGCCTGTTGGCGCGGTGGGTGTCGGCGACGGACCCGATGACGTTCGCGGAGGGGTCGAACACGGCCCTGAACACGAAGAACAACAACAACATCGCGTGGAAGAACCTGCAGACCGTGCGTGGGCGGGTCTTCGAGCCGGTGAAGTCGTGGTTCACGGTGGGCAACGGGACGGAGCGCGAGATCCGGACCGACCTGGTGCTGACCGGTGAGAAGCCGGTCGCGGGCACGGTGGTGATCGACCTGGGTCGGGAGCTGCTGGAGCGCTGGCGCGCGGGCGGCGGGAAGGCCGAGGGCGTGAAGCAGGTCGGCGAGACGGCGTTCCAGTTCGACTCGAAGCGGTCGGGGCTGTTCGGGGTGCCGTTGAAGCCGGGTGAGCGGTTCACGACGGAGTTGACGTTCACCGCGGAGGCGCCGGGCGAGTACCTGGTGAACCTCGTCCAGTTCGTGGAGGGCGAGGACCACGGCGGCGTGGCCTACCAGGTCATCGCGGACCGCGAGTAGCGGGTGGGGCGTGGCCGCGGCCCTCGCGGGGGTCGCGGTCACGTGTCCTGAGCGTTGAATTCAGGGGTCCCGAACGTAGGACACACGCGTTCCGAACGTAGGACACACGCGTTCTGGAGGTAGGACACGCGGTTGGGGGTGGGCCGAAGGGTTGAGGTGGGGGCGCCGAAGGTTCGGCACGTCGGGGGTTGGGTGTGGGTGGTGGGGGTGCCAGGGTCGAGGTGTTCGCGCGAACTCGACCGAGATCCTCGACCCCTGCACGAGGGAGTAGCCCACATGGGAGAGTTACGCGCGCCCTGGATCCGTCGGGTCCGGGCGGTGGGTGTCGGCGCGGCGGCGGTGTTGGCGGCGGCGGTGGCCGTGACGCCGGCGCAGGCCGCGGAGGCGCAGATCCGCGACGCCGGTGCGCCGGCGGCGGTGGCGGGCAGTTACATCGTGGTGTTGGAGGACGGTGTCGCCGCGGAGGCGGTGGCCGAGCGGGCCGGCGTCCGGGTGACGCACCGGTACCGGGCGGCGTTGAACGGGTTCGCGGCGGCGATGAGCGAGCGGGCCGCGAAGCGGTTGGCGGCGGACCCGGCGGTCGCGTACGTGGCCCAGGACCAGCGGGTCCAGGTGCTGGCGGACCAGCCGAACCCGCCGTCGTGGGGGTTGGACCGCGTCGACCAGCGGGACCTGCCGCTGAACCGGAACTACGGGTACGCGAGCACGGCGGGCAACGTGCACGCCTACATCATCGACACCGGCATCCGGACGACCCACGCCGATTTCGGCGGGCGGGCGTCGTTCGACGCCAACACCACCGGTGACGGGAACAACACGGACTGCAACGGTCACGGCACGCACGTGGCGGGCACGGTCGGCGGTGCGGCGCACGGTGTGGCGAAGGCGGTGCGGCTGCACGGCGTGAAGGTGCTGTCGTGCTCGGGTTCGGGCACGATCGCGGGCGTCGTGGCAGGCGTGGACTGGGTGACGGCGAACGCGCAGAAGCCGGCCGTGGCGAACATGAGCCTGGGCGGCGGCGCGAACGACACCCTGGACGCGGCGGTGCGCCGGTCGATCGCGTCGGGCGTCACGTACGCGATCGCGTCCGGCAACTCGAACGCCGACGCGTGCTCGTTCTCGCCGGCGCGGGTGGCGGAGGCCGTCACGGTCAACGCGTCGGACAGCGCGGACGGCCGGGCGTCGTTCTCGAACTGGGGCACGTGCACGGACCTGTTCGCGCCGGGCGTGGGGATCACGTCGGCGTGGCACACGTCGGACACGGCGACGAACTCGATCAGCGGCACGTCGATGGCGGCGCCGCACGTGGCGGGCGCGGCGGCGCTGGTGCTGGCGGGCGCGCCGGGCGCGTCGCCGCAGCAGGTGCGGGACGCGCTGGTCGGGGCGGCCACGCCGAACAAGGTGGCCAACCCGGGCGCCGGGTCGCCGAACGCGCTGCTGTTCACGGGGTCGGCCCCGCCGCCGCAGCCGGGCGGGGACACGCTGGTGCGGGGCGAGAGCCTGCGGGCCGGGGAGAGCCGGACGTCGCAGGACGGCCGGTTCACGCTGGTGATGCAGGGTGACGGGAACCTGGTGCTGTACACGGCGGCGGGTCAGCCGTTGTGGCACACGAGCACCCACGGCACGGCCGCGGCTTACGTGGTGCTCCAGCACGACGGCAACCTGGTGATCTACACGGCGGCGGGCCAGCCGCTGTGGCACACGAGCACGCACGGCACGGCGGCCGACCGGCTGATCGTGCAGAACGACTCGAACCTGGTGCTGTACGGCCCGACGGGCCAGGTCTTCTGGCACCGCCTGGCCTGACGCCGGCCGGTCGTGACGTCGGGGTCGGGCACGGAGGACCCCGGCGTCACGGCCGGTGAGCCGCGGTCGGGGGCGGATGCCGGCCGCCGGCGGGCGGCGAGCCCGGTGGCAGCCGACGAGCCCGGTCGCGGCCGGTGAGCCGTGGTCAGGGGCGGATGCCGGCCGACCGCAGCCGCCGGGCGGCGAGCGCGGCGATGATCTCCGGGTCCTGGCGCCGCCAGCCCTCCACCGGGTCGCCGGGGAACGTCGCGAGGTCGTGCAGCGACAGGGTGTTGAGCGCGTGCAGGGCGAGCAGGTCGTGGCGGCCCTGGTCGCGCAGCCGCCGGACGAGGCCCGCCCGCCGGGCGTACCGCAGCCGCAGCGGCAGCCACGTGATCAGCAGGAACAGCAGCGGCACGGCGATGAGCGCGACGGTGAGCCAGAGGGCGGTGGTCTCGACCGCGTGGGTGACGGCGTCGCCCGCGTCGGTGAGCGTGCCGCCGGCGGATCGGCCGCGTTCCAGGGCCTCGGCGAGCCGGCCGCCGACGAGCGGCACGCCGCGGGCCTTGTCGGCGGCGTCGGTGAACGTGTCGGTCAGGTCGTGCCCGGCCCCGGCCAGTCCGTCGCCGGGTGCGCGCAGGGTGCGGACCGCGTCGCCGGCGGTCGTGGCGACCGTGATCCAGAGCCACGTCCAGGCGACCGCGACCAGGTCGGCGACGACCTGCAGGACGAGTCGGGGCGAGGGGTCCGCGTACCACTTCATGGGTGGTGGTCTTACCAGTGCCGCGTTACGGGAACCAGACGTGATGGTCGTCGCCGCGACCGCGGGCGGTGTTCCCCGGGTGGGCTACTACTGTCGTGGTGTGGGGATGACGTTCGGTGAGCTGCTCCGTGCGCACCGGTTGCGGGTCCGGTTGACGCAGGAGGAGTTGGCGGAGGGTTCCGGGGTCAGCGTGCGGGCGATCAGCGACATGGAGCGCGGTCGCGCGAAGGGGCCCCAGCGGCGGACGGTGGAGGCGTTGGCCGGGGTGCTCTCGTTGGCGGAGCACGAGTTCGCGGAGTTGTTGGCCGCGGCGAAGCAGGGTCGGGCGCGGCGGGCGCCGGTGGTGGCGGAGCCGTCGGCGTTGCCGCCGGACGTGGCGGACCTGACCGGCCGGGACGGCGAGTTGGCCGCGTTGGCGGCGGTGGCGGAGGCGACGCGGACCACGTCGCTGGTCGTGGTGCACGGTCCGCCGGGGGCGGGGAAGACGGCGTTGGCGGTGCGGGCGGCGTACCGGTTGGCGTCCCGTTTCCCGGACGGGTGCTTTTTCTTCAACCTTCGGGGGATGGACGCGCGGCCGGTGCACCCGTCGGAGGTGGTGCACCGGATGTTGTCGGCGCTGGGGGTGGACGAGAAGCGGATCCCGGCGGGCGAGGCGGAGCGGTCGGACCTGTACCGGGCGCGGCTGCGGGAGCGGTCGACGTTGCTGGTGCTGGACAACGCGTCGGACGAGGCGCAGGTGCGGCCGTTGCTGGCGACGGGGTCGGGGTCGATGGTGCTGGTGACGTCGCGGTTGGTGCTGGGCGGGTTGGAGGCGGGCACGCGGCTGGCGTTGGACGTGCTGGACCCGGGCGAGTCGGTCGAGCTGCTGGGCGCGATCGCGGGGCGGGCGAGGGTGGGCGCGGAGCCGGTGGCGACGGCGCGGGTGGCGAAGCTGTGCGGGCACCTGCCGCTGGCGCTGCGGATCGCGGGGAACCGGCTGGCGAGCCGTCCGAAGTGGACGATCGGGCACCTGGCGGGGCAGCTGGTGGACGAACGGCGGCGGTTGTCCGCGTTGACGGCGGGCGACCTCCAGGTGCGGACCGCGTTCGAGATGTCGTACCGGCAGCTCGGGGGGAAGGCGGCGGTGCTGTTCCGGCGGTTGTCGCTGGCGCCGGGCGCGGACTTCGGGCCGGAGCTGGCCGCGGTGGTGGCGGACGTGGACCGGTTCTCGGCCGAGGACACGTTGGAGGAGCTGGTGGACATGAGCCTGCTGGACACCGCGGAGGTGCCCGGCCGGTACGTGTTCCACGACCTGATCCGGGTGTTCGCGGGTGAGCGGCTGGCGGACGAGGAGCCCGCGCCGGTGGTGGAGCGGGCCCGGCGGCGGATGGTGGAGTGGCTGCTGGGCACGGCGGTGACGGCGGCCGGGTTCTTCGGGCCGGACGCGCGGACGGGGCCGGCGGGGTCGTTGGGCGGCCAGGAGGAGGCCGACGCGTGGCTGACCGCGGAGGCCGGGAACTGGTTGGGCGCGTTGCGGTGGGCGGTGGCGAACGGGTGGCACGCGGAGGTGCTGCGGCTGGCCACGGCCATGCACTGGTACTCCGACCAGCGCGGTCGGCCGGAGACGTGGGTGGAGGTGTTCACCGCCGGGGTGGGGGCGGCGCGGGCGTTGGGCAGCGTGCGGGACGAGGCCGTGCAGCTGAACTTCCTGACCTGGACGTTGGCGGTGCTGTTGCGCCGCTACCCGGAGGCGTTGGCGTTGCACGACGAGGCGTGGCGCGCGTCGGTGGCCGCGGGGGACGTGCGGGAGCAGGGCTGGGCGGTGCACTACCGGTCGGTGTCGGAGCTGCGGACCGGGCGGTTGGAGGAGGCGCAGGTCAGCGCGCGGCGGGCGCAGGAGCTGTTCCGCCGGGCCGGGTACCCGTTGGGCGAGCAGATCTCGTTGTCGTGCCTGGCGCTGGTGCTGGACGGGTTGGCGCGGCACGAGGACGCGGTGCGGGTGAACCGGGAGCTGCTGGCGAACGTGCGGTCGGGCCGGTTGGAGCTGGCGCCGGTGATGGTGACGGAGATGTCGGCGACGTTGCTGGTGCGCACGGCGGACAGCCTGGGCCGGTCGGCGCGGTGGGCGGAGGCGTTGGCGGCGGCGGACGAGGCGTTGGAGCTGCTGCGGGCGACGACCGCGCCGTCGAGCCTGTGCGACGCGCTGTACCTGCGGGGGGTGGCCCTGCACCGGCTCGGCGACGCGATGGGGGCGCGTGCCGAGCTGGTGCGGGCCGCGGCGTTGGCCGACGAGCACCGGCACCACCGGTTGGCGGCGGTGCTGGGCGCGTTGGCCGACGTCCACGACGACCTGGGCGACCCGGTCGCGGCTGGGGTGTCCCGCGACCGGGCCGAGGACGCGAGGTCTCGGCGGTAGACCTCGCGTGCCGTCCGGCGCGGCGGCGCGTCGCCCCCGGCCGCGGGCGGCGGGTGCGGCGCGGTCAGCCGATCGGTGATGCGTTCCTAGCCATCGCCGGGTCCTTCCAGACGTGCTCCTTGGGGGTGGTCCCAGTCAATCGCGCGCGCAAGCCCGGCACCACGCAGAACAACCGGCAGAAGTACGCGCTGTCACCCGGTCGTGTCTCGATTGGTCAGTCGAGGACGGCGAGCGCGTCGATCTCGACCAGCAGCTTCTCCGGCAGGCCGACGTAGACGGTGGTGCGCGCCGGGTAGGGCTGTTCGGTGACGAACTCGCCGTAGGCGGCGTTCATCTCGGCGAAGTGGGCGGTGTCGGTGAGGTAGACGCGCAGCATGACCACGTCGGCCAGGGACGCGCCGCCCGCCTCGAGCACCGCGACCACGTTGCGCAGGGCCTGGCGGGTCTGCTCGGCGACGGTGTCGCCGACGACCTCGCCGGTGGCCGGGTCGAACGCGACCTGGCCCGCCACCTGGAGGATCGGGCCCTTGCGGACGCCCTGGGAGAACGCGGCCACGGGGGTGGGCGCGGCGTCGGTCCTGATCTCGGTCTTCGCCATGGGTTGTGCGTTTCCTCTCTGGGTTTCGTCAGTCGCGCGGCGTCCAGCCGCACTCGACGGAGGCGGCCCGCGCGGTGGCGAGCAGGTCGGGCAGGTGGCCGAGGAGGCCGTCGAAGTCGAGCAGCACCTTGGGCACGGACATCGACACGGCCGCGACGACCTCGCCGCGGGCGCCGCGGATCGGCGCGGCGATGCAGTGGATGAAGTCCTCGTGCTCGGCGTTGTCGACGGCGTACCCGGCGGCGCGGACGCGGTCCAGCTCGGCCAGGTACGCGTCGGGCGTGGTGATGGTGTTGGCGGTGAGCGGCGCGTAGTCGATGGCCCGGGCGACCTCGCGGCGGCGTGGTTCGGGCAGGTCGGCGAGCAGCACCTTGGCGACGGCGGTGCAGTGCAGCGGCGCGCGTCTGCCGATGCGGGAGTACATGCGCATCGGGTGGGTGCTGTCGTACTTGTCGATGTAGATGACCTCGCCGTCCTCGTAGGACGCGAGGTGCACGGTGTAGCCGGTGCGGGCGTTGAGGTCGCGCAGGGCGGTCTCGGCGCTGCGCCGCACGTCGCGCTCCTCCAGCGCCCGGTTGGCCAGGTCGAACAGGGCGGCGCCGAGCCGGTAGTGGTGCACGCCCTGGCGCTGCACGAACCGGTGCGACTCCAGGGTGCGCAGGAGCCTCATGGTGGTCGACTTGTGCACCTCGATGACGCCCGACAGCTCGTCGAGCGTCTTCGGTCCGGTGGCCAGTTCCCCCACCAGGGTCAGCGCCCGGTCCAGGCTTTGGCTCATCGACGTCTCCTCAGGTGTGCGGCGGCCCACGTGCCGGGGTCGGCGTCCAGCAGTGGCACGGTCACCGCGGGCGGCAGCGACTCGCCGACATCCTCCCTGGTGAGCAGGGCGGCGGCGGCCTGGAGGTGGCCGACGCGCAGCCGGCGGGCGGGTGGCTCGCCGGCGAGGTGGGCGGCGAGGTAGCCGGCGGCGAACGCGTCGCCCGCGCCGACGGGCTCCACCACCTCGACCCGCAGTCCCGGCTGGAACGTGGTCGTGCCGTTCTCGACCACGGTCGCGCCGCGCGCGCCGTGCTTGACCACGAGCGTGGTCGGGCCGGGCAGCAGGGCGCGCAGCTCGGCCGGGTCGCCGGTGCCCCACACGGCCTGCGCCTCGTCGGAGCCCGCGAGCACGATGTCGGCGGCGTCGGCGAGGTCGCGCAGCACGGCCGGGTCGCGGTCGTGCCACAGCGCGGGCCGCCAGTTGAGGTCGAACGACACCGGCGCCGGCCGCGGCCTGCGCAGCACCGCCCGCAGCAGTTCCAGGCAGCTGTCCGACAGGGCCGCGGTGATGCCGCTGACGTGCAGCAGCGCCACGTCGTCCAGGCGCAGCCCGGCCAGCACCTCCGGGCCCATCGCGGACGCGGCCGAACCGCGCCGGTAGTACCGCACGGGGCTGCCCGCGGCGTCGGCCTCCTTGACGTACAGGCCGGTGGGCCGGTGCGGGTCCACGCGCACGCCGGTGACGTCCACGCCCGCGCCGCCCACCGCGTCGAGGACCGCGCCGCCGAACGCGTCGTCGCCCACGGCGCCCACCCACCGGCTGCGCACGCCCAGCCGGGCGAGGTGCACGGCCACGTTGGACTCCGCGCCGCCGACCGCCCGCGTCCAGGTGCGGACCGCGCGCACCGGGCCGGGTTCGGCGGGCACCAGCACCGCCATGGTCTCGCCCAGGCACACCACGCCGGCCGGGAGGTCGAACCGCATCCGGACTCCTCGGTGGACGTGCTGGCGGACGGGTGGGCTGATTGACGGCGGAGCGAACGAATGTTACACACTCCAGCATCACATCGCGCAATAGCCGTTGCGACATATGCAACGCGAAGGGCGGGGAACGTGGACCTCGACGCTGTGGCCGCCATCCGCGACGAACGCGTCGACTGGCGGTTCAAGGGCCTGCCGGCCGACGTGTTCGGCGCGACCATCGGCGACGTGGCCGCGCGCCGGCTCGACCTGTTCGCCGACGGGTTCGTCGGACCGCTGGTCGTGCTCGACGCCGCCGCGCTGGAGCACAACCTCGCCACCATGGCCCGCTGGTGCGCCGACCGCGGCGTGCTGCTCGCGCCGCACGGCAAGACGACCATGGCCCCCCAGCTGTTCGCGCGCCAGTTGGCGCACGGCGCGTGGGGCATCACCGCGGCCAACACCAGCCAACTGCGCGTCTACCGGGCGTTCGGCGTCGGCCGGGTGCTGCTGGCCAACCAGCTCGTTGACCCGGCCGGGCTGCGGTGGCTGGCCGCCGAACTGGCCGCCGACGCCGGGTTCGAGTTCACCTGTTGGGTGGACTCCGTCGCGGGCGTGGCGCGGATGACCGAGGCCCTGGGCGAGGTCGCCCGGCCGGTGGACGTGCTGGTGGAGCTGGGGGCGCGCGGCGGGCGGACCGGGGCCCGCGACCACGCCACGGCGCTGGAGGTGGCCCGGGCCGCCGTGGCGAGCCCCGCGCTGCGCTTGGTCGGCGTCGGCGGTTACGAGGGCGCGCTGGCGCACGACGCGTCGCCGCGGGCCCGGTCGGTCGTGGACGGCTACCTGACGTCGTTGCGCGGGTTGGCGATCGCGCTGCGGGAGCTGGTCGAGGTGGACGAGCCGATCGTCACCGCGGGCGGCAGCGCGTACTTCGACCAGGTGGCGGCGGCGCTCACCGGGCCGTGGCCGTTCCCGGTGCGGCCGGTGCTGCGGTCGGGCGCGTACATCACCCACGACGACGGGTTCTACCGCGGCATCTCGCCGCTGGCCCGCACCCCCGGCGCGCAGCCGTTCCGCAGCGCGCTGCGGGCGTGGGCGCAGGTCACCTCACGCCCCCAGCCCGACCTGGCGCTGCTCACGCTCGGCAAGCGCGACGCGTCGTTCGACGAGGGCCTGCCCGAACCGCAGGTCGTGCGCGGCCGGGACGGCGTCGAGCGGCCCTTCCGGGCCGAGGTCACCGCGCTCAACGACCAGCACGCGTTCGTGCGGCTCTCCGGCGACGAGGTCGAGGTCGGCGACTGGGTCGGGCTCGGCCTGTCCCACCCCTGCACGGTGTTCGACAAGTGGCCGCTCATCCCGGTGGTCGAGGGCACCACCGTGGTGGACCTGGTCCGCACCTACTTCTAGCACCTACTTCTAGGAGGTCACGGCGTGGACATCGTCTTCAGGGGCGCGCGGGTGGTCGACGGCACCGGCGCACCCGCCCGCCGAGCGGACGTCGGCGTGCGCGACGGCCGGATCGCCGCCGTCGGCGACCGGCTCGACGGGCGGCGGGTGGTGGACGCCGACGGGCGGGTCCTCGCGCCCGGCTTCATCGACATGCACTCCCACTCCGACCTCCAGCTGCTGGCCAACCCCGACCACCTGGCCAAGGTCAGCCAGGGCGTGACCACCGAGGTGCTGGGCCAGGACGGGCTGTCGTACGCGCCCGTGGACGACGACGTGCTGGCCGTGCTGCGCGCCCAGCTCGCCGGGTGGAACGACGACCCGCCCGGCTTCGACTGGGACTGGCGCTCCGTCGGCGGCTACCTCGACCGCCTGGACCGCGGCATCGCGGTCAACGCCGCCTACCTCGTGCCGCAGGGCACGCTGCGGATGCTGTGCGTCGGCTACGACGACCGGCCCGCCACCGACGCCGAGCTGGACCGGATGCGCGAGCTGCTGGCCCGGTCGCTGCGCGAGGGCGCGATCGGCATGTCGTCCGGCCTCACCTACACCCCCGGCATGTACGCCGACACCGCCGAGCTGACCGAGCTGTGCCGGGTCGTCGCCGAGCTGGGCGGCTACTACAGCCCGCACCACCGCAGCTACGGCGCGGGCGCGCTGGAGGCGTACGCGGAGATGGTGCGCGTCTCCCTCGACTCCGGCTGCCCCCTGCACCTCGCCCACGCCACGATGAACTTCGAGGTCAACCGCGGCCGCGCGGGCGAGCTGCTGGACCTCCTCGACCGGGCCGTCGCGGACGGCGCGGACATCACCCTCGACACCTACCCGTACCTGCCCGGCGCGACCTACCTGTCCGCCCTGCTGCCGAGCTGGGCGGGCGAGGGCGGCCCCGACGCCACGCTCGCCCGGCTCGCCGACCCGGACACCCGCGAGCGGATCCGGGTCGAGCTGGAGGAGACCGGCTCCGACGGCTGCCACGGCGTGCCGGTCGACTGGGCCGCGATCGAGGTCAACGGCGTGCGCGACCCGGCCAATGCGCACCTCGTCGGCCACTCGGTCGCCGAGTCCGCGCGCCGCGCCGGACGGCCGCCCGCCGAGCTGTACTTCGACGTCCTGGTCGCCGAGCGGCTCGGCACGTCGTGCCTCATGCACGTCGGCCACGAGGACAACGTGCGCGCGATCATGCGGCACCCCGCGCACACCGGCGGCAGCGACGGCCTGCTCGTCGGCGACCGGCCCCACCCCCGCGCGTGGGGCACGTTCCCCCGCTACCTCGCCCGGTACGTGCGCGAACTCGGCGTGCTCTCCCTGGAGGAGTGCGTGGCCCACCTGACCGGGCGGGCCGCGCGGCGGCTGCGGCTCGCCGACCGCGGCCTCGTCCGCGAGGGGCACGCGGCCGACCTCGTGCTGTTCGACCCCGACGCGGTCGCCGACACCGCCACCTTCGAGGAGCCGCGCCAGGCCGCCGCCGGCATCACCCACGTCCTCGTCAACGGCGTCCCGGTGCTCGACGACGGCCGGCGCACCGACGCCCTGCCCGGCCGCGCCCTGCGAAACCCCCGGAGCCACCCGTGATCGACTGGTTGCAGCACACCACCGGAGGGCTGCTGACGCTGTCCGCGCTCAGCATCGCCCTCCTCCTCGCGATGATCATCAAGTGGAAGGTCGAGCCGTTCATCGCGCTGCTCGTCGTCGGCCTGCTGGTCGCGCTGGCCGCGGGCCTGCCGGTCGAGACCCTGGTCGGCTCGGCGCAGAAGGCGTCGGAGTCCCTGGTGGAGAAGGGGTTCGGCGGCATCCTCGGCCACGTCGCCGCGATCATCGGCCTCGGCACCCTGCTCGGGTCGGTCCTGGAGGCGTCCGGCGGCGCGGAGGTGCTCACCCGGTCGCTGCTGCGGGCGTTCGGCGAGAAGCGCGCCCCGCTCGCCATGGGCCTGGCCGGGCTGATCTTCGGCGTGCCGGTGTTCTTCGACATCGGCATCTTCGTGCTCGCGCCCCTGGTGTACGTGGCGGCGAAGCGCAGCGGCCGGTCCATCGTGCTGTACGCGATGCCGCTGCTCGCCGGCCTGTCCGTGATGCACGCGTTCATGCCCCCGCACCCCGGGCCGGTCGCGGCCGCCGGGCTGCTCCACGTCGAACTCGGCTGGATCATCCTCATGGCGCTCGCCGTGGCGATCCCGGCGTGGTTCGTCGGCGGCGTGCTGTACTCGGCGTGGATCGGCAAGCGGCTGGACGTGCCCGTGCCGGACGAGATGCTGGCCGCCGCGGAGGAGCTGCGCGGCGAGCAGCCCAAGGGCGAACCGCCGCTGTCGCTCGTGCTGGGCGTCATCGCGGTGCCGCTGGTGCTGATCCTCGCGGGCACGTTCGGCAGCATCCTGCTGCCCAAGGGCTCCGCGGTCCTCGGCGTGTTCACGTTCTTCGGCACGCCCGCCGTGGCGCTGACCATCGCCGTGCTGCTCGCGTTCTGGCTCCTCGGGTTCCGCCGCGGGATGTCGCGCGAGCAGGTGACCGAGCTGTCCGCCGCCTCCCTGCGGCCCGTGGCGATGATCCTGCTCGTGGTCGGCGCGGGCGGCTTCTTCGGCGCGGTGCTCGCCGCGACCGGGGTCGGCAAGGTGCTCGCCACGTCCCTGTCCGACCTCGGCCTGCCGGTGATCGCCCTGTCCTACGTGATCAGCTGCGGCCTGCGGATCGCCCAGGGCTCGGCCACCGTCGCGATCGTCACCACGACCGGCATCGTCGCGCCGGTCGTGGCCGACCTGCACTACTCCCAGCCGCAGCTCGCGCTGCTCGTCATGGCCATCGCGTCCGGCTCGATCATCGCCTCGCACGTCAACGACGGCGGGTTCTGGATCGTGTCGCGCTACTTCGGCCTGTCGGTGAAGGAGACGCTCCAGACGTGGACCGTGCTGGAGACCATCCTGTCCGTGGTCGGGTTCGCCGTGGCCGCGCTGCTCAGCCTGGTGGTGTAGCCGGCGGCGTGCTCGCGGCGCTCAGTCGACGCCGTGGTCGCGGAACGCCGCCCGCTTGAGCGGCGGCACGGCCTCGAACAGCCGCAGCACCGACTTGAACGCCACCCGGCCGAGCGCGTTGCCCGACACGAACTGCCGCGCGCTGCGCAACGACGCCGCCACCGCCGCGAACCCGTACTCGCGCATCCGCCGCTCGTAGTCCGCGACGGCGTCCACCGGCTCCCGCTCGGTGAGGTTGCGGCACAACGTCATCGCGTCCCGCAACGCGACGTTCGCCCCGATCCCGCGCATCGGCGTCATGCTGTGGATCGCGTCGCCGAGCAGCGTGACGGTGGTCGCGGGCCACGGGGCGACCGGCGCCGACGTGCGGATCGGCCACCGCGACACCGAGTCGTGCGGCGACTCGCGCACCACCCGCAGCAGGTCCGGGTGCCAGCCCGCGACGGCGTCGGCCACCACGTCGCGCGGCGGACGCCCCGGCGGCAGCACCAGGCCGTCCGCCGCGTAGGCCCACATCAGGTAGCCGTCGCGGCCGTCGCCGGCCGGCTCGTGCGGCGCGAGGAACATCCCGGCCGCCGCGCGCGGGATCACCGAGTGGGCGTGCGCGACCAGGTTCGGCGGCAGCCAGGCGCGGGTGCGCGGGGTCAGCGGCAGCCTGCCCGCGACGGCGGTGATGCCGGTGTCGACGCGCTCGGCGTGCGGCAGGTACTGGGCCCGCACCGCCGAGTTCGCGCCGTCCGCGCCGACCAGCACGTCGCACCGGGTGCTCGTGCCGTCGGCGAAGTGGACCGCGACGCGACCGTCCACGTGCTCGTAGCGGGTGAACCGCCGGCCGAACTCGACCACGTCGTCCAGGCCGGTCAGCAACACCTCCCGCAGCGTGATCCGGCTGACCGAGTGGTGGCCGCGCGACGGCTCGCCGGCCGGGTTGTCCACGGTGAGCAGCCGGCGCAGCCGCTCGTCCACGAACCCGAACCCGTCGCCGCCGCGCCCGGTCGTGGCGACGAACCGCTCCCACAGCTCCGGCGGCAGGCACTCGTGCAGCGCCCGTGCGCCGACCGGGTTGATGTGCAGCCGATACCCCTGCAGGCGGTCGGTCGGCGTCGCGTCCCGCTCGTGCACCGACACGCTCACCCCGTTCCGCCTCAACCCCTGGGCCAGGCACAACCCGCCCACACCGCCGCCGACGACCGCCACGTGAAGACTCATGCGGACCACTATCATCCGTCTGGATGATTAAGTCAACCTTGTGGCTGATACGCGACGATCGGCTACCGTGTGCCGCGTGCCCCGCCGCTCCCCCGACCCCGCCGAACGCAAGCGCGACCCCGAGCGCACCAAAGCCCGGATCCTCGAAGCGGCGACGGCCGAGTTCGGCGCGAAGGGCTACGCGGCCGCCCGGGTGAGCGCCATCGCCGACCGGGCGGGCGTGAACAAGCAGCTGATCTCGTACTACTTCGGCGGCAAGGAAGGGCTCTACCGGGAGTTGGCGGGACGCTGGCACGAGCAGGGCGGGCGGCTCGCCGAAGGTCCGCTGGCCGAGGTCGTGCGCGGGTTCGTGCTGTCCACGCGCGAGCAGCGCGACTGGGCGCGGCTGATGGTGTGGGAGAACGTCTCCGGCGACGACACGCCGGACGAGGGCGACGGGGACTTCCTGCGCGCCCGGGTCGACGCGCTACGCGCGCGGCAGGAAGCCGGCGAGATCCCGGCCGACCTCGACCCGGCGTGCCTGCTGCTCGCCCTGACCGCCGCCGCGAGCGCGACCCTGTTCCTGCCGAAGGTGGCGCGCCGCATCACCGGGCAGGACCCGGCGTCCGACGAGTTCACCGAGCACTACGCCGACCAACTGGCCCGCCTCGTCCGCCACCTCGACACCTGACCACCGGCCGCCAACCACCTGCGGCCCGGCCGCCGCCCACTCCGGGCTAACCGTTGTCCGAGGCCGCCCGGAAGCCCGCCAGGTACGCGCGCAAGCCCCGCTGGCCGCTGCGCATCATCAACTCGTGGTTCGCCTTGAGCAGCGGTCGGCCGAGCAGGGCCAGGCGGCGCAGCAGCGGCTTGCGCACCACCACCTCCTGGTCGTAGACCAGCCGCGACCCGGCGCCCTGCGCGAAGACGCGCCAGCTCACCGTGCCGTCCAGGTCCCCGACCAGGTCGGCCCGCAGCAGCCCCGCCTCCGGCTCCCGGGCGTTGTGGTGCGCCTCGAACACCAGCTCGTAGGGCAGCACCGACCGGCACCGCAGCTCGGCCGCCTGCTCGGCGACCTGCCGGGCGTCGCGCACCTCGCGCCACCAGCTCGGGTAGCTCCCCAGGTCCGCGAGCACCTCGAACGCCCGCTCGGGCGGGCAGTCCACGGACCAGACACTGCGGAAGCGGTAGGCGTTCAGCGGCATGCCGCCAGGGTTGCCCACGACGGCGGCCGATCCAACCTCCGCCGGTCAGCCGGCCACGGCCGCGGCGGGCAGCACCTCCCGCAGGAACTGGCCGGTGTAGCTCTGCTCCACCGCCGCGACCTGCTCCGGGGTGCCCTCGGCCACCACCGTGCCGCCGCCCGAACCGCCCTCCGGACCCATGTCCACCAGCCAGTCCGACGTCTTGATCACGTCGAGGTTGTGCTCGATCACGATCACCGTGTTGCCCTTGTCGACCAGCCCGTTGATCACGCCGAGCAGCTTGCGGATGTCCTCGAAGTGCAGACCGGTGGTCGGCTCGTCCAGGATGTAGACCGTCTTGCCCGTCGAGCGCTTCTGCAGCTCCGCCGCCAGCTTCACCCGCTGCGCCTCGCCGCCCGACAGCGTCGGCGCGGGCTGGCCCAGCCGCACGTAGCCCAAACCCACGTCGACCAGCGTCCGCAGGTGCCGGTGGATCGCGTTGATCGGCTCGAAGAACTCCGCCGCCTCCTCGATCGGCATGTCGAGGACCTCGGAGATCGTCTTGCCCTTGTAGTGCACTTCCAGCGTCTCGCGGTTGTACCGGGCGCCCTTGCACACCTCGCACGGCACGTACACGTCCGGCAGGAAGTTCATCTCGATCTTGATCGTGCCGTCGCCCGCGCACGCCTCGCAGCGCCCGCCCTTGACGTTGAACGAGAAGCGGCCCGGCTGGTAGCCGCGCACCTTCGCCTCGGTGGTCGCCGCGAACAGCTTGCGGATGTGGTCGAACACGCCCGTGTAGGTCGCCGGGTTGGACCGCGGCGTGCGGCCGATCGGCGACTGGTCGACCTGCACCAGCTTGTCCACCTGGTCCAGGCCCCGCACCCGGGTGTGCCGGCCCGGCACCTGCCGCGCGCCGTTGAGCTTGTTCGCCAGCACGGTCGCCAGGATGTCGTTGACCAGCGTGGACTTGCCCGAGCCGGACACGCCGGTGACCGACACCAGGCAGCCCAGCGGGAACGACACGTCGATGCCGCGCAGGTTGTGCTCCCGCGCGCCGACCACCGTGAGCTGCCGCTTCCTGTCCACCTTGCGGCGCGCGGCGGGCATGGCGATCTCCTTGCGCCCCGACAGGTAGGCGCCGGTGATCGACTCCTTGTTCTTCAGCAGCTCCCGGTACGGGCCGCTGTGCACGACCTTGCCGCCGTGCTCGCCCGCGCCGGGGCCGATGTCGACCACCCAGTCCGACGTGCGGATCGTGTCCTCGTCGTGCTCGACCACGATCAGCGTGTTGCCCAGGTCGCGCAGCCGGGTCAGCGTCTCGATCAGCTTGTGGTTGTCGCGCTGGTGCAGGCCGATCGACGGCTCGTCCAGCACGTACAGCACGCCGACCAGGCCCGAGCCGATCTGCGTGGCGAGCCGGATCCGCTGCGCCTCACCACCCGACAGGGTGCCCGACGCGCGGTCCAGCGACAGGTAGTTCAGGCCCACGTCGAGCAGGAAGTGCAGCCGCGCCTGGATCTCCTTGAGCACCGCGCCCGCGATCATCGCCTCGCGCTTGCCGAGCTTGAGCCCGTCGAGGAACTCCGAGCACTCGGCCACCGACATGGCGCACACCTCGGCGATCGACTTGTCGCCCTTGCGCGCGTGGTGCAGCGTGACGGCCAGGATCTCCGGCTTGAGGCGCGTGCCCTGGCACGCGGGGCACGGCACCTCCCGCATGTAGCCCTCGTACTTCTCCCGCATGTACTCGGACTCGGTCTGCTCCTGCCGCCGCTCCAGGAACGGGATCACGCCCTCGTAGTTGGCGTAGTAGGAGCGCTCGCGGCCGTAGCGGTTCTTGTAGCGGACGTTGACCTGCTCGTCCACGCCGTGCAGCACGGCCTTCTGCGCCTTGGCGGGCAGCTGCCGCCACGGCGTGTCCATCCGGAACCCGATCGCGAGGCCCAGCGACTCCAGCAGCCGGGTGAAGTACTCGGCGGTCTGCCCCGACGCCCACGGCGCGATCGCGCCCTCGGCCAGCGACAGCTCGTCGTCCGGCACGACCAGCTCCGGGTCGACCTCCTTGCGCACGCCGATGCCGGTGCACGCGGGGCACGCGCCGTAGGGCGAGTTGAACGAGAACGACCGCGGCTCCAGGTCCTCGATCGCCAGCGGGTGGCCGTTCGGGCAGGCCAGGTTCTCGGAGAAGCCGCGCACCCGGCCCGGGTCGCCCTCCGGGACGTCCACGAACTCCAGCTCGACCAGGCCGTCGGCCAGCCGCAGCGCCGTCTCCACCGAGTCGGTCAGCCGCTGCTTCGCGCTCGCCTTGACGCTCAGCCGGTCGATCACGACCGCGATGTCGTGCTTCTCCTGCTTCTTCAGCTTGGGCACCTCGCCGAGGGCGTGCACCACGCCGTCGACCTTGGCCCGGGAGTAGCCCTGCGACTGCAGGGTGGAGAACAGGTCGAGGTACTCGCCCTTGCGACCGCGGATGACCGGCGCGAGCACCTGGAACTTGGTGCCCGGCTCCATGGCCAGCACCTGGTCCACGATCTGCTGGGGCGTCTGCTTGCTGATCGCCTCGCCGCACGTCGGGCAGTGCGCCTTGCCGGCCCGCGCGTAGAGCAGCCGCAGGTAGTCGTAGACCTCGGTGATGGTGCCCACGGTCGACCGCGGGTTGCGGCTGGTCGACTTCTGGTCGATCGACACCGCGGGCGACAGGCCCTCGATGAAGTCGACGTCCGGCTTGTCCATCTGGCCGAGGAACTGCCGCGCGTACGCCGAGAGCGACTCCACGTAGCGGCGCTGGCCCTCGGCGAAGATCGTGTCGAAGGCGAGGCTGGACTTGCCCGAGCCGGACAGCCCGGTGAACACGATGAGGCTGTCCCTCGGCAGGTCGAGGTCCACCCCTCGCAGGTTGTGCTCGCGCGCGCCGCGAACCACAAGCCGGTCGGCCACAACGGTTCCCTTCGGTTCTCCGGACATCCCCCGAACAGGCGTTCGAAAAGCGTAGCGGACCACCGCGTCGGCCCTGTCGGGGGAGGCGTGACCCATGCTAGGGGCGCGCACCGACAACACCGTGCCGGGCACTTCCCACGATCGTGCGCCAACGGCTCTACCGGTCGGTAGTGAACGCCCCTACGCTGGGGTGATAGGCCGTTCGGCCGCATACGCCGGGATGAGGTGCCCATGAGCTTCGCCGATGCCGCCCAGGTCCGATCCGCCCAGACGAGCGTACCCGCGCCGCGCGAGCAGTCGGCCGCGGTCCAGGACGCGGTCGCCGGGCTCGCCGAGGTCGACCGGGCCACGCGGGTGTTGTACGAGGTCGTCGCGGGCCTCGACCTGCCCGCGCTGCGCGGGCCGAGCCTGCTGCCCGGCTGGAGCCGGGCCCACGTGGTGACGCACCTCGCCCGCAACGCCGACGCCCTGGTGAACCTGCTCACGTGGGCCAAGACCGGCGTCGAGCACCAGATGTACCCGAGCGCGGCGGACCGGGACGCCGACATCGCCGAGGGCGCGGCCCGGCTGCCCCAGCTGCTGCGGGCCGACCTGGACGCGGCGTGCCAGCGGTTCGCCGCGTTCGCCCGCGACCTGCCGCCCGGCGCGTGGGAGGCGGAGGTCGCGCACCCGAGGTCCGGGCCGTTCCTGGCGCACCGGGTGCCGTGGCTGCGGTTGCGCGAGGTGTGGTTCCACCTGGTCGACCTCGACTGCGGCACCGGGTTCGAGGATCTCCCGCCGGAGCTGCTGGAGCACTTCCTGGAGGACGCCGTCGGCCAGTACGCCGACCGGGCCGACGTGCCGTCCGCCCGGGTCGAGGCGGTGCTCCCGGACGGCCGTCAGCGCAGTTGGGCGCTCACCGCGGCGGACAGCGCGACGTCGCCCGCGGTGAGCGGCGCGGCGGCCGACGTGCTGGCGTGGCTGACCGGTCGCCAGAGCGGCGCGCGGCTGAACGGGACGGCGCCGACGCTGCCCAAGTGGCTCTGAGCGGCGTGCAGGCGGGCGGTGAGCAGCAGGCCCGCCAGCGCGGGCCGGCTCGCCGTCAGCGCCCGGTGCGCGGGGCGTTCGACGAACTTCGTCAGCAGCCAGCCGAGGACGACGGCGGTGCCGGTGAACGCCGCCAGCTCGCCCCACGGCCCCCAGTGCGGCGCGACCATCGCCATCACGACGTAGCCGATCTCCTGGTGCACCAGGTACACGCCGTACGAGATGCCGGCCAGCCACCTGACCGGTCGGGCGAGCAGGCGCAGGGGCGCGACGTCCCAGTCCCGGCCGCCGGCCGCGGCGCACACGCCGATCAGCAGCACGCCCAGGCCGACGGTCGAGGCGAAGTCGGCGCTGTGCACGGCCTGGGCCAGCAGCGCGGCCGTGAGCAGGGCGAACAGGTGCCGGTCGCCGACCCGGCCGCGTGACCAGAGCCAGATGCCGACGCCGATGGCGAACAGCTGCGCGCGGTGCACGCCCAGGCCGTCGTAGAAGGTGCGGACGAGACCGGGTTCCTCCGTCCACGCCCGGAGCACGAGCGGCCCGACGACCAGCGCCCACGGCAGCGCCCCGACGGCCCGGCCGCGGACGCGGGAGACCAGCAGCGCGCCCGCGACGAAGCCCGTGACCTGCACCGGGAGGGTCCAGTAGGAGAAGTCGACCAGGCGCACGTCCGGCACCCAGTTCTGCAGCATGAGGGCGTTGAACAGCAGGTCGCGGGGTTCGAGGTGGCTCCAGCCCTCGGGGGCGACGTGGCGCAGGACGAGGTAGGTGCAGGTGGCGGCGACCACGTAGGCCGGGATCAGGCGGGCCAGGCGGTTGCGCAGGAAGCGGCGGGGTTGGCCCTTGGCCAGGGAGGCGCACGCGAAGTAGGCGGAGAGCACCACGAGCGCGCTCGCGCCGAATTCGAGGCTGAAGACGAAGGACGGTCGGCTGAGTTCGGCGTGGACGGACGGGCCGGCGTGGGTGGCGTGCTGGAGGAGCACGCACAGCACGGCGAGGATGCGCAGGACGTCCCAGTTGATCCGACGGTTGGTAGGCACGAGGTGGAAGAACCCTAATCAGACGACATCGGTGGAGCGGCGGAGACCGTTAACAACCCTAGGGGGTCGACCTGTGGGGATCCTGAAGGGTGCCGGGTCGGCTACGGTCGGCCGTTGTGGACGTACTAGAGGACTACACGGGGCACGTGTCGCCGGGCGGCCCGGCGACCCGGCGCACGCTGGACGCGCTGACCATCACGAAGGTCTCGGTCGGACCGATGGACAACAACGCGTACCTGCTGGTCTGCCGCGCGACCAACGAGGGCCTGCTCATCGACGCCGCCGCCGACCCCGAGCGGCTGTCCGACGTGGTGGGGCACTCGGTGGACCGGCCGAGGCTGAAGACCGTGGTGACCACGCACCAGCACGGCGACCACTGGGGCGCGCTGGGCGCGGTGGCGGGCGCGAACGGCTCGAACACGGTCGCGCACCCGGCGGACGCCCACGTCCTGCCGATCCCGCCGGACTTCCTGGTCGAGCACGGTGACACGGTGCACGTCGGCGCCGTGCCGCTGGAGGTCATCCACCTGCGCGGCCACACACCGGGCTCGATCGCCCTGCTGTACCGCGACCCGACGGGCCACCCGCACCTGTTCACCGGCGACTCGCTGTTCCCCGGCGGCGTGGGGAAGACCACGTCGCCGGAGGACTTCACCTCGTTGATCAACGACGTGGAGTCGAGGATCTTCGACGCCCTGCCGGACGACACCTGGTTCTACCCCGGGCACGGGGACGATTCCACCCTGGGGCGTGAACGACCACACCTGACCGAGTGGCGTTCGCGCGGCTGGTGACCGACGGCCTGTGCACGGACGGCCTGTGCACGTGAGCCCGCGGGCCAATCGCCGGGAAAGCACCCGGCGGTTGGCCGCGTTCCGAGCGGTGGTTGGTTCAATGACTCCATGACGCAGGCCGGTGCGACAGGCGCCACCATCCGCTTGTTCCTCGTCGATGGCACACCCCAAGGCATACGGCTCGTCGAGCGCAGCCAGTGGACAGGGGTGTGCCTGGCCTTCTCCCGGGCCGACTACGCCCGTGCGCGCCTCCGCAACGAGTTCGGGCGAACCGGGGTCTACCTGCTGACCGGCCCGGACCCGGATGGCCGGGGGCCCGACATGCTCTACATCGGGGAGGGGGACGAGGTGGTGGTACGGCTCGACTCGCACCAGAGGTTGAAGGACTTCTGGACGAACGCCTACGTGCTCACGACCACGGACGACTCCCTGAACAAAGCACACATCCGATACCTCGAAGCACGACTGGTGGACATCGCCAGAGCTGCGAAGTCCGTTCGGCTCGACAACTCCAGGATTCCCGCCATCCCGTGGCTGAGCGAGCCCGAAGTGGCCGACATGGAGGCGTACCTCGCCAATATGCTCATGATACTTCCCATTGCCGGAGTGCATGCTTTCGAAATTCCGATTTCCACCGAGGAAATCAGGAAGAACGAAGGGGCCGATACGACCGCAGTCCGCACGAGATACTTCCTCAATACCAAGCTCACCACTGCGGAAGGGGTCGAAGACCCTCGGGGCTTCACCGTTTTCGAGGGCGCGCTCGGACGCCTGGCAACGGTGACCATGACACCCGGATATCACGCGCTGCGGGAGAAACTGCTGACAGAAGGCGTACTGGCGGAACACGGGCAGGATCAGATCCGCCTGACCAGGACGTATGCGTTCGACAGCCCGTCGAGCGCGGCGAGCGTGCTGGCCGGGGGCAGCAAGAATGGCCGCATCGAGTGGCGTGATGCCAGAGGGCGGACGCTCCGCGAAAATCAGGAGGGCTCCGCAGAAGAGTCTGCGGTGACGGCACCCCCCGATCACGGAGGGGAAACCGCTTGACCGGGTCACCGTCCACGTCAGGAGAAGAGTAGGTATCGAGGACTCGCTGTTCCCGGACGGCGGGGGGAAGACCACGTCGCCGGAGGACTTCACCTCGTTGATCAACGACGTGGAGTCGAGGATCTTCGACGTGCTGCCGGACGACACCTGGTCCCACCCCGGGCGGGGGGAGAATCCCACCCTGAGGGTGAGAGGTCCTCACCTGGACGAGCGGCGTTCGCGAGGCTGGTAAGTCAGTCCCTCGTGCGGGTGACGCCGACCTTCACGCGGCGGCCAACCGCACGTCCGAGGAGTGGTGCAGCCTGCCCTCAGTAGCCGTTGCCGAGCTACAGGGGTCCCACGCGCTGTTCGAAGAGATCATGCGCCACCGATGGGCTTGACCTCATGAGTGTCGGCAGCTGCCGTCAGCGGCATTGCCGCCGCAGTTCGGGCGGCGCCGTGATTCCGGAGTGCGGTCGCTCAAAACTGCTCGATCACGAGCTCCACGTACGAGCTATGGCTGTTGAAGTTGACGACCTGCAGCCAGAAGGTTTTGTGGTCGGTGGTCTTGAAGCACAACCTCTGGTTGTTGGCCGTGATTTTCGTCGGGGACGAGGGATGGTTCCCGTCAGCGTAAAAATCCGACGTGCACATGTCGCGCATCGCACCCAGGCCTTCCGGATTGGTCCAGGACACTTCCAGGAAACCGGACGGCGCCCACAGCTCAAAACGCGAAATCAGGCGAAGGTCGTCGGCCTCGGCAAGTTCGTTGACCTTATGCGCTTTCGGCGTCGACACATCGACGTCGATTCCGTAGCCCACACCCAGCCGGATTGGCGACCCCCGGCCTTCCGGTGTGGCTGTGCCCCGGGTACTGCTGACGACCCGGCTCGTGGTCGGCGGCGGACTGGTGGTGGTCAGCACCTGCTGCCCATCCGTCGTGGCCTTGTGTGTCATCGTCTGCCGAGTGGTCGCCACGATCAACACGATCGCCGCGATCAAGCTGACGGCGACGACGGTGAGAGCGACGACACTGCGTCGGTCGTAATGATGGTTCCCGATTTCGACGCGTTCCACGGTGCCGGCGAGCACCGCGTTGTGGGCTTCGCCGGACATCTCGTTGCGGGTCTCGACCCCGCGCTCGTTCTGGCCTATTCGAGCAGTATCGCAGCCGCCGAGCGCCTCCACTACGCAATTCTGCGGAGATTCCTGTCACCCAATACGCCATTCGGGTCCGTCGCCGGTCGGCGGAGCGTCACGGAAACGCGGCCATCTTCGTCGCCGTCTACCGCTGAGGCGGTCGCACTCCAGAGCCGAACGGTCACCGCCGATCTCAAGATCCGCAGGGAGTTCCTCCTTGGCGAGCTTTGATTTCCGGACCTGGGCAAGCCCGTGGAGATGCGAAAGGAACCGGTGCCCGCGACACGCCGACCGGTGTGCGTGCCGGTCCGTCGGCGCTCAGCACGGCTTCGGTCAACTCGAACAACCCGTCCGTCCGACGGGTCAGGCACCGGTGGAACTCGTCTCGGAACCCGGACAACGCCACGAGTGCCGACCCCGGGGCGGGGTGGTGCACACTGATCACGCAGGCCTTTGGTCGACATCCTTTTGTCGCAAGAATGATGATCGCCGAAAGGCTGCCTCCGTAGTCAACCGGGGTGCGCGTCACCCGCCCGGGACCTTGAATGGTCGTCGGGTGATCGTGGACGCGATCCTGTACGTGGTCGACAACGGCATCAAGTGGCGGGCTTCCCGCTGTGGCCCACGGTCTACAAGCGTTTCGCCCTGGGGGAGAAGGTCGGTGCGTCGCAGCGACTGCTGGACGCGTTGCGCGACCGCGTCCGCCTGGCCGAGGGGCGGGCGGGCGGCGCCGGCGGCGGTCATGGACTCGCAGTCGGTGCGCGCCGCGCAGACCGTCGGCCGGGCGACCCGCGGTCGGGACGGCGGGAAGAAGATCGCGGGCCGCAAGCGGCACATCGTCGTGGACACCATCGGGGCTGCTGGTGGCGCTGGAGCGCGACGACGGCCAGGTGGTCGGCGTCGAAGCCAAGGCGAAGGACACCGTGACCGCGGAGGACTTCCGGGGACTGGCCACGTTGCGGGACCTGCTGGGTGATCAGTTCTCGCTGGGCGTCGTCTTCCACACCGGCCGCCAAGGAGGGATCAGTTTCGGCGACCGGCTGGTCTCGCTGCCCATCGCCGCGCTTTGGGAGACCGCGCCCCGGTGACGGCACCGTGGTTACCGCTGCGGGGCTCGCTGTTCCCCGGTCGTGTGGGGAAGACCACCTCGCCCGCAGGACTTCACGTCGTGATCAACGACGTGAAGTCGAGGATCTTCGGTGAGCTACCCGATGACACCTCGATGTATCCGGGGCACGGCGACGACACCGAGCGGCGATGCGGCACCCCGCCACGCCTCGCACGCGCTAATTCGTGGAGTTCGCCCGCCCCGTCAACGCGGTCACGCGCACGTCCTCGATGAACGGCGCGTGGGGTTCGATGGCGTGACGCACCCGGTCGGTGAAGGCGGCGCGGTCCGGCGGGGGCGGGAGGCGGTCGGCGGGGAGGGCGGAGAGGACGCCGCCCACCACGGACTCCAGGTCGAGCGTGCCGCGGTACCGGACCTCGTGCGTCCCGACCTCGAACCCGGCCGCGGCCAGGCTCGTCCGGTAGCGGTTCCGGCTTTCCTCGTCCGTGCCGCACGCGTGGCCGGACGGCGTGCCCAGCCACTCCTCCAGGCACCCGCGCAACGCGCGCGACCAGTCGCTCCCCTGCTGCCACAACGGCGTCCCGTTCGTCAGCACCGCCACCCCGCCACCCGGCCTGACGAGCGAGGACACCGCACGGAACAGGTCGTCGTGACGCATCCAGTGCAGCGCCTGGCCGATGGTGACCACGCCGACCGACCCGTCGCCGAGCACCCCGCGCAACGCGGGCACGTCCGCGTCCGTCCCGACCACCCACGCGATGTTCGCCGCCCCGCCCTCCTCCGCCGCACGGCGGGCGTGCGCCAGCATGTCCGGCTCCGGGTCGACGCCGACCACCGCGCGCACCCGGGCCGCGAGCGGCACGGTGACCTGGCCCGTGCCGCAGCCCAGGTCGACCGCGACGTCGTCCGCCGTGAGCCCGAACACCTCGACCAGCGCGTCGAACACCTCCGCCGGGTAGCCCCGCCGGTACCGGTGGTAGAAGTCCGCGACCTCGCCGCTGAAACCCAGTGCCATGGCGACAGCGTCCCCCCGGACCGCGGTGCCCGCGCAACGGATTGCGCTGTGGGCGCAACGCGCTTCGGTATCTTTCGCCGCATGGAGCAGGTGGTGGAGATCTACACCGACGGCGCGTGCAGCGGGAACCCCGGGCCGGGCGGCTGGGGCGCGGTGCTGCGGTACGGGGCGCACGAGCGCGACCTGTACGGCGGGGAGTCGGAGCCCACCACGAACAACCGCATGGAGCTGATGGCGCCCATCCGCGCGTTGGAGACGCTCAAGCGCCCGTCCGCCGTGCGGATCTACACCGACAGCACGTACGTCCGCAACGGCGTGCTGTCGTGGATGGCGAAGTGGAAGGCCAACGGCTGGCTGACGGCGGGCCGGCAGCCGGTCAAGAACGAGGACCTGTGGCGACGCCTGGACGCGGCCGCCGCGCCGCACCGGGTCGAGTGGCACTGGGTGAAGGGGCACGCCGGCCACCCGGAGAACGAGCGCGCGGACCGGCTCGCGGTCCGCGGCGTGCGCGCCGCGATGGAGTCGGACCTGCGGGCGGAGGACGTGCACGACGGGTGAGGACCGCCGGTCACAGCCAGCCGCGCTCGTGCGCGATCAGGTACGCCTCGGACCGGCCGGCCGCGCCGAGCTTCGCCACGGCGGCGGACAGGTGGTTGCGCACCGTCCCGACGGACAGGTGCGTCCGGCGGGCGATCACCGCCACCGGCGTGTCGTACTCGGCCAGCCGCAGCACCTCCAGCTCGCGCGGCGTGAGCGGGCACGGCGGCGTGGTCAGCGCGTCGGCCGCCAGCTCCGGGTCGACGTACCGGCCGCCCGCGCGGACCCGCCGGATCACGTCGGCCAGCGTGCCGCCCGGCGAGCCCTTGGGCAGGAACCCCTTCGCCCCGGCCGACAGCGCCCGGTGCAGGTGCGGCGGCTTGCCGCGCCCGGTCAGGATCACCACCGCGCACCCCGGCAGCGCCGAGGCCAGTTCTGCGGTCACCTCGAACCCGTCCAGCGTCGGCAGCTGGAGGTCCACCACGGCCACGTCCGGGCGGTGCGCCAGCGCCGCGCGCACCGCCTCCCGGCCGTCCCCGGCCTGCGCGACGACCTCGATGTCCGGCTCCAGCCCGAGCAGCGCCGCCACCGCGACCCGGATCAGCTCCTCGTCGTCGGCCAGCAGCACGCGGATCACGACCGCACGGACGCCACCAGCGTGAACACCCCGTCCTCCTCCCCCGCGCGCACCGTGCCGCCCACCCGGGCCAGCCGCTCCGCCAGCCCGTCCAGCCCCGACCCGTGCCCCCGCGCGCCGGACGCGCCGTCGTTGGCCACGGTCAGCCGCACCTCGTCGGGCGCGACCACGACGTCGATCGTGCACCACCGGGCGCGGCTGTGCCGCAGCACGTTCGTCCCGGCCTCCCGCAACGCCCACGACAGCTCCCGCGCCGCGGGCGGCAGGTCCGGGGGCACCGACACCGCGCACCGCACCCCGGACGAGGTCAGCACCTGCTCGACGGCCGCGACCTGGTCGCCCAGCTCCACCGCCCGGTAGCCGTGCACGGCCTCCCGCAGCTCCGACAACGCCGACGCGGTCAGCGCCCGCACCTCGTCGGCCTCCGCGGCCGCCCGGTCGCCGTCCACGGCCGCGAGCCGCGCGGCCAGCTCCGCCTTCAGCGCGATCACGGTCAACCGGTGGCCGAGCAGGTCGTGCACGTCCCGCGCGAACCGCAGCCGCTCCTCGACCACCGCCAGCCGCGCCCGCGCCTCCCGCCCCCGCTGGGCCTGCACCACCAGGCGCCACAACCACACCGGCAGCACGTGCATCATCGCCAACGCGGCGCCGACGGCGGCGACGATCGCCAACCCGCGCAACGGTTCGGCGGCCACCGCCACGGCGACCGCGACCACCGCGGGCGCCGCCACCCACCACCACCGCACCAGCACGGGCAGCGTGCCGACCAGCGCCGCGCCCACCCACGCCCAGGTGTCCCACCGGCCCGCCGCCACCGGCGCGAGCAGCGGCACGGACAGCACCGACGCCGCCACGAGCGCCGCGTCCCACCGCGCACGCGCGACGCCGGGCGTCACCGCCGCGTACAACGCGCCCGCGTGCGCCACGCCGAACAGCACCGCGCCCACCAGTCCGGCCACCGCGCGGGCGGGCCGGGGCTCCAGCAGCACGCCGATCCCCGGCCCGACCAGGCTGGTCGACCACGCCACGCCCAGCGACACCAGCGTGAGCACCCGCGCCCGTCGCATCACACGCCCCTCCAGCCCCGACACCCGACGTGCTCGGCCGCCGCCACCGCGGTCCCCCACCTCGAGGTGTTCCTCACCATGCCAGGGACACCCCCACGAACGCGTCCACCACGGCGCACGCGAGCGCGTACCACGTCGGCACGACGAGGCGGGCGCGGAAGTGCGCCAGGTCCCACGCGGCGTGCGCCAGCCAGCCCGCCGCCACCAGGCGCCGGCCGACCTCCGGGTCCACCAGCAGGGCCACCGCCGCCAGCGCGCCGAACCCGACCGCGCCCGCCACCTGCGCCCACACCACCCGGGGCCGGCGCAGCTCGCCGCGCACCAACCCGATGACCAGGTACGCCAGCGCGCACGCGACCAGGCCCCACGTGCCGAACCCGGTCCGGTCGCCGACGCCGTCGGCGACGATCGCGATGCCCAACGCGGTCGACACCGCGAGGGAGATGATCGATGATCGCTTCACGAGGACCACCGTGCGGCCGACGGCGCGCGACCCCCACCCCCGCGGTGTCACGACCGACCCGTGAAGAACGCACGGGCCGACCGTGAGTCCTAACGCAGCACGGTCGCCAGCCGCCGCATCCCCTCGCGGATCCCGTCGACCGCGTTGGTGGTGAACGACAACCGCAGCGTCGACCGGTCCGGCCCGGTGGCGTAGAACGCCGCGCCGGGCACGAACGCCACGTCGCGCCGCAACGCCTCGTGCACCAGCTCGCCGGTGTCCACCCCGCCCGGCAGCGAGACCCACACGAACATGCCCCCGTCGGGGTCGCTCCACCGGGCGCCGGGCGGCACGGTCGACGGCAGCGCGTCGACCATCGCGTCCCGCCGCTCGCGGTAGGCCGCGCACAGGCCGCGGATGTGCTCGTCCAGGTCGTTCGCGGCCAGGTACTCCGCCGCCGCGGCCTGGTCGACGGCCGACGTGTGCAGGTCCGCCGCCTGCTTCACGACCACCAGCGTGCGCATGATCGACTCGGGGGCGCGCAGCCAGCCCAGCCGCATGCCCGGCGCGCCGACCTTGGAGAAGCTGCCCGTGTAGAGCACGCGGTCGCTCATCGACGCCAGCGGCGGCACCGGCTCGCCCCGGTAGCGCAGCTCGCCGTACGGGTCGTCCTCGACCACCCACAGGCCGTGCCGGTCGGCCAGCGCGGCGACCTCGGCCCGCCGCGCGGCGTCCAGCGTCCGGCCGGTCGGGTTGGCGAACGTCGGCACCAGGTACAGCAGCGCGGGGCGGTCCCGCTCGATCACCTCCGCCAGCGCGGCCGGGTCCACGCCCCGGTCGTCGCCCGCGACGGGCACGACCCGCGCGTCCGCGAGCCGGAAGCACTGCAGCGCGGCCAGGTAGGTCGGCTCCTCGACGGCGACCACCGCGCCCGGTTCCAGCAGCGCGGTCGCGACCAGCCCCAACGCCTGCTGCGAGCCGGAGGTGACGAGCAGGTCGCCCGCGGCGGTGGGCAGGCCGCGCCGCGTGAGGCGGTCGGCGACCAGGCCGCGCAGGGCCGCGTCGCCCTCGGTGGGCGCGTACTGGAGCGTGCGGCGGGACAGCGCCCGGTCGTAGGCCGAGCGCAGGCCGTCCACGTCGAACAGGCCGGGCGCGGGCAGGCCGCCCGCGAACGAGATGACCTCGGGCCGGGAGGTGAGGGCGAGCAGGTCGCGGACGGGCGAACCGGTGAACACGCGGGGCACGGGAGGGCTCCTCGGGATCGTCGAGCGGGACGTCACGCGGTCGTGCCACGCGGAAGGGGGCTGCACTGGGGTCGAGGCGCCGCTTTCATCCTAACGTGTGACGTGTGGACGTGGACCTGGAATCTCACCGGGTGGCCCTGACCGGCTACTGCTACCGCATGCTCGGCGGGCCGTTCGAGGCCGAGGACGCCGTGCAGGAGACGTTCGTGCGCGCCTGGCGCGCCACGTTCGACCCGGGCCGGGGGTCGCTGCGGGCGTGGCTGCACTCGATCGCCACCAACGTGTGCCTCGACATGCTGCGCAGCGCCCAGCGGCGGGCCACGGCGATGGACCTGTCCTCGCCCGCCGCGCCGGGCGCGCCGCTGGGCGAGCCGCTGCCCGACGCCGCGTGGGTGCACCCCGCGCCGGACGCGCTGGTGCTGCCCGCCGACGAGGTCGCGGTGGGGCGGGAGACGGTGCGGCTGGCGTTCGTGGCCGCGCTCCAGCACCTGCCGCCCCGGCAGCGGGCCGTGCTGATCCTGCGGGACGTGCTGTGCTGGCGGGCGTCCGAAGTGGCCGCGCTGCTGTCCACAACGGTCGCTTCGGTCAACAGCGCGCTGCAACGCGCGCGGGCGACCCTCGCCGACCGGCGGCCCGCGCCGCCGCAACCGTTCGACGCCGGGTTGCTGGAGCGCTACACGACCGCGTTCGAACGGCACGACGTGGCCACGCTGGTGGCGTTGCTGCACGAGGACGCGACGATGACCATGCCGCCGTACACCTGGTGGCTGCGCGGGCGGGACGCCATCGCGGCCGCGTTGGCGTACCCGGGCAGCGGCTGCGAGACCGCCCGGCTGTTGCCGACGCAGGCCAACGGCGGGCCGGCGTTCGGCCAGTACCGGCCCGGCGACGACGGCGTGCTGCGACCGTTCGCGCTGGTGCTCGTGGAGTTCTCGGGCGAGCGGATGACCGGCTCGACCACCTTCCTGGGTGATCGGCTGTTCCCGCTCTTCGGCCTGCCGATGAGTTTGCCGGCCCCCTCCCGTACGAGTAGGTGAGACCACACGGGAGGACCTGATGTACGAGACCGTCAACGGCGTGCGCACCTGGCACGAGGTGCGCGGCGAGGGCGAGCCGCTGGTGCTGCTGCACGGCGGGTTCAGCGACTCGCGGGACTTCGCGCCGAACCTGGCGCGGCTGGCCGACCGCTTCCGGGTGCACCTGGTGGACCGCCGGGGCCACGGGCGGACGCCGGACGTGCCCGGACCGGTGTCGTCGGCCGTCCTGGCGGGCGACGTGATCGCGTACCTGGAGCAGGTGGTCGGCGGCCCGGCGCACCTGGCGGGCTACAGCGCGGGCGGCGTGGTGGCGCTGGGCGTGGCGCAGCGGCGGCCCGACCTGGTGCGCAAGCTCGTGGTGCTGAACTCCGGCTACGCCAAGGACGGGTGGGTCTTCCTGCCGCAGCCGGGCGGCGAGCTGCCGGTTGAGGTCGCCGACCGGTACGCCGAGGTGTCGCCGGACGGCCGCGACCACCTGCCGGTGGTGGTGGAGAAGTTCGCGCGGGCGGCGCACGACCCGGAGGTGGTCGACCTGGCCGCCATCACGTGCCCGACGCTCGTGCTGGGCAGCGACGACGACATCGTGCACCTCGAGCACACGATCGCGATGTACCGGGGCATCCCGGACGCGCAGCTGTGCGTCCTGCCGGGCACCTCGCACCTGATGCCGTTCGAACGGCCCGACGAGTGCGTGGCCGCGGTGGCGGACTTCCTGACCACCACACCCGCGCCGCTGATGCCGATCCGCCGGGCGGTCGCGTGACCGGTTGAGCCTATATGCCAGAACGGCTATATTGCCGTCATGGCATCTACGTTCGCCGTGCTCGCCGACCCGCAGCGGCGGCGCATCCTCGACGTGCTGCGGGACGGCGAGCGGCCGGTGAACGAGCTGGTCGACGGGCTGTCGGTGAGCCAGCCGACGGTGTCCAAGCACCTGAAGGTGCTGCGGGAGGCCGGGCTGGTGGAGGTCCGGCGGGACGCCCAGCGGCGGCTCTACCGGCTGCGGCCGGGGCCGCTGGCCGAGGTCGACGCCTGGCTCGCGCCGTACCGGCGGATGTGGGAGGACAGCCTCGACGCGCTGGAACGGCGGCTGGACGGGATGGGCTGATGGGCACCGAACTGGGCTGGATCGACGGCAAACCCGTGCTGAGGTTCGAGCGGGTGCTCGCGCACCCGCCGGAACGGGTGTGGCGGGCGGTCACCGAGCCCGCGGAACTGGCGCACTGGTTCCCGGCGGAGGTGGCGGTCGACGGGCGGGCGATGACGTTCTCCTTCCCCGACCAGGTCACCACCGGCGAGGTGCTGGAGGCCGACCCGCCCCGGGTGTTCGCGTTCCGCTGGAACACCGACGTGCTGAGGTTCGAGCTGCTGCCGCACGAGCGGGGCTGCCTGCTGGTCTTCACCCACGTGCTGGGCGACCGGCACGGCGCGGCGCGCAACGCCGCGGGCTGGGACACGTGCCTGGCGGCGCTGGAGGCACGCCTGGCCGGCCGGGCGTTCGAGCCGCCGGCGGACGTGCTCGGGGCGATGGAGCGCTACGTCCGCGAGTTCCGGCTCGACGAGGGCCGGTGCCACGACGGCGTGGTGCGGTTCGTCCGCGACCTCGTCTGGCGACCGCTGGACGAGGTGTGGGCGCTGCTCACCGAGGGCGGGGACGGCGTGCCCACCCGCGCCGCCAACCCGCACGTGCCGCCCGGCCCGCTGGTCGAGCGGGTCGAGCCGCGCGTGCTGGCGTTCGACTCGCCGACGGGCCGGGTCCGCTGGGAGTTCCGGCACGACCCCGACCTGGGCACGACGGTCGAGCTGACGCACGCGCTCGCCGACCCGGCGTTCGCGCCGCGGGCCCTCGCGGCGTGGCACGCGCACCTGGAGCTGTTCTTCGCCGCGACGTTCGGCGAGATCCGCTGCCCGTGGCCGGAGGACCGGTTCGCCGAGCTGGTGCGCCACTACCGCAGCTGAGCGTCCACCCGGGCCAGGTGGTCGCGGCCGAACGGCCCGTTCTCCAGCCCGTCCACCAGCGCGTCGGGCAGGTCGGCGCGGATCCCGGCGGACCGCGACGCGGCGGCCAGGGCGACGGTGGCCACCGTGTCGACGTCACCGGTGAAGGCGACGCACTGGCGCAGCACCGCGCTCAACGAGCCGCCGCCCGCCAACGCGGTCAACGCGGCGCGCACGCTCTCCACGCCCTTCGACCCGACCGCGCCGTGCCACGGCCGCGCCCACACCGCCGACCCGAGCCGGTCGGCGATCCACGCGCCGACCTCCGCCACCGGCCCCAGCCCGTGGTGGCAGTAGTGCACGGCCAACGCCGCCGCCCGCGCCGCCGCGACCCCGTCCGGCGTGTCGTGGGTGACCCTGGCCTGCACGTCGGTGAGGTGCAGCACCTCGTCCGCGGTCGGCAGCAGCCCGGCCGGCGAGGCCCGCATCGCCGCGCCGCTCTTGTCGCTGTCGGGGCGGATGCGCGCCAGGAACTCGGCGCCGGTCCGCACGGTGCCCAGGAACGCCTGGAAACCCCGTGCGTAGCCCTCGCGCGGGTCGCGGTGGAACGCGTCCACGAACGCCGAGGCCACCGTCTCCGGCGTCCACGGCGCGCCGGACACCCGCAGTTCCGCCAACGCCAGCGTCATCTGCGTGTCGTCGGTGTAGGAGCCGGGCCGGATGCCGTGGTGACGCGGGTGCCGCACGTACCCCGCGAGGGTGTTGTGCCTGGTCACGAAGGCCGGTTCGGCGTACTCGAAGCCCGCGCCGTACGCGTCCCCGATGGCCAGTTCGACGAGCATGCGGCACACGTTATCGGCGGCGTTATAACCGGTTCGAGATATCCCTAATCACCCGATCGAGTGGTACGAATCTCGTGACCCGAGACACCCCTGTGCGCGAGTGATCGCGTGTCTTAGGAATCGAGGAAACCCTTGCGAATCACCAGGTTGATCCCTGCGCTCGCAGCGGCGTTGCTGTCCCTGCTCGCCCTCGTCCCGTCGGCGTCGGCCACGCCGGCGTCGCAGGACGGCGGCGTGACGCCGTACATCATCGGCGGCGGCTACGCGAGCAACGCGCCGTGGGCCGCGCGGCTGTTCTCCAACGGCAGGCAGACGTGCAGCGCGACCATCATCGCGCCCACGTGGATCCTGACCGCGAAGCACTGCGTCAGCGGCGGCGGGCTGTCGTTCCGCATCGGCAGCCTCGACCAGACCTCCGGCGGGACGGTCGCCAACGGCGTGCAGACCTACACCCACTCCTCGGACCTCGCGCTGGTCCGGCTCGACCGCTCCGTGTCCGCGACCTACGCGCGGCTCGGCCAGCCCGGCTCGGTCACCGTGGGCCAGACCGTGCAGGTCTACGGCTGGGGCGCGACGTCCCAGTGCGGTTCGGAGATCAACTGCCAGTCGCAGTACCTGAAGGTGGCCAACGTGGTCGTCACCGGCGGCTGCACCGACGCCTACGGCGGCAACGCGATCTGCGCGCGGCGCGGCGACGGCATCACCGCGGGCGGCGACTCGGGCGGCCCGATGATGGCGGGCGGCGCGCAGGTCGGCGTCGCGTCCACCAGCGACCGGCAGACGACCACCGCCTACACCAACGTGACACGGTACCGGTCCTGGATCCAGTCCATCGCCGGCGTCTGATCACACCACGGGTCCCGCTCGCGCGACGCGGTCGCGCGAGCGGGCCTTTCAGTCCACTGTGGACGACGAGTGCCCGGGCGCCTCGTCGTAGGCGGCGCGCGCGGCCGCGATCGCGCCCTCGTTGGCCAGCACCCACCGTCCCAAGGGGACGACCAGCTCCAGCAGCGAGCGGCCGAGCGCGGTCGCCGCGTAGGTCACCCCGGCGGCCCGACCGGGCCGCACGTCCCGGCGGACCAGCCCGTCGCGTTCCAGGTTGCGCAGCGTGCGGGTGAGGATGCGGCGGCTCAGCTCGTGCACCGCGCGGTCCAGCTCGTTGAAGCCGTAGGGGCGGTCGGCGACCAGGCTCAGCACGAGCAGGCTCCACTTGTCGCCGACCCGGGCCAGCACGTCGGACACCGGGCAGGCGGCGCGGTCGGCGGCCGTGACCGGCACCGGGACCAGTGACATGGATGTGCCTTCTTCCGGTTCGTCGCGGTGTGTTCCAGGCTCCAGGCTATGGCGAACGCGGTGATCACCGGTGGCACGAACGGCATCGGCCGGAGCCTGGCGGCGCGGCTGGCGCGCGAGGGGCACCGGGTGGCGGTGGTGGGCCGGTCGGCCACCGCGCCGGACGGGGTGGAACTCGTCCGGGGCGACCTGAGCACGCTCGCGGGCGTGGCGGCGGTGGCGGACGAGGTGGCGGACCGGTTCGACGCGGTCGACCACCTCGTGCTCGGCGCGGGCCGCTTCACCCCGCGCCGCGAGGTCACCGCGGACGGGCTGGAGCACTCCTTCGCGCTCTACCCGGTGAGCCGGTTCCTGCTGGTCGAGCGCCTGCTGCCGGTGCTGGAGCGGGCCGCGGCCCCGGTCGTGGTGAGCCTGTGCGGGGTGGCCGGGCTGCGCGGGCCGGGCATCCGCTGGGACGACCTGTCCCTGGCCCGCGGCTACCGCGCGTTCCACGCGGTGAGCCAGGGCGCGCGGGCCGCCGACCTGCTCGGCGCGGGCTTCGCCGACCGGCACCCCGGCAGCGCCGTGCGGTACGTGCTGCACAACCCGATGTTCGTGGACAGCGGCCTCGGCGCGCAGGTCGGCGGCCTGCGCGGCCGGGCGCTGGACCTCGTGGCCCGGCTGTTCGCCAGGTCGGCGGACGACGCCGCGGACCAGGTGCGCCGGTTCCTGGTCGACCCGCCCGCGGCGCCGCTCACCGCGTCCCGCGCGGGGAAGCCGGTGGACCTCGACCGGCCCGAGTTCGACCGGACCGCCGCGGCCCGGCTCTACGCCCTGCTGGACGAGGTCACCGCGTCGGCGCGGTGACGCGCGCGGTCACCGCAGCACGCGGAACCGCAGGTGCACGACGTCGTCCCCGGGTGCCACCCCGACCGCTTCCAGCTCCGTCGGGTCGAGGCCGTCCAGCAGCCGCGACCCGCCGCCGAGGAGCACGGGCACGAGCTGGAGCCGCTCGCCCCCTTCGCCCCTCGGGTGGTCCTCGCCCACGTTCGGCCCGGCGCTGTAGCCGTCCAGCGACACCGAGCCGTTCACCACCACCTTGGTCATGCGCGTCCTCCGGTGAACTCGGCGCGCACCCCCAGCAGGCGCACGGCGCGGTCGTCCTCGAACCTGGCGAGCGCGGCGAGCGCCGCCGCCTCGATCGGCCCGGCGTCCGTCGTCGGCTCGGCCAGCGCCACGCCGCGCGTGAACGTGAAGAACGGCGCGAACCGCACCTTCACCACCACCCGCAGCGCGGGACGCCCTTCCGCGCGCACGTCCTCCGCCACCCGCCGCGCGAGCAGCCGGACCTGCTCCCGGACCTCGTCCGGGTCGGTGAGGTCCCGCTGGAACGTCGTCTCCCGGCTGCGCGACTTCGCCACCCACGGCGTCGCGGTCACCACGGGGTCGCCCGCGCCCAGCGCGAGCCGCCGCAGGTGCGGCCCCGCGGCCGGGCCGAACCGCGCGGCCAGCACGTCGTCGTCGGCCCGCGCCAGGTCGCCGACCGTGCGCACGTCCAGCTCCGCGAGCTTGGCCGCGGTCCGCGACCCGACGCCCCACAACGCGGCCACCGGCCGCCCGGCCATCACCTCCACCCAGTTGTCCCTGGTGAGCCGGAAGACCCCGGCGGGCTTGGCGAACCCGGTGGCGAGCTTGGCGCGCAGCTTGTTGTCGCCGATGCCGACCGAGCACTCCAGCCCCGTCCCCTCCCGCACGGCCCGCCGCGCGGTGTCGGCCAACGCCTCCGGGTCGTCGGTGCGCGCGCCGAGGAACGCCTCGTCCCACCCGATCACCTCGACCACGACGGGCAGCCCGCGCAGCACCTCCATCACGTGCGCCGACACCTCCTCGTAGGCGGGCGCGTCGGAGGGCAGGAAGACCGCGTCGGGGCAGCGCTTCTTCGCCAGCCGCAACGGCATCCCGGAGTGCACGCCGAACGCCCGCGCCTCGTAGGACGCGGTCGCCACCACGCCGCGCCGGGTCGGGTCGCCCGCTCCGCCGACGACCACGGGCCTGCCGCGCAGCTCGGGCCGGCGCGCGACCTCGACCGCCGCGATGAACTGGTCGAGGTCGACGTGCAGGACCCAGTCCGGTCCGGGCACACCGCCAGTATCACCGGGGGAGGCGGCCGGCGTGCGACCGGAGAACGGGCGCGACCCTGGCGGACCGCATGTGCGGAGTGCGCGAAAGCCACCCGAGGCGCCCGACGTGCGGCATGCGACCGCCGACCGCAGCGCCGGCCCCACCAGGTCACGCGACCCGGCGGCGGCCCGTCGTGCTCCGCGCGGCCGGACCGCGTTTCGCGCGGGCGGGGTTCGTGACACGATCAAGACGTGCCGACCACCGACCGCGACCGTGACGAGCAGGGCCGGGCCCGCAACGCGCGACCGCGCGACGGGCTCGGCCGCCCGCTGCCCTACGGGGCGGAGGGCGTCGAACGCCAGCCGGAGGGCGTGCCCCGCACGCCCGCGGAGGCGCTGGCCGAGGCGCAGCGGCTGCTGGACCTCGGCCGGCCGTTCCACGCGCACGAGGTGCTGGAGGACGCGTGGAAGGCCGCCCCCGAGGCCGAGCGCGAGCTGTGGCGGGGGCTCGCGCAGCTCGCCGTCGGCCTGACCCACGCCGCGCGCGGCAACCGGGACGGCGCGTCGGCGCTGCTCAGCCGGGGCACGCGCAACATCAGCCCCTACCTCGACGACCCGCCGCACGGGGTGGACGTGGCGGGCCTGGTGGCCTGGGCCGCCACGGGCGCCGGCGTGCCGCGGCTGACCGGCGGTCCGCGCTGATCACCGGGCCGCACGGCGGACGGCGACCCCGCCGCCCCGGCCGCGAAGTTGGTCCGAACGCCGGCTTGGGGACGCGCGCGGCGGGGTAAGCGGTGGTCACCCACCCCACCCTTGGAGGTTCCCGTGCTAGCGATCATCGCCGCGGTCATCTTCGGCCTCGCCCTCCTGCTCGACCTGGCGAACGCCTCGCTCGGCTCCGTGCTGGACGGCGGGACGCTGCTCCTGGCCGGGCTGCTGTGCGTGGCGCTGCACCTGGCCGGTGTCGGCGCGGGCGCGCGGGCGTTGAGCTTCCGCCGCCGCCGCTGAGCCGCGACCGCTCCCGCCCCGTGCGGGAGCGGTCCCAGGCGGGTGCCCGGTTCAGTCCCGCGGCGGCGGGGCCGACAGCAGGCACGCCACGCACGGCATGCCCTCCGGCTCGGGCAGCAGGTCCACCGCGCCCACGTCGACCCGCTCGCCGCACAAGGTCAGCAGCGTTGCCCCCGTGCCGTCCTCGGGCAGCGGCGCGAGGTGGCAACTCCTCTCCCACTCGCCGGCGACGTCGGCGCGCTTGCGCACGAGCAGGACGGGTTCGGTGCGGTCCAGTGCCATGGCGGTAGTCCTCTCCCCAGAGACCAGCAGTCTGGCACCGCTCCCAGAAGCCCGCGACCGTCGATTCGGGACTCCGCCGCCCGTGCGCGGATATGCTCCGGCGGTGATCAGGGTGCTGCGGGACTTCTCGACCGGTGTCGGACTGCTCGGCCAGGGTTTCGGATTGGTGTTCCGGTCGCCGAAACTGCTGCTCATCGGCGCGGTGCCGGCGTTGATCACGACGGTGCTGCTGATCGGCGGCCTGGTCGGGCTCGCGGTGTGGATCGACGAGATCGCGGCCTGGGTCACGCCGTTCGCCGACGACTGGAGCGAGGGGTTGCGCGCGGCCACCCGGTTCGCCGCCGGGTTCTCGATCATCGGCGCGTTCGTCGCGATCGGGCTGCTGCTGTTCACCGCGATCACGCTGATCATCGGCGGGCCGTTCTACGAGCACATCGCGGAGACCGTCGAGGACACCCACCTCGGCGGCGTGCCCGAGGCCGAGCAGGTGTCCTGGCTGCGGTCGGCGGCGGTCGGCGCGCGGGACGCGATCCTGCTCGTCGGCCTCGCGGTCCTGTGCGCGATCCCGCTGTTCGCGGCCGGGTTCATCCCCGTGGTGGGGCAGACCGTGGTGCCGGTGGTCGCCGTGTGCGTCAACGCGACGCTGCTCGGCATCGAGCTGACCGCCATCCCGTTCACCCGGCGCGGCCTCAAGCTCGACGTGCGGCGGCGGACGCTGCGCAAGCGCCGGGCCGTCACGCTGGGCTTCGCCGTGCCGACCTACCTGCTGTGCCTCATCCCGCTGGCCGCGCTGGTCGTGCTGCCGGCGGCGATGGCGGGCGGCACGGTCCTCGCGCACCGCCTGCTCCACGACCAGATCAGGTGAACGGCACCCACGCCAACTCCGCCGGCCCGTCGATCCGGTGGACGCCCACCCCGGTCGCGGACACCGTCCACAACTCGTCGCCGATCACCAGCGCCCGGCGGATGCCCGGGTCGTAGGCGGGCCCGTCGTGCCGGACCGTGCCCAGCGCGGTGAACGCGCCGTCGCCGAGCCGCAGCACCAGCAGTCCGCCGGGCACCGGCGCGGCCGGGTCCGTCACGGGCAGCACCACGAGGCCCCGGGCCGGCCAGTACAGGAAGGCGTGCGGGTCGAACTCGACCTCCGAGTACGCGCCCGGCAGGTGGTGGCCCGCGACCTTGGCCGGCGCGGCCGGGTTCGACACGTCGAACAGCGACACCTGCGTGCCGGTGGCGCGGCCCTGCGCGGTGGCCTCCTGGCCGACACCGATCAGCCTGCCGTCCCCGGCGGGGTGCAGGTAGGCCGAGTAGCCGGTGATCTTCAGCTCGCCGACCGCCCGCGGCCGGGCGGGGTCGGACAGGTCCAGCGTGTAGAGCGGGTCCACCTGCCGGAACGTCACCACGTACCCGACCGGGCCCGCGAACCGGACGCTGTGGATGCGCTCGCCCACGCCCAGCCCGTCGACCTTGCCGACCTGCACGAGCTTCGCGCCGTCCTGCCGGAGCACGGTGACCGCGCTCTGCGTCGCCGGCGCGCGCTCGGGGACGCCCGGCGCGTCCTCGGACGTCGTCGCCACCCGCAGGTGCCCGTCGTGCTCCGACAACGAGTACTGGTTGAGCAGCGTCCCGGCGACCTGCCCGGACGCCACGTGCCGGGGCGGGCCCGGCCGCGAGACGTCGAACCGGTGGATCGCGGTGGTCGCGGGCGTGCCGGGCGCGAACCGCGTGGTCGGCCGCAGGTGGTGGTCGTCGGCCACGTACAACGACGTCCCGGTGCCGTAGACGGTGTCGCCGTCCGCCATGATCGTCACGGCGTCCCCGGCGCCCAGCTCGCCGGGGAAGTCGAACGTCAGCACGGACAGCATCGACGTGGCCGGGTCGCCCACCGGGTGGCTGACCCGGTCGCACGCCACCAGCCTGCCCTCGGAGCGCGAGCCGTCGGCGTCGGTCAGCTCGTAGCGCGGCAGCCACGAGTCGATCGGCGCGGTGGCGACCAGCTCGCGGTTGGCGATCAGGGACTCCGCCTCGCCGCGACCGTCCACCGGGTACACCCACGGCAGCCGCGGACCGGAGTGGACGACGACCCGCACCACGTCACCGACCTGCCGGGCGTCGAGGTACCGGCCGGACACGGTGAGCGTGCCGAGGACGCGCGGCTCGCCGGACAGGTCGACCAACGTCACCGACGAGTCCTCCGAGTGGCTCGCGTACGGGCCGTCGACGGCGATGCGCTCGCCCGCCACGCCCCGGACCCCGCCGCCGACGAGCAGCGCGCGGTCGCCGTGCAGCAGCAGTTGGGAGGCGTGGCCCGCGGGCACGTCCAGCGTGCCGGTGAGCTTCCGGCCGGCCACGTCGAGCACCCGCAGCCTGCCGTCCGCGACCGTCACCACCCGCTTGCCGTCGGTCTTGACCAGGTCGGGTTCGTCCACGCCCGCCTCGTGCGCGTTGGTCGTGGAGTGCTCGGGCGCGGCCCGCTCCTCCACCGCCCGCGGGACGCCTCCGACGCGCGCGTCGGCCTGCGCCTCGGCCGGTTCGGCGGCCGCGACCCGGCCGTCGGCCTTGGTCCGGAACCCGTGACCGCCCGGGCCGTACGCGCCGACGTGCGGCGAGAGCGCGGACCGCAACCCGGCCAGCGCGGAGTCGCACGTGTCGAACGCCACCAGGTCGACCGGCACCGCCTCGATCGGCGGCACGACCCGCCACCCCTCCTCTTCGACGGGCACGGCGGACGCCGCGCTCACCGCCACCACCAGCGCCGCGCCGCCGAACAACGCCGCCCGCGCACCCCAGGACCGTCGCCTCATGCCCCCAGGACGGGACGGACCCGGCGCGGGGTTGCGCGGCCACGCCGCCGGCGGCGTGGTTGAGTAGGCGAGGACCCACAGCCCAACCAACAGGAGAGTCACATGGCCCCGAGCAAGCCCGTGGTCGAGCCGTACGAGGGCGCACCGCCCGCCGACCTGGTGATCGAGGACATCACCGTCGGCGACGGGCCCGAGGCGGCGCCCGGTCAGCTCGTGCACGTGCACTACGTCGGCGTGTCGCACTCGACCGGCGAGCAGTTCGACGCCTCCTGGGACCGCGACGAGGCGTTCAGCTTCCCGCTGGGCGGCGGCCGGGTCATCGCCGGCTGGGACCGCGGCGTCGCGGGCATGAAGGTCGGCGGCCGGCGCAAGCTGGTCATCCCGGCGCACCTGGGTTACGGCGACCGCGGCGCGGGCGGCGTGATCAAGCCGGGTGAGACGCTGATCTTCGTGGTGGACCTGCTCGGCGTGAACTGAGCGTGGTGACCGGTGCACGGCCCGGTACCGCCCCGTGCTCCGTTCGGAGCATTTGACACCGGGGCGGAACCGGGCCGTTCACCATTGCGTCATCCTGAGGGGACCGACCACACCGTCATCACCAGGGGGAAGCCGCCGTGCCCGAGGACATCGGGGCGTCCGAGCGGATGCTCAGCCAGTGGCAGCAGAGCATCGAGCGCAAGGCCGAGCGCTACCAGGAGATGGCGGCCCGCGTGCAGGGCATGACGATCTCCGAGACCTCGCGTGACGGCACGGTGCGGCTGACCATCGGCTCGAACGGCATCCTGACCCACCTGGAGATCGCCGAGTCCGCGCGGGACAGGCGGATGGCCGAGGTGTCCGCCGAGGTGATGCGGACGTTGCAGCGCGCGCAGTCCCGCATCCCCGAACTGCTCCAGCAGGCCATGGCCGAGACCATCGGCACGCAGGACGAGACGGCCAACGCGCTGTTCAACGAAGCGAAGCGCACCTTCCCGACCCCGCCGCACGAGGAGCCCGCGCCGCCGCTCGGCCGGGAGATGCGGTTCGGGATCGACGAGGACGACGCGCCGCCTCCCGCCCGGCCCGCCCCGCCGTCCCCGCCGCCGTCCCGCCGCCCGCCGCGCGGGCAGGACGAGGACGACGACTTCGGCGGACAGTCCTTCCTTTCGTAATCGGCTCTCCAGGGGGATCGCATGGCGGGTTTCGAGATCGTCGCGGACACGCTCGAGGCGCACGGCAAGCAGCTCGGCGACCTGGGCACGCGGCTGCAGGGCGCGGTCGACGCGGCGAAGTCGGTGAGCATGCCGACCGACGCGTACGGCATCATCTGCCAGCCGTTCCGGATGATGCTCGACCCGGTCGAGCAGTGGGGGCTGGACGCGTTGCAGGGCGCGGTGGAGGCGATGGAGGCCGCCGGCAAGGCCGTGCAGGACACCGTGAGCCAGTACCGCGAGAGGGAAGACGCGATCAGGGACAGCTTCAAGGCCGGTGAGTGATGGCGGGCGAGAACCCCCTGGTGGCCGCGCCGCCCGCGGAGTCCGGTTCGTTCTTCAACGCCGGCACCGGTGACAACGGCTGGGCGACGGGCATCTCCATCGCGGAGTCCGCGATGGACACGTTCAACGGGATCAAGGACGGCAACTGGATCGAGGGCGGGCTGGGCCTGGTCGGCCTGGCCGCCGACGCCGCGGCGATGGCGATCGACCCGTTCGGCACGTTGCTGTCGTCGGCGGCGGCGTTCCTGATGGAACACATGCAGCCGCTCAAGGACATGCTGGACTGGTTGGCGGGCAACCCGCCGGTGATCGAGTCCTACTCCACGACGTGGAACAACGTGGCCGCGGAGCTGGGCAGGATCGCCGAGGAGTACTCGTCGGCGGTGCAGCGCGGCACCGAGGGCTGGACCGGCGCGGCGGCGCAGGCCTACCTGACCAACTCCAAGGTCCACGGCGATGCCCTGAGCGGGGCGGCGTCGGCGGCGGGGACCGTGGGCACGGTCGTGGGCATGATGGGCATGGTCGTCGCGTTCGTGCGGGAGATGGTGCGCGACCTGATCGCCGACCTGGTCGGCAAGCTCATCGCGTGGGTGCTCGAAGCGGTGTTCTCGCTCGGGTTCGGGACGCCGGTGATCGTGGCGCAGGCCGTGACGGCGATCTCGAAGTGGGCCGCGAAGATCGCCAAGATCGTCCAGGACCTGCTGAACACCGTCAAGAAGGTCTCGCCGATGCTGAAGCGTCTGGTCGAGGTCTTCGAGAAGATCATGAAGGTGGTCGGCAAGCTCGCCGGCAAGGTCACCGGCCTCGACGTGCTGGACCCGAAGAACATCAAGAGGGGCGGCTTCCTCCAGACCGGCCGGGCCGACATCGACACCCCGTCCGGGGCCGGTACCCCCGGCGGCGGCACGCCCGGCAGCGACACCCCGGGCGGCGGCACACCCGGGAACGGCACTCCGGGGAGCAGCCGCGCGCCCGGCGGCGACAGTCCACAAGGGACGTCCACACCGGACGGCAGCCCGAGCGGCACGACCACGACCGCGGGCACGACGACGGCCGACCCGGCGCCGTCGGCCTCGCGGCCGGGGCGGGGCGACCCGACCGACGTGCCGACGGCGACCACCCGACCGGGGGGCGACCCGGGCAGCCCGGACACCGACGCCCCACCGCGCGGCACCGCGCCCGGTCCCGGCCCGACGCCCGGCGGCACCACACCTGCCGGCAACACACCCGGTCGCACCGCGCCCCTCGGCGAACACCGGGGCGGCCCCGGCGGCCAACCCGCGCCCGGCGGCGGGGGTCCAAGCCCTTACAGCAGCCCCAACCCACCCGGCAGCGGTGCGCCGGGGAGCGGTTCTCCGGGCAACGGGTCGCCCGGCGGCTCCCACGGCAACGGCTCGCCCGGCGGCGGTTCCCCCGGTGGCTCCCCCGGCGGCGGCGCGTACGGCAGCGGCTCGCCTGGCGGTGGTTCGCCTGGCGGTTCTCCTGGTGGCGGTTCGCCGGGTGGTGGTTCGCCGAACCCGCCCGCGCAGCCCCGTCTCGACCAGACCTCGGCCTCCCACGCGGCCACTCCCGAGGCTCCCGCGCGCCCCGACCAACCCCACACCCCCAACCCGACCACCCCGCACCCGAACCAGCCCGCTCCCGGCACCCCTGCTCCCGGCGGTCCCACGGCGGGCGCTCCGGGTGGCGGCGCACCTCACGGCGGCGGCGCGCCGACCGGCGGCGGCCCCCGGCCCGGCAGCGGCGGGCCCGGCTGGACCGGCACGCCCGGCAGCCGCGGCGACCTCGGCTCCGGCATCCCGCCCGCACGCGGCCCGGAGCACCTCAACCCGTCGTCGCACGGTCCCTCGACCCCCGGCCCCTCCCACGCGCCCCACACCGGACCCGGCGCGCCCCACGGCGGCCCGAACACGCCCGGCACCGGTCCGACGCACACCGGCCCCGGCAACACCGGTCCGACCAACACCCGGCCCCAGGGCAGCGGCCCGACCCCGCCTCCCGCAGGCCCGCCGCACGCAGGTCCGCGACCCGGCCCCGCCAACCCCTACACACCGCACGGTCCCCACACACCGAACGGACCGCACACACCCAACGCGCCACACACCCCGAACGGGCCGCAGGCACCGCACGGGCCGCACGGCGGCCCTCCGCAGCCCCGCCACGGCACCCCGGACCTCGCCCGCCCGCGCGGCGACGCGCCGGCACCCCACCGTCCCTCCGACGGCCCGCCACCCCCACGGCACCCCGACGCCCACACCCCCGCACCGCGCCGCGACCCGGACTCCCAGCTCCCACCGCGCCGCGACCCGGACGGTGTGCCGCACCAGCGCCGCGACCCCGACCCGTGGACACCGCCCCACCGCGACACCGACGCGCCCCACGGCGACCGGCCCGACGGCGAGGCGCCCCACGGCGACCGGCCGGACGCCGACGCACCGCACACCCCCGACCAACCCGGCATCGACGAGGCGCATGCCCGTCACGGTGAGACGACGCCGGCGGGGATCTCGCACCACCGCGGTGACCCGGACATGGGCGACCTGCCCCACCGGGTCCCGCCGGACCCGCGGTACTTCACCGCCGACGTGCACATCACCCCCGACGGCCGCGCCCGCATCGGCAACCACACCTACACCCCCGAGCAGTACGGCGACCTCCTGCGCCGCAACGGCTGGGACGGCCGCACCCCCATCCGCCTCATCGGCTGCGACGCCGCCCGCAACGACTTCGCCCACCGCCTGTCCCGGCACACCGGAGCCGACGTCCTGGCCCCCACCAAACCCGCCTGGACCGACGGCAACGGCCGCGTCTACACCAGCGACGCCCATACCGGCCCCGACGGCAACCGCCACCCCCGCATCCCGCCCAACGGCGAATGGCACACCCACCACCCGGACGGCACGACCACCCGCACCACCCAGGACGGCTTCGCCCCCGGCACCCGCGACACCGACAAGCACGACCTCGACCCCGACGACGCCAGGGACCGGGCGGCCGACGACCAGCCGGACGGCGAACAGCCGGACGGCAAGTCGGACGGCGACGACAAGTACGCGCGCGACCCGCAGTTCGCCCACCACCCGGACACCCCGCCGCCGGACCCCTCCCAGCCCCAACGGCTGGAGACGCTCGACCCGGAACGGTGCACGTTCGACGAGAACGGCCTCATCACGCACTACGACGACGTCCCCATCGACCAGTACCAGCGCGAGGTGCTGACCGACCGCGCCAAGCTGCTCCAGTCGATGGTCGAGGACCGGTCGATCATCCCGGAGGAGATCCGGGGCGACCCGCGCCGCAACCCGGACAAGTGGCCCGGCAAGAACATCGTCTGCGTGTCCGTGTCGATCGACCACCGCACGGGCCACGTGTACGAGTCGATCAACGGCGCGGCCACCGACGTCATCCCGCACGACAAGCTGCACCCGGTGCTGCGCGACCGCCAGGAGGCCATGCGCGGCAACCCGCAACCGGACGGCTCCACCCCGGGCTACATCCAGCCCGACCGGCGGCCGGGGTTCGAGGGGCAGCCGATGTCCAACAAGCACGGCGAGATCAGGTACGACTACCCGATCAACGACGCGCCGACCCGGCACGCCGAGGTGAAGAACGTCAACCAGATGCTGAACGACCGCGGCGTGCCCGCCGACGTCTCCCCCGAGGAGCTGGACCGCATCCTCGCCGAGATGCAGGTGGACAACGCGTTCATCCCGCCGGGCAAGGGCCCGAACGCGACCGGCGACTTCCCGGACATCGCGCCGTGCTGCGCGAACTGCACCAGGATGATCGACGGCGTCCCCAGCCTGACCGACAAGCTGACCCAGCCGCCGTACCACCCGGACCTCCGGGTCCTCCCACCGAAGGCCACCCACCATGCGAGTTGACGCGAACGACGTCGAGGACGACGGCGGACTGGTGTTCTACCAGGGCCAACCCTTCACCGGCGAGGTGGTCGAGCAGGGCCCGGACGGCAGCCTGGCCACGCTGTACACCTACGACACCGGCACCGAGGACGGCCCGTACCGGGAGTGGTACCCGGACGACCGGCCCTACAAGGAGGGGCAGATGCGCATGGGCCTGCCGGTCGGCCTGCACCGCAAGTGGCACCCGAACGGCGTGCTCGCCGAGGAGACCCTGTTCGGCGACCACGCCGACCACCTCGGGCACCGCAAGTGGGACGAGCAGGGCAACCTCCTGGTCGACACCATGCCGCCGACGCCCTGAACGGCGTGCGCCCGGCCGGTGCGGACCGACCTCCGGTCTGCCTCGACCCGGCCACGGGGATGTGGTGCGGCCGTTAAGATCGGCACACCGTCTCGGGGGGAGCCAAAGGGGTGTTCGACGCATGAGCCAGCCAGCCACACCGCTGACCGAGCAGGAGCAGAACCAGCTCGTCAAGCAGATCGGCCGGGCCATGCTCCCCGCGCTGCCGCCGGGCTGGCAGCGGATCCGGGCCGAGTACCGGGCCGCCGGCCGGCACATCGAGGTGGACCTGGCGTTCGCGGGCCCGGACGGGCAGTGGCGGCCGGTGCGGCCGCCGATGGACGTGGTCCAGCTCTTCGGTCAGCTCCGCGCCGGGATGTACGAGCCGGTGCGCGGCACGTGGCTCAGCGCGGTGTACGAGATCGAGGCGCCGGCCGCGTACTCGGTCGACTTCAACGCCGACGACGAGCCGCGCTGGCGCAACCCGCCGCCGCTGATCGGTTTCCAGGACGAGCTGCGCACGTTCCCCCGCCAGGACGACCGCATCCCGCCGTGGCTGCGGCAGCGCCTGGGCCTGCCGCCCCTCCCGCCGCCCGCCGTGCCCGAACCGGTGAACGAGGCGCCGCCGGCGGGCGCGTCGGACGCGCTGCGCACCGCGCACGTCTACGACGGCCGGGACGAGGCCGGTCGGCCCGTGGTGAACCGGCAGGTGCTCGACCCGCAGCTGGCCGAGGCGCTGCTGACGTACCTGGAGGGCGCGCCGGTCGTGCTGGCCGCGCGCAACCTGGACGTGGACGAGTTCGTCGGCGACCAGGACGTGCCGCTGAACTTCCGCACCGACGGCTCCTGGATCTGGGCCGGCGCGGTGCCGCACTACCTGCGCAAGCACGGCCTCCCGCCGGAGCCCGACCTGGTGGCGCACATCGTGGCGCGCGGCTTCCGGCTCGGCGAGGTGGACGAGGCGACCCGCGAGCGGGCCGTCGCGCTGATCACCGGCGGCTGATCACGCACCCGGCCCGGTGGCCGCTCGCCGGCGGTTGGTCACGTGCGGACCGGAGCCGATCACGCCAGAGCCGGCGGCTGGTCAGGGGTGGTCGCGCGCGGCCTGAGCGCCAGCACGACGAGCGCGGCGAGGCCGGCCCAGATGTAGGCGTTGCCGATGACCTGCTGCCACCACGTCCAGGTCTGCTCGAGCTTGTTCTCGTACGGCACGTACCACATCGGCGCGAGCCAGAAGAGGAACGCGAGCGCCGCGCCCCACGGCCAGTACCGGTGCGACAGGTAGACGATGCCGGGCACGACCCACACCCAGTGGTGGGTCCACGACACGGGCGAGACGAGCAGGCCGCCCACGGCGACCGCCATCAGCGCGGCCACCTCGTCGTCCTTCGCCCGCGCCACGGCCACCCACACCAGGGCGACGGTGGCCAGGCACAACAGCGCCCACACGGCGGACTCGCCCGTCCCGGTGAGGCCCCAGCGGTTGACCAGGCCGCGCAGCGACTGGTTGGCCACGTAGTCCAGGCCGCCGACGCGGCCCGGGTCGAGCAGGGCGTCGAACCAGTACTGCTTGCTGTCGGTCGGCGCGGCGACGAAGCCGACCAGGCTGAACCCGACGAACGACGCGACCGCGGTGACCACCGGCTTGATCCGCTTGCGCGGCAGGAAGAACAGCACGAACACCATCGGCGTGAGCTTGATGGCGGCGGCGAGGCCGATCAGCAGGCCGCGCGGCCACGGCGTCCTGGGCAGCAGGCAGTCCAGCGCGGCCAGGCCGAGCAGCACGAGGTTGATCTGACCGAAGTCGAGCGTCGCGGTGACCGGTTCGAGCAGCAGCGAGCCCAGGGCGACGCCGAGGCCGAGGAGCAGAGCGCGCCGGGTGCGGCCGTAGGCGTGCTCGGCGGTGACCAGGCAGACGCCGGTGAGCAGGGCCAGGCCGACGCCGGTCCAGATCAGCACGGCCGCCGACCACGGCACCACCGCGAGCGGGCTGAACAGCACCGCGGCCAGCGGCGGGTAGGTGAAGGGGAACGGCGGGCCGTCCAGCGGTCGCGGGAACGCCTCGGAGTACAGCCGGACGCCTTCGAGCCACGCCCGGCCGCCCGTGCGGTAGACGCGCAGGTCGAGCAGGCCGATGTCACCCCCGGAGCGGCTGAGGACCACGACCAGCGCGGTCACGACGGCCCCGGCCCACAGGCCCGCGACGGCCGCCACCCGCTTGTCCACCCGCACCGGTACCGCCACCGGACCACCCCCGCCTTCCGTCCGGCGCATCGTAGTCGGCGGGTGGGTGAGTCCGAGGTCACCGTGCCCGACCTCGGGCGTTTACGTAGAGTGCGGAGATGTGCGCACTCCGTGGGCTGCCTCCGACGATCGGGTTACGTATGCGCACAAGAGCGCACGATCGGGATACCCTGTGCGCATGAGTCCCGCGCTGGAGGCGGTGTTGGCCAAGGCAGGTCTGCAGGTCACCCCCGACGAGTTCCTGTCGCTCGTGGCCGACGCGGCCCGCAAGCTCGCCCCACCCCACCCGGACCCGGCCGGCTACTTCTCGCCGGACCAGCGCGACGCGCTGGAGGACGTGGGCCTCGACCTGAGCCCGCACCGGGTGCACGACGACCAGGGCCGGGCGCGGACCGTGGTGGCGCACGCCGTGCTGCGGGACTCCGCGCTGACCGTGGCGGAGGCCGCGCGACAGCTCGGCGTGGACACCAGTCGCATCCGGCACCGGCTCGGCGTCGGCCGCCTGGTCGGCTGGAAGGACCGGGGCAGCTGGCGGCTGCCCGCGTGGCAGTTCGCGGGCGCCGGGGTGCTGCCGGGGCTGGAGGCCGTGCTGGCCGCCGTGCCGCCGGACCAGCCCGCGCTCGTGGTGGCCGGGTTCATGACGACCGAGCAGGAGGACCTGGTGGTGGACGGCGCGCCCACGACGCCCCGCGAGTGGCTGCTGGCGGGCGGCGAACCCCGCCGGGTGGCCGCCCTGGCGGCTCAGGTGGGCACCCCCGCCTGACCCCGACCCGACGACGTCACCCGACCGGCCCACCACGCCGGCCACCGACGAAGACCGGCCGATCACGGCCCCCCGCGCCGCGCGCCCCGACCCACCACGCTCGGACCGCCGCGCCGCCAGACCCGCTCGCCGACCCCGGTCGCGATCCGGTCGCCGATCCCCGTCGCCGAGAACCTTGGACGCGCATGTCACGGCTCCCCCAGCCGCCCTCCCCCGCCGTGCTGCAGGCGACCCTGCGCCGTGCCGAGGACGTGGTGGCGGTGCACCGGGCCACCCGCCTGGTGCGCATCTTCACCGCGAAGGGGCTGCACCCGCAGCGCTGGAACAGCTTCCGCTACACCGGTCCGCTGCCGCACGCGCGGTTCGACACCCAGCCGCCCGCGGCCGACGGCTCGCCCACGCACGCCCACGACCAGGGCGTGCTGTACTTCGGGCTGACCGTGCGCACGTCGGTGGCCGAGGTGTTCCAGGCGACGTCGGTGGTCGACCGCCGCACGCGCAGCCCGTTCCTGGTGGTCCTGCGACCGCGCCGGACGCTGCGGCTGCTCGACCTCACCGGGCTGTGGCCGACCCGCGCCGGCGCGTCGCAGGAGATCAGCGCGGGTCCCAAGGCGGTCACGCAGCAGTGGGCGCGGGCGATCCGCGCGGCCTACCCGGAGCTGGACGGGCTCTGGTACCGCTCGTCCATGGACTCCGGCGCGCCGGCGGTGTGCCTGTGGGACCCGCCCGGGGGCACGGGACTGCCCCCCGCGCCGGACGTGCTGCTGCCGCTGGAGCACCCGGGGCTCGACCTGCCGCTCGCGCGGGTGTGCGAGGAGCTGAACTACACCCTGCTCGGCTGACCACGCCGGCGCGGCGCGGGGAGGAACCGGGCGTAGCGGACCTCGGGCAGCTCCTGGTCGCCCAGCTCGTAGCGGTGCACCAGCCCGTCGTGCCGCCAGCCGTGCGCCTCGTAGAAGCCCCGGCTGCGGGCGTTGTCCTGGAACACCCACAGGACGGCGTACCGGAACCCCTGGTCCACCAGGTGGCGCAGGCCCGCTTCGTGCACCTCGTGGCCCGCGCCCCGGCCGTGGTAGCGGGGGTCCGCGTAGATCGCCACCAGTTCGCCCGTGTGCAGGTCGGGGTGGGCGTCCTTGGCCTCGCGGACCGCGTCGACCGCGCAGTAGGCCCCGATCCGGCCGGTGCTCTCGTCGACCGCGACGAACACCCGGCTGGGTTCGGGCAGCCGCAGCACGCGCGCCCACGCCGGGAGCCTGCTCTCCGGCAGCATCCGGTCCAGCACCGGGTCGTCCACTATCCCCCGGTACGAGTGCTGCCAGGCGTCCACGTTGATCCTGGCGATCTCGGGCGCGTCGTCGGGCCGTCCGGCCCGCACGGTCCACTGCATCCGCGAAGCGTGCCCCAAGCACCGCGCCGTCCGCTAGCCATTCGCCCAACCCCGACGCGGTGGCCCGGCGCACACGTACCCGGAGTACACCTGGTTCTTCACCCGGCAGCGCGTCGGCCGGAACCGGGACGGGTCGAGGTCGTGGAACCGGGTGCGGACGACGTCGTCGTGCAGCCGCTGCGAGATCACCAGCACCAGGTCGTCGTCCGCGGTGGCCAGCGCGTCCCGGACCGGCTTGGCGTCGAGCAGCCGGCAGGTCACGATCGGCGCGTCGCCGACCAGGCCGAACGCGCCGGCGGTGAGCGGCCCGCAGTGCATGGCCACGCGCATCCGCAGCGGCGTGCCCGCGGCCCGCAGCTCGGCCAGCGCCGCGGCGAGCCGCTCGGTGAAGTGGGCGACCACCCACGCGGCGTCGGCGTCGGCGGGCAGCACGGCCAGCTCGCCGTCGCCGCGCACCTGCCGGTACCACAGGTCGCGGTCCAGCCCGGCGTTGCGGGCGGCCGCGTCCAGCACGTCGCTCAGCCGTGCCTGGACCAGCGACTGGTCCAACGCGTCCAGCTTGCTGTAGCCCTCGACATCGACGGCCACCACGAGGCGGTAGACCAGTCCGTGGAGGGGCCTCGCCATTTCGACTGTCACGGGAGGAGCATGCCGCCGGCGGTCGCCGCGGGGTAGGCGATCACCGGGTTTCCCGTTTCAGGCTTCGGCGATCTGCCGCAACGCCACCGGATCCACGACCGTGGCCGCCCGGTACCCCATGGTGATGACGCCGCGGTCGCGCAACGTGCGGAACTCCCGGCGCGCGGTGTCCTCTTCCACGCCGACGAGCGACCCGATCTCCCCCTGGGTGAGGTTGAGCTTCAACGCGATGCCGCCGTCGACCCGGTGGCCGTAGGCGTCGGCGAGATGGACCAGGACGCGGGCGAGCCGCACCGAGACCGGGTAGCCGTTGTAGTCCGTGCGCCGCTGCTCGCCCCACTCCAGCGTGCGCAGGATCATCCTGTGCAGGTCGAAGTGGGCGGCCGGGTACCGCGTGAGGAAATCGGTGAACTCGGCCGCGGCGACGACCCGGACGCGGGTGTCCAGGCACGCGGTCACGGTCGCCGAACGCGGGTTGCCGGTCAGGAACGCCATCTCGCCGACCAGGTCGCCGCCGCCCCTGACGTTGAGCAGCGCCACCCGCCCGTTCTCCAGCGTCACGGTCGCCTTCACCAGACCCTGCACCAGCAGGATCACGTGGTCGGACCGCTCGCCCTCGCGCACCAGGGGGTCACCGGGCCGGTACCGCTTCGGCACGCCGAGCGCCAGCAGCGCCGCGCGCCCGGCGTCGGACACCGCCTCCAGGTAGGTGCCGGTGGGCCGAGCCGAAGGGATCGCCATCCCGAGACCTCCTCCGCCGGGCACCAGTGTGCCGCTCGCGGGGGTGGTGACGCCGGGATTCCGGCCGGTTCACCCCACCGGTCCCACACGGCCTCGGGCGGGGCCGGACCGGCCGTTCTCCCGGCGTGACGCCGGGGCGGTGCCGGGCCGGGAGGTCGCGATCGGGCCGGACCGGCGTGCGGCGTCACGCCGGAGGCCGGGTCAGCCCAGGTGGCGGGCCCACCAGTCCAGCACGGCCTCGAACCGCTGCGCGCGGTGCCTCGGTTTGCCCGACCGGGTCAGCTCGTGGCCCTCGCCGGGGAACACCAGCATCTCGGCCTCGACCCCGTTGCGGCGCAGCGCGACGAACAGCCGCTGCGCCTGTTCGAGCGGGCAGCGCCAGTCGTGCTCGGAGTGCACGACCATGAACGGCATCGAGATCTTCTCGGCGTAGGTCAGCGGGCTCATCGCGCGCTGGGCCTCCAGGCTCGGCCCGCAGTAGGCGTCGGTGAAGAACCAGCCGATGTCCGACGAGCCGGCGAACGAGTCCCAGGCGTTGACGGCGCGCTCGCTCCACGCGGCGCGGAACCGCTCGCCGTGGTGCGCGGCCAGCCAGGACGTCATGAACCCGCCGTACGAGCCGCCCATCACGCCGACGCGGGTCCGGTCGAGGTCGGGGCGCTCCAGCGCGACGTCCAGGACGGCGAGGATGTCGTCCACGTCCACCGTGCCGAAACCGCCGATCACCGCCTGGCCGTGCGCCTGGCCGTAGCCCGCGGAGCCGCGCGGGTTGGGCAGCACGACCGCGTAGCCGGCCGCCGCGTACACCTGCGCCTCGTCGAAGAAGCCCCACGTGTGGTACATGAACGGGCCGCCGTGCACGGCCAGCAGCACGGGGTGCGGCCCCTCGCCCTCGGGCAGGACGACCCAGCCGTGCACCGGGTAGCCGTCCGGCGCGGTGCCGGTCAGCTCCACCGACGGCCGCAGCGGCACGGCGGAGCCGAAGTCGGTCAGCGTGCCGCCGCCGACCAGCTCCACCTCGCCGGTGTTGTCGGAGGTGGACACCACGGCGACGATCCGGTCGCCGTCCGCGGCGAAGGACTTCACCTCGGACCGGTCGCCCGTCAGCAGCTCCAGGTCGGCCAGGACGGCGTCCTCGGCGTCCAGCGGCACCCGGCGCAGCTCGACCGCGCCCCGGTTGCGCACCGCGACCAGCACCCCCGCGTCGGTCACCACGGGCGGGCCGGCGGCCTTCTCGCAGTCCACCGTCTCCAGGTCGGTGAGCCGGGTGAGGCGCTCGCCGTCGAACCGCCACAGGCTCGTGTTGCGGGCGACGGCGGCCGTGCCCGGCGCGTGCTCGGGCGAGTAGAACAGCAGGCCGCCGTCGGGCAGCGCCACCGGGAGCATGGCCGCGCCGGGCGCGAGCACGACCAGCTCGGGCTCGCCGCCCGTCGCGGGCACGGAGTACACGTCGTTGTGGAACGCCTCGGCCGCGCCCAGGTCGCGCTCGGCGAGGAACAGCACCGCGCCGCCGTCGGCGGTCCACGCCGGGTCGGCCGCGGAGAACGTGCCGTCGGTCAGCTCCACCGGCTCGGCGTCGGGGTCCAGGGCGTCCACGGTGAACAGCCGGGCGTGCCGGTCGGCGGTGAAGCCGACGTCGTCCAGCCGGTAGTCCAGCCGGGTGATGTGCCGCGGCGCCTCGGCGTCCGGCGTCGGCGCTTCGCCGCCCTCGACGAGCGGCGCGCCGTAGCGGCCCGGCTCGGGCACCCGCGACGTGAACGCGATCCGCCGCGAGTCCGGGGCCCACACCGGCACGCCCGCGCCGAGCTTGAAGTCGGTGAGCGCGCGCGCCTCGCCGCCGTCGGCGGGCATCACGTGCAGCTGCGGCGCCTTGCCGCGGTCGGTGACGCGCAGGAACGCGACCCAGCGCCCGTCCGGGGAGATCCGGGGGGCCAGGTCGCGTTCCGCCCACGTCCAGCGCGTCGCCCCGGTGCCGTCCAGGGCGACGCGGTGCAGCCCGCCCCGGTAGGCGTTCGCGGCGACGTCGGGGGTGGAGACGTTCACCAGGACGAGGTCCCCACGCACCGACACGGAGCCGGGCTGGGTCAGCGACTGCAAGTCATCGGGGCGCACGCTTCAGCACGTTACCCCACCGATTATTAGCAAGGCTTACGAGTTTTTGACGCTCACAGATGGTCACTGGGAGCGGGCACCGGCTTCACCGCTTCCGGGTGCCTCTTCACCTTGACCAGGCTCGCGATGGTGGTGATGGCCAGCACACCCACGATCACGGAGAGCGACAACTCGATGCCGATGGTCGGCACGTGCAGCGGCTCACCGCCGTTGACGAACGGCAGCGAGTTGGTGTGCAGCGCCTCCAGGATCAGCTTCACGCCGATGAAGCCGAGGATCACCGACAGCCCGATCGACAGGTACACCAGCTTGTTCAGCAGGCCGCCGAGCAGGAAGTAGAGCTGACGCAGGCCCATCAGCGCGAACGCGTTCGCGGTGAAGACCAGGAACGGCTCCTTGGTCAGGCCGAAGATCGCCGGGATCGAGTCCAGCGCGAACAGCAGGTCGGTGGTGCCGATCGCGACGATGACGATGAACATCGGCGTGACGAACCGCTTGCCGTCGATCTTCACGAACGACCGGGCGTCCCGGTAGCCGTCGGTCACCGGGTAGACCTTGCGCACGAGCCGCAGCGCGACGTTCTCCTTGAACTCCTCTTCCTCTTCCTCGTGGTCGGTGCGCGCCAGCTTGTAGCCGGTGTAGATGAGGAACACGCCGAAGAGGTAGAAGACCCAGCTGAACTGGGCGATGACCGCCGCGCCCACGGCGATGAAGATGCCGCGCATGACCAGCGCCATCAGGATGCCGATCAGCAGCACCTTGTGCTGGTGGATCGCCGGCACCTTGAAGGTGGTCATGATGATCAGGAAGATGAACAGGTTGTCGACGCTCAGCGAGTACTCGGTGATGTACCCGGCGAAGAACTCGCCCGCGTAGGTGCCACCCGACCAGTACCAGATGCCGAGCCCGAACAGGACCGCCACACCCACGTAGAAGGTCACCCACCGGGCGGCTTCGCCGATGGTCACCTCATGCGGTTTCCGGTCGACGATGAAGAGGTCGATGGCCAGCAGGACCACCAGGCCGGCGATCGTGGCGAACCACAGCCACACAGGGACGGACATCTACCACAACCTCCGGTACATCGCGCGCACGCCAATGACCGGAGGTCTCCTCCGCCGACTGGATCAGCCGACCGGCGGCACCGGGAACCTCACGCCAGGCTCCGTGCTGACGACACCGCCGCTGGGGAGTACTCCCCTCCACGCCTACACAGTCTCACGCATGACCACGGTCCCGCGCCAGCGGGGGTGATCAGGGGCACCCGTCCGGGCTTGCCACCGGCGGGTTCGCTGAGAGCGGGAACCCCCGACCGACAGCCCGTTCTCAGGTGATCCGGCCTAAGGTCAACTCCGTGGCCTCCCTCAACCGCCTCCGCGGCAGGTGGTCGCTCCCCGCGCTGGTCGTGCTGGTCGCCCTGGTGGGCGCCATCGTGGTCTTCACGCGCCAAGGGGACGACCCCGCCCCGGTGAGCACCCGCGAAGCGGTGATCGACGTGCCGGAAAGCCCGGGCAGCGACCGCACCGTGCAAATCGACACCACCCTGTACCTGCCCGAACGCACACCGGCGCCCGCCGTCCTGCTGCCGCACGGCTTCGGCGGCAGCAAGGCGAGCGTGGCCGCGCAGGCGACCGAACTCGCCCGGCGCGGCTTCGTCGTGCTCGCCTACTCCGCCCGCGGCTTCGGCCGCAGCACCGGCCAGATCGCGCTGAACTCGCTGGACCACGAGGTCCGGGACGCGCAGAAGCTGCTCGACTGGCTGGCCACCCGCGAGGAGGTGGTGACCGACGGCGGCGGCGACCCGCGGGTCGGCGTGACCGGCGGCTCGTACGGCGGCGCGCTGGCGCTGTCCCTGGCCGGTGTCGACCGCCGGGTGGACACCATCGCCCCGGTCATCACGTTCAACGACCTGGCCCAGGCGCTGCTGCCGAACTCGGCGCGCGCCGACGACGTGCCCGCGGGCACCCCGGCGGCGGGCGCGTTCGCCGAGGACGGCGTGTTCAAGCGCTCGTGGGCGGGCATCTTCTTCTCCGCCGGCCTGTCCGGGGCGGACGCCACGAACCCCGGCCAGGAGGCCACCGAGCCCGGTCAGGACGACGACGACGCGAGGGCCGCCGACAACGCCGCCGCGGCCGTCACCGCGCCGCCGCAGCAGCAGGGCGACCCCCGGCCCGCCGGTCCGCTCAACGGCGCGTGCGGCCGCTTCCAGGCCGACGTGTGCGCCGCGTACACCGAGGTCGCGACCACCGGCAAGGCCGGACCGCAGACCCTGGAGGTGCTGCGCCGGGCGTCGCCGTCCTCGGTCACGAACAAGATCACCCAGCCGACGCTGCTGGTCCAGGGCGAGCAGGACACCCTGTTCGGCCTCGACCAGGCCGACGCCAACGCGCGCGAGATCGCGGCGAACGGCGCGAAGGTGAAGGTCGTCTGGTACGCGGGCGGCCACGACGGCGGCTCGCCCGGCCCCGAGCTGCGCGGGCAGATCGCCGACTGGATGGCGTTCCACCTCCGGGGCGAGGGCGCGGACCCCGGCACGGGCTTCGAGTACACCGTGGTGGGCGCGTTCCGCAGCAGCGGCGCGCCCTCGTTGCGCAACGTCGTCGCGCCGAGCTACCCCGGCCTGAACGGCTCGCCCGGCGCCGAGCGCCGCGACGTGCCGCTGTCCGGCCCCGAGCAGGTGGTGGTGAACCCGGCGGGCGGCAACCCGGCCGCGGTGTCCAGCCTGCCCGGCCTCGGGTCGGTGGTGTCGCGGTCCAGCTCGCTGTCGTCCCGGCTGTCGATCGACATGCCCGGCCAGGCGGCGGTGTTCCAGAGCGAGCCGCAGACCGGGCAGACGCTGCTGACCGGGTCGTCCACGGTGCGGCTGCGCGTGGCCGCCGTGCCGGGGCAGCCGGTGCCGGCCGACGGCGCGGTGCTGTTCGTGAAGCTGTACGACGCGGACGCCAACGGCGTGCGGACCCTGCCCGGCTCGGCCGTCGCGCCCGTGCGGGTGACGGACCTGCCCGCCGACGGCACGCCGGTCGAGGTCACCGTGACGCTGCCCGGCGCGGTGCGCCCGGTCGAGGCCGACCACCGGTTCCAGCTCGTCGTGTCGACCACCGACATGGCCTACGCGAACGCGCCCGAGCCCGCCGCCTACCGGATCTCGCTGGCCTCGTCCGCGCTGTCCGTGCCGGTGGTGCCGGGCGTGAACGCGACCAGCGAGGTGCCGACCACCGCGCTGTGGGGCATCGCGATCGTGCTGGTGGTGTGCGTCATCGCGGCCGTCGTGGCGTGGTTCCGGCGCAGGCTGACCGCGGACGTCGACCCGGAGCTCGAGTCGGTGCCGCTGGTGATCGAGGGCCTGACCAAGTCCTACCCCGGCGGGTTGACCGCGGTGAAGGACCTGTCGTTCCGGGTCGAGCACGGCCAGGTGCTCGGGCTGCTCGGGCCCAACGGCGCGGGCAAGACCACCACGCTGCGCATGCTCATGGGCCTCATCCGGCCCACCGAGGGCGGCATCCGGGTGTTCGGCCACCGGGTGAGCCCCGGCGCGCCGGTGCTGTCGCGGATCGGCTCGTTCGTGGAGGGCTCCGGCTTCCTGCCGCACCTGTCCGGCGCGGAGAACCTGCGGCTGTACTGGGCCGCCACCGGCCGCCCGCTGGAGCAGGCGCACGTCGAGGAGGCCCTGGAGATCGCCGGGCTGGGCAACGCCGTGCACCGGCGGGTGCGGACCTACAGCCAGGGCATGCGGCAGCGGCTCGCGATCGCCCAGGCCATGCTGGGCCTGCCGGACCTGCTGGTGCTGGACGAACCGGCCAACGGGCTCGACCCGCCCCAGATCCACCAGATGCGCGAGGTGCTGCGCCGCTACGCGGCGGCCGGGCGCACCGTGCTGGTGTCCTCCCACCTGCTCGCCGAGGTCGAGCAGACGTGCACGCACGTCGTCGTGATGCACAAGGGCACCCTGGTCGCCGCCGGTCCGGTCGAGGAGATCGCGACGGGTGGCGGCGAGGCGAGCTTCCGGGTCGACCGGCCCGACGAGGCCGCCGCCGTGCTGCGCGGCCTGGCCGGCGTGCACGACGTGCACGTGGACGGCGAGCAGGTCCACGCGAGCCTCAACGGCACGCCCCGCGCGTCCGCGTTGCAGGCCCTGGTGGCCGCGGGCGTGGCGGTGGACCAGGCGGGCCCCCGCCGCCGGCTCGAAGACGCGTTCCTGGAGTTGGTGGGCGAATGAGCGAGAACGGTGTGCACACCGACCCGGCGGCGATCTCCGACCTGACCGACGCGGCGCGGGCCGAGCGGTCGTCGGTGGCGCCGGACGGGTCGAAGGTCGGCTACAAGGCGTCGCGGACGCTGCCGGTGCGGGTCGAGCTGGTGCGGCAGCTGCGCCGCAGGCGGACGCAGCTCGTGCTCGGTTTCCTGGTCCTGCTGCCGTTCATCCTGGTGGTGGCGTTCGAGCTGGGCCAGGCGTCGCCGAACCGGCGGTCCGGCGGGTTCGTCGACCTGGCCACGGCCAGCGGCGTGAACTTCGTGATCCTGACGTTGTTCGTGAGCAGCAGCTTCCTGCTGCCGATGATCGTGGCGCTGTTCTTCGGCGACACGATCGCGAGCGAGGCGTCGTGGTCGTCGTTGAAGTACCTGCTCGCCGCGCCGATCCCCCGGCACCGGCTGCTGCGGCGCAAGGCGGTGGCGTCCGGGCTGATGTCGGTGTTCGCGCTGGCGCTGCTGCCCGCGGTGGCGTTGGGCGTCGGCGTGGTCTGGTACGGGGCCGGGGAGGCGGTGTCGCCGACCGGCGAGGCGGCGTCCTTCGGCTCGGGGGTCTACGGCGTGGCGCTGGCCGTCGTCTACATCTCCATCCACCTGTTCTGGGTGGCGGGCCTCGCGCTGTACCTGTCGGTGTCCACGGACGCGCCGCTGGGCGCGGTCGGCGGCGCGGTGCTGGCGTCGATCCTGTCGCAGATCCTCGACCAGATCACGGCGCTGGAAGGGCTGCGGGACTACCTGCCGACGCACTACGCGCTGGCGTGGGTGGACCTGCTGTCGTCGGACGTGGACTGGTCCCAGATGGCGAAGGGCACGTTCTCCGCCCTGGCCTACGGCGCGTTCTTCAGCCTCCTGGCGGCGCGGAAGTTCGCCCGCAAGGACATCACGAGCTGACACGCGCGACCCGACGAGCGGCGCACCGGGGTTCCCCCGGTGCGCCGCCGCGTCATTCGGCCGGGATCGGCCGCCGGGACCTGGGCAGCTTCGCCACCACCAGCTCGTAGGACAGGTCGAGGAGTTCGCGCAGCTCGTCGTCCGGCACCGCGCCGCCGAGCCGGACCCGGTTCCAGCCGTAGCGCCCGACGTAGGCGCTGATCTCGACGTCGTCCGGGTACCGCGCCCGCCACGAGGCGGCCTCCTCGGCCGTCGCGCCGCACTTCACCCCGACGCCGCCGCCGTCCAGGCCGATGAACGCGAAGACCTTGCCGCCGACCTTGCAGCACAGCTCGCCGTCGCCGAACGGGTAGGTCTCCTCGGCGCCGGGCTTGCCGAGGCAGTGCTCGATCACGTCGTCCAACGTCATGGCATCACGCTCATCCCACTAGGGTGCTCGGGTGACTTCCTACACGGACGAGGAGGGTCGGACGCTGCGCACCGCCGTCTTCGGGGCGATGGTGCTGGTGTCGACCGCGGAACCGGGCGCGCTGGACGAGGAGAGCCACGCGGGCATCCGCGCCATGGCGGCGTTCCCGCCGGCGGTGCGCGAGGTGCTGGGCGCGGCGCGACCGGAGCTGCCCGCCGGGTCCGCGGCCGACGTGGAGCGCGGCGTGCTGGCGGCGCTGCGGCGCTCGGTGGCCATCCTGGCCGCCAAGGACCCCGGGGACGCCGAGGCGTTCCCCGCCACCGTGGTCGCGGTGTGCGAGGAGGTCGCCTCGGCGGACGGGCGCGTCGGCGCGGCCGAGGACGCCGTGGTCGACCGGATCCGCGCCGCCGTCGGCGCTGCCTGACCCGGCGGCCGGGTTCCCTCCCGCGCGGCTCGCCACCCCGACCGGGTCCGCCCCACGCGGTTCCCCTTCACCTGCCCCGGCCCAGGCGGCTCGCCCTTCGCCGTCCCCGGCCGGGTCGTCCCGCGCAGCTCGGCTTCCGCTAGGCGTCCCCGGCCGGGGTCGTCCCGCGCGGGCCGCCTCCGCTACCTGACGCCGGCCGCGTCCATGCCGCGCAGCTCCTTCTTCAGGTCCTGGATCTCGTCGCGCAGCCTCGCCGCCAGCTCGAACTGCAGCTCGCGGGCCGCGTTCATCATCTGGTCGGTGAGCTGCTGCACGAGGTCGGCCAGCTCGGACCGGGCCATGCCGCTGGTGTTCCGGTCGGCCAGCACGCCGGAACTGGCCCGACCGGACGCGCCCGGGTCGCCGGTGGGCTTCTTGCCGCGCGAGGTGTTGCGGCCCGACCCGCCGGGCGCGATGGCGTCCTCGGCCTCGGCGTAGACCTGCTCCAGGATGTCGGTGATCTTCTTCCGCAACGGCTGCGGGTCGATGCCCCGCTCCTCGTTGTAGGCGATCTGCTTGGCGCGCCGCCGGTTGGTCTCGTCGATGGCGTGCTGCATCGAGTCGGTGATGCGGTCGGCGTACATGTGCACCTGGCCGGACACGTTGCGCGCCGCGCGGCCGATGGTCTGGATCAGGCTCGTGCCGGAGCGGAGGAAGCCCTCCTTGTCCGCGTCGAGGATCGCGACCAGGGACACCTCGGGCAGGTCGAGGCCCTCGCGGAGCAGGTTGATGCCGATCAGCACGTCGTAGTCGCCGAGGCGGAGCTGGCGCAGCAGCTCGACGCGGCGCAGCGTGTCGACCTCCGAGTGCAGGTAGCGCACCCGGATGCCCAGTTCGAGCAGGTAGTCGGTGAGGTCCTCGGCCATCTTCTTGGTCAGCGTGGTGACCAGGACCCGCTCGTCCCGCTCGGCCCGCGAGCGGATCTCGTGCACCAGGTCGTCGATCTGGCCCTCGGTCGGCTTGACCACGACCTCCGGGTCGACCAGGCCGGTCGGGCGGATGACCTGCTCCACGAACTCGCCGCCGGTCTGGCCCATCTCGTACGGGCCGGGCGTGGCGGAGAGGTAGACGGTCTGGCCGATCCGGTCGGCGAACTCCTCCCAGGTCAGCGGCCGGTTGTCCAGCGCGCTGGGCAGCCGGAAGCCGTGCTCGACCAGGTTGCGCTTGCGCGACGCGTCGCCCTCGTACATGCCGCCGATCTGCGGCACGGTCACGTGCGACTCGTCGATGACCAGCAGGAAGTCGTCCGGGAAGTAGTCGATGAGGGTGGCGGGCGCGCTGCCGGGGCCGCGGTCGTCGATGTGGCGCGAGTAGTTCTCGATGCCGTTGCAGAAGCCGACCTGGCGCATCATCTCGATGTCGTAGGTGGTGCGCATGCGCAGCCGCTGCGCCTCCAGCAGCTTGCCCTGCCGCTCGAGGGTGGCCAGCCGGTCGGCCAGCTCCAGCTCGATGTTGCGGATCGCCTTCTCCATGCGCTCCGGGCCCGCCACGTAGTGCGTGGCCGGGAAGATGCGCAGCTCGTCCACCTCCTTGACCACGTCACCGGTCAGGGGGTGCAGGTAGTAGAGCTTGTCGATCTCGTCGCCGAAGAACTCGACCCGCAGCGCCAGCTCCTCGTACGCGGGGATGATCTCCACCGTGTCGCCGCGGACGCGGAAGGTGCCCCGGTTGAACGCGATGTCGTTGCGCGTGTACTGGATGTCGACCAGGGCGCGCAGCAGCAGGTCGCGCTCGACCTCGACGCCGACCTCCAGCTTGATCGACCGGTCCAGGTACGACTGCGGCGTGCCCAGGCCGTAGATGCACGACACGGACGCGACCACGATCACGTCGCGCCGGGTGAGCAGGCTCATCGTGGCGGAGTGGCGCAGCCGCTCCACGTCCTCGTTGATCGAGGAGTCCTTCTCGATGTAGGTGTCGGTCTGCGGGATGTACGCCTCGGGCTGGTAGTAGTCGTAGTAGCTGACGAAGTACTCCACCGCGTTGTCGGGGAAGAAGCCCTTCAGCTCGTTCGCCAGCTGGGCGGCCAGCGTCTTGTTCGGGGCCATCACCAGCGTGGGCCGCTGCACCTTCTCGACCAGCCACGCGGTGGTGGCCGACTTGCCCGTGCCGGTGGCGCCGAGCAGCACCACGTCCTTCTCCCCGGCGCGGATGCGCCGTTCGAGTTCCGCGATCGCCGCGGGCTGGTCGCCCGCGGGCTGGTAGTCGCTGACCACGCGGAACTTCCCGTCGGTGCGGGGGATGTCACCGACGGGACGATGCGACGAGTGCGCCTTGACCGGGATCTCGGTTGGGAAAGCCACGGGTACGACGGTACGCCGGGGGTCCGACAATTTCCGATCCGGCCCAGGTCAGGTGGGTCACGCGGGTCGCGCGGGACATGTGGGGACCGGGCCGGGGGCGGGGGCGGGATCGGGCGGACACACGGGTTGGGCGGGTCAGCAGTCGCAGCCGCCGCAGTCGCAGCCCGGACCGCAGTCGCAATTGCACCACGCCTCACGGCGCTTGCCGCTCCACGGGCCGGGGTGCGGGTCGCGGCAGCAGAACTGGCACGTGCCGCACTCGTAGAACGCGGCCAGGCAGCCCAGCAGCACGCCCCGGCTCCGGGGCGGGTGGACGAGCTTCGGCCAGAACCACAGCCCGCTGCCCGGTCCGGGCTCCCGACCGGCCCGCTTGCCCTTGCCGCCGCCGGACGGCGGGACGGGAGGGTTGCCGCGGCCCGGCGCGGAGGGCGGCGGGACGGGACCGGGCGGCGGCACCCGACCGGCCGGCTGCCACCCCGGCGGCGGCTGGGGGTTGTTGCCGTGCGGGCCGTTCGAGCGCGAGTGGTCCGAGTGCGGGCCGTGGACGTGCGCGTCGTGCGAGCGAGGGTCGTGCGAGCGGGGGCCGTCGAGGTCGGCGAACGCCCGCCGGATCGACTCGCGCACCTCGTGCACCAGCAGCGCGTGCACCAGCCGGTCGTCGGCGAACTCCACCTCCCGCAGGGCCGGCTCGATCCCCAGCGCCGCGTCCTCGCACAACCGCCGCGCCTCGTCCGCCGACGTGCCGGTCGCCACCAGCGGGTTCCACGCGCCGGACGCCCGGTCCTCGGCCAGGTCCTCCACCGCGTCCAGCAGGTGCGCCAGCCGCCCGAACAGCCGCCCCACCTCGCGCAGCGCCGCCGCGTTGCCCGGCCGCCCGGCCAGCACCGCGGTCTGCGCCACGGCCTCGCCCGCCGCGGTCTCGGTCGGTTCGGTCACGGTCAGCACGGACGACCCGAGGCCGGCCGCCGCCTCGACCGCCGACTGCCGGCGCACCGCGTCCACCAGCACCGCCGTGTCGAACCCCAGGTCGGAGCCCGTCTCCGCCGCCTGCGCCGCCCACCGCCGCGCCACCTGCCTGCCCACGCCGCGCATCGGGGCGCGGGCGAACACGCCGTCGCGGTCGTCCACGTGGTCGCCGACCTTCGCCGACGCCAGCACCAGCGACACCGACGCGGCCAGCCGCGCCCCCGCGCCCGCGGCGACGTCCGCCGACTGCATGCCGCGCAGCGCGCACGGCCCGGCCGACCGCCGCGACCTGCCGGCCTGCGCCTCGACCAGCGCGGAGATCACCAGGCCGTCGTAGTTGGTGACCACGCGGGCCAGGTGGCCGTGGTCGTCGCGCAGCGCCAGGCACAGCCCGCACAGGTGCGCCAGCCACGACTCGCGCAGCTCGGGGCCCAGGCGGTTGCGGCAGGGGCGGATGATGCCGAACATGGCGGGAAGACTAAGCGATCATCCTGCTTTCGGGTGACGAACTCGGGACACTCATGCACATCCACCCGCCGAAGATCGAGTACTTCGACCTCGACGCGAAGAGCAACACCGACCCCAAGGGCCACCTGCGCGGCGTCGAGGAGTACCGGCTGACGCCGCACGGCCTCTACATGTTCCGCCCGGTGCCCGGCCACCCCCGGCTGTCCCACTTCGAGTCGTGGCTGCTGCCCGCGCACGGCCTGCGCGTCACCCGCCAGTCCTGGCACCCCGGCCACGAGTGCGACTACGACCTGTACGTGGACGTGGTGGAGATCAGTTCCAGCGGGTCGGTGTGGAAGACCGTCGACCTGTACCTCGACCTGATCGTGCGCACCGGCCGCAGCGTGACCGTGCTCGACACCGACGAGCTGCTGGTCGCCCTCGACCGCGGCCTCATCCAGCCCGACCGGGCGCAGTGGGCGTTGGAGACGACCTACCGCGCGGTGGCCGGCATCGCCGCGCACGGGCACGACGCGGTGCGCTGGCTCGCGGCCCAGGGAACGATCACCACGTGGCGTCGGCCGTAATACAGAGGGTCACACTCGCTGGTCAACCGCCACCCCAGTACCTTCACCCGATAGTGACCGCATACCACACAGACCGTGATGTAACGAATCGACCTGCTCAGTTACCCGCAGCACACTTCCGGCTACCCTCGGATCGCGTGGGAGCGGTCATCACACCTCAGCTGGTCGACGTGGTCGACACCATCAGCGCAGTTCGGAGCTACTCCAGCGGGACGTCGCGGTACCTGACGACGTGCCGGGTGGAGCCCTGGGGGCTGCGGCTGGAGTGCCCCACGCCGGAGGACCCGTTCTCCGATTCGGAGGTCACCTGGTTGATGCCCGACCTCGGGCTCCGGCTGACCCACCACCGACCCCGCTCCCGCCACGCCCGCAGCGGCCCGAGCGTGCTCAGCGCGGTCCGCGTGCAGCGCGACGGCCGCGCCTGGCGCACCACCGACCTGCTCCTCGGCCTCGCCGTGCCGGGCGGCACCACCGCGCGGATCGTGCGCTGCGAGGAGTTCGCCGCCGCCGTCGCCGGGCGCGTGCTCGGCCCCGACGACGCCGACCAGGCGCTGCGCACCGTGCACCGCACGCTCGAAGAGGTCAGCCTGCACCGGCACGACCTCGGCGCGTGGCTGACCCACCGGGGCATCTACGACGTCTGGCCGTCCCTGTAGAACGCCGCCACGCGCGCCGTCGCCGCGGCCATCCACGGCTCCTTCGACTCGGCGTACCCGAGATCGGTGTCGTCTCCCCGGTGCCGCTCCGCCAGCTCCCGCTTCAGCGCCGCGTACTCGTCCCGCGCCGCCGCGTCGGCCCGCAGCCAGTCGCGGAACCGGATCGCCCAGTTCCACGCCGGACCGCCCTCCACCCTCACGTGCAGGTTGACGCACCGGCCCGGGTCCGCGCCCGAGTGCAGCCGCTCGTGCCAGTCCTCCGGCGCGTGGCCCTCGTGCCGCACGCCGTCCTCGGCGAGTCCCCGGCTCGGGAACCCGGCCTGCGCCAGCGCCTCCTCCAGCTCCGCGGCCTCGGCCAACGACCGCACGCCCAGCTGGAAGTCCAGCACGTCCTTCGCGGGCAGGCCGGGCACCGCCGTGGAGCCGATGTGCTCCACCGTGCGGCCGCCCGCAGCCAACCCGATGCGCGCCGCGACCCGCCGGGCCTGCGCCGGCCACGTCTCGTCGTACGGCACCACGACCGGCGGGCCGTAGGGGGCGTGGCGGCGCAGCCGGACGTTCGACTCGTACCGCACCAGCCGGTCCGCCCACAGCGCGTCCACCCGGGCCAGCACCACGTCGGGCGTGCCGGAGTTGTCCAGCCACACGTCCGCCACGGCCCGGCGGCGCTCGTCGTCGGCCTGCGCGGCGATGCGCCTGCGCGCGTCCTCCTCCGGCAGGCCCCGGTCCCGCAGCCGGACCAGGCGCTGGTCGAGGTCCGCGTGCACGATCAGGACCAGGTGGTAGAGCGGGGCCATGTCCTTCTCCACCAGCAGCGGCACGTCGTGCACCACGACCGCGTCCGGTGGCGCGGCCGCGATCAGCTCGGCCGTGCGGGCGGCGATCCTCGGGTGCGTGATGCCGTTCAGCGTGGCCAGGGCCCGCTCGTCGCCGAACACCCTCGCCGCGAGCGCCGGCCGGTCCAGCGCGCCGTCCGGGCCCAGCACCTCCGCGCCGAACGCCTCCACGACCTCGCGCAGCCCGTCGGTGCCCGGCGCGACCACCTCGCGCGCCAGCACGTCGGCGTCGATCACCACCGCGCCGTGCTCGGCGAGCCTGCCCGCCACCGTCGACTTGCCCGACCCGATTCCCCCGGAGAGGCCCACGCGCAACATGGCGACCAGCCTGCCACGCGGCGGATCGTCAGGAGCCCTCGACGGGGGTCATGGACTGCTGGGCGATCGCGGCCAGGAAGCCGCCGATCGCGTCGTCGGGCAGGACGCCCGCCTTGGCGCGGGCCACGAACGTCGTCTTGCCGAGCCACCCCATGAGCAGCCGCTCGTCCTTGGTGGTGACGAGTTGGCCCTTCCGCCTGCTCACGTCGACCTCCTTGACCGTGCCGCCCTCCTGCCGTTCGGCGGCCACGCTCTCCTCGACCCGCCCCTTCGCGGTGGGCTCGTCGGTGTAGGTGGCCAGGCCGACGATCACCGGCGCGGCCGTGAGCGGCTGGCGCTCCGGCACCCCGTAGTAGCAGTCGATCTTGCCGGTGCGGCCGAGCGACGGCTCGGGGATGCCGATGATCGTCTTCAGCTCGCCCGGCAGCTCGCGCCCGAGTTTCTGGTTGAACACCTCGACCGGGACGACCAGCTCGCAGTCGTCGGGGATCGGGCGGTCCACCATCTGCGGGATGCGGCTGATCGTGGTGGGCGGCAGGATCGTCGGGATCTGCGGCTGGGTCACGGGCTGGGGCTGCACGGCGGCGCACCCCGCGCACGCGAGCACCGCAACCGCCGTCGCCAGCACCGTTTTCCGCACGCTCATAGGATGCTCAACTTAGCGCACGGCAACGCTTTCCCGCCCTGATCGGGTGAACGACGATCGCCCCCCGCCCGAGGTGGGCGAGGGGCGATGCGTCAGTCAGTCGACCGGTGCGGCTCAGGCGCCGCCCGACAGCTTCTCGCGGAGCGCGGCGAGCTGCTCGTCGCTGGCCAGGGTGCCGCCGGCCTGGGCCGGGGCGCCCGTGCTGGACGACGCGGCGGCGGGGGCGTCACCACCGGAGGAGTAGTTGGTCTCCCCGGCGGCCTCCTCCTCGGCGGCGGCGGCCTTGGCGACCTGCTTCATGTGGGCCTCGTAGCGCGTGTGGGCCTCGGCGTACTGCCGCTCCCACTCCTCGCGCTGCTTGTCGAAGCCTTCCTGCCACTCCTGGGTCTCCGGGTCGAAGCCCTCGGGGTAGATGTAGTTGCCCTGCTCGTCGTACTCGGCGGCCATGCCGTACTGGGTCGGGTCGAACTCGGAGTCGACCGTGAAGCCCTCGTTGGCCTGCTTGAGCGACAGCGAGATGCGGCGGCGGTCCAGGTCGATGTCGATGACCTTGACCATGACGTCGTCGCCGACCTGCACGACCTGCTCCGGGATCTCCACGTGGCGCTCGGCCAGCTCGGAGATGTGGACCAGGCCCTCGATGCCCTCGTCCACCCGAACGAACGCGCCGAACGGCACGAGCTTGGTGACCTTGCCCGGCACGATCTGGCCGATCGCGTGGGTGCGGGCGAACTGGCGCCACGGGTCTTCCTGCGTCGCCTTGAGCGACAGCGACACGCGCTCGCGCTCCATGTCGACGTCCAGGACCTCGACCGTGACCTCCTGGCCGACCTCGACGACCTCGGACGGGTGGTCGATGTGCTTCCAGGACAGCTCCGAGACGTGCACCAGGCCGTCCACGCCACCCAGGTCCACGAAGGCGCCGAAGTTGACGATGGAGGACACGACGCCCTTGCGGACCTGGCCCTTCTGCAGCTGGTTGAGGAACTCGCTGCGGACCTCGGACTGGGTCTGCTCCAGCCACGCGCGGCGGGACAGGACCACGTTGTTGCGGTTCTTGTCCAGCTCGATGATCTTCGCCTCGAGCTCGCGGCCCACGTAGGGCTGCAGGTCGCGGACGCGACGCATCTCGACCAGGGAGGCGGGGAGGAAGCCGCGCAGGCCGATGTCCAGGATCAGGCCGCCCTTGACGACCTCGATGACCGTGCCCTTGACGGGCTCGTCCTTCTCCTTGAGGGCCTCGATGGTGCCCCACGCGCGCTCGTACTGGGCGCGCTTCTTGGAGAGGATCAGCCGACCTTCCTTGTCCTCCTTCTGGAGAACCAGGGCCTCGACCTCGTCACCGACCTTGACGACCTCGTTCGGGTCGACGTCGTGCTTGATCGACAACTCGCGCGAGGGGATGACACCCTCGGTCTTGTAGCCGATGTCGAGCAGGACCTCGTCCCGGTCGACCTTGACGATGGTGCCCTCGACGATATCGCCATCGTTGAAGTACTTGATGGTCTTGTCGATGGCGGCGAGGAAGTCCTCCTCCGTCCCGATATCGTTGATAGCGACCTGCTTCGGCGCAGCGGCGACCGGGACAGTGGTGGTGTCGGTGGACATTAGGTAGGTGGCTCCGGTACGGATTGGGGTTTGTGGCCTGCGGGTTCAACGCTACGCGGAGGGCGCGCCCACCGCGAAGACCCACTCGGCGGAGACCAGGCGATCGAGGACAGCGCGAACCCACTACGCGGGCGATATCGTACGCGGTTCGAAGCTCGCCGGGCAAACCGGCACCCTTGAATGGAGCAGTGTGTCCGACCAGCACGCGAGCGCCGAACTGGCGCTCGGCACCACCGGCATCGCCAAGCGGGGCGTGGACGCGGCCGAGTCGCGCGCGGCCAACCGCCTCTGGTGGGACGCCGACGCCGACGACTACCACGCCGAGCACGGCGACTTCCTGGGCGCGGCCGACTTCGTCTGGTGCCCCGAGGGCGTCCGCGAGGAGGAGGTCGGCTACCTCGGCGACGTGCGCGGGCGCCGGGTGCTGGAGGTGGGCTGCGGCTCCGCGCCGTGCGCGCGGTGGCTGACCGCCCGGGGCGCGCGGGCGGTGGCCTTCGACCTCTCGGCCGGGATGCTGCGGCACGCGGTGGCGGCGAACGCGGCCACCGGGGTGGCCGTGCCGCTGGTGCAGGCCAGCGCCGACCAGCTGCCGTTCGCGTCGGGCAGCTTCGACGCGGCCTGCTCGTCGTTCGGCGCGGTGCCGTTCGTGGCCGACGTGGGCGAGGTCTTCCGCGAGGTGGCGCGGGTGCTGCGGCCGGGCGCGCCGTGGGTGTTCTCCGTGACTCACCCGATCAGGTGGATTTTCCCGGACGACCCGGGCCCCGCCGGCCTCACCGTCACCCAGTCGTACTTCGACCGCACGCCGTACGTCGAGGTGGACGACGCCGGCCGGGCGACGTACGTGGAGCACCACCGGACCACCGGTGACTACGTGCGGGCGCTCGTCGGCGCGGGGTTGGAGCTGCTGGACGTGGTGGAGCCGGAGTGGCCCGCCGGCCACACCCGCACGTGGGGCCAGTGGAGCCCGCTGCGCGGGCGGCTGTTCCCGGGCACCGCGATCTTCCGGACGCGCAAGCCGTAGCCTGCCTGGCATGACCGTCGGTCAAGGGCTGGTGGAGGCGCAGAGCGCGCGCTTCGCGAGCGTCGACCCGCTGCTGCCGGCCGTGGTCGCGCCGCCGGACGGCGACGTCATCACCGCGGCGCTGCCGGACGGCACGAGGGTCGCGGGCGTGCTCCAGCGCCAGGTGCACGACCGGCGGTCGCCGGCCCGGCTGTGGTCGGCCACCGAGGTGTGGGAGCTGACGCCGCTGCTGGGCGCGGCCGGCGCGGCGGGCATGGACGTGCTGCTGCGGGCCTGGCGCAAGCGCCTCGACCTGCTGCGACCCGCCGAACGGGACTCGGCGTGCGTGCTGACCTGGCCGAGCCGGGACGCGGAGGCGACGCGGGCGCTGCTGGACCACGGCCTGGTGCCGCTGACCGTGATCGCGGTGCGGCAGGCGCCCCCGCCGCCCGCGCCGACCGGGGTGGCGATCCGCCGGGCCACGCCCGCCGACCTGGAGACGGTGCTCACCCTCGCGCTCGCCGAGCTGCGCTACTCGTCCATGGTCGGCTCGACGGTGCACCGGCCGGACGCGGCGGAGCTGAAGCGGCGGACCCTGGCCGAGCGGCTGGCGGCGGGCGGGCCGGCGTGGCTCGCGGAGCGGGACGGCATCGCGGTGGCCCTGGCCGAGTGCGCGGTGGTGACCTCGGAGCCGGGGAACTGGACCGCGACCAGGCTGCCGCACGGTCGCTGGGGGTACGTGAACTGCGTCTCGGTGCTGCCGGGCGCCCGCGGCGCGGGGGTGGGCCGGCGGCTGATGGCGCACGCCCACCGGGAGCTGCACCGGCTGGGCACGGTGGGCACCTACCTCTACTACAACCCGCCGAACCCGTTGTCCTCGGTGTTCTGGCCCCGGCAGGGCTATCGTCCACTGTGGACGATGTGGGAGGTCCGGCCGGCCGGGGCGTTGCGCTAGCCGCGCGCCACGTCACACCACGTCGGGTTGCGAGGCGTCCTCACCCAGGCCACTATTTGGACTGACCAGTCAGTTCAAAAGGAGGTCGCACGGTGCGCATCCACGCTCGGCGCGTCGGCGTCACCGGGCCGCACGGCCCGCTGCTCAAGCCGACGTCGCTGCTGGTCGAGCCGGGTCGGCTGGTGCTGGTGGCGGGCGAGCCGGGGGCCGGGCAGACCGCGCTCGGCCTGGTGCTCTCCGGCCGCATGCACCCGACCACCGGCACCGTCACGCCGTCGGCCGCCGAGTTGCGCGAGCACGTCGTGCTGGTCGACTCCCCCGGCGTCAGCGAGCCCGAGCCCGCCCTGACCCTGGCCGCCGTGGTCGGCGAGGAGCTGGCCGTCAACGGTGCGCGCAGCGGTCGCAAGGCGGTGGCCGACTGGCTGGTCGAGCGGGGCGCGGACGAGCACCTGGACGCGCGGTTCGAGCAGGTCCCGGCCGCCACGCGGTGCGCGCTGATGCTGGAGCTGGCCGCCGGCCGCCCCGGCGCGACCACCCTCGTGCTGGACAGCCCCGACCGCTACCACGGCGATCCGGAGGGGTGGGTCGGGCTGGCCCGCCGGCACGTCACGCCCGACCGGTCCGTCGTCGCCCTGTGCACCACCACCAGCGCCGCCGTGCTCGACGTGCCCGTCGCGCGGATCGGCGCGGACAACGAGGAGCCCGAGTGACCTCCGTGCGGATGGCGTTCAACGAGCTGCGCCGCGTCACCTCCGGCAAGCTGCCCAAGCTCGCCGTGCTGGCGCTGGTCCTGGTGCCGCTGCTGTACGCGGCGCTGTACCTGTACGCCAACAAGGACCCGTACGCGCACCTCAACCAGGTGCCCGCGGCCCTGGTCGTGGAGGACGAGGGCGCGACCGCGAGCGACGGCACCCGCCTGGACGCGGGCGAGCAGGTCGCCGACGAGCTGGTCCGGGGCGACCGGTTCGACTGGCGCCGGGTCGACACCGAGCAGGCCGAGGACGGCGTACGCAACGGCGCCTACACGTTCGCGCTGACCCTGCCCTCGGACTTCTCCAAGTCGCTGCTGTCGTCGGGCGACTTCACGCCCCGGCAGGGCGTCATCGTGCTGACGACCAACGACGCGAACAACTACCTCGGCTCGACCATCGCCAACCAGGTCGTGGCCGAGGTGCGCCGGTCGGTGTCGGTGAAGGTGGGCGCGGAGGCCGCGGACAAGCTGCTGCTCGGCTTCTCGACCATCCGGCAGAAGACCGCCGAGGCCGCCGACGGCGCGACCAGGCTCGCCTCGGGCCAGCAGGACGCGTACACCGGCGCGCAGCAGCTCGCCGACGGCACGGCGCCCCTGGCCGACGGCGCCGCGCAGCTCGCGTCGGGCCTGACCCGGCTGCGCGACTCGACGGCCGACCTGCCGGTCCGGTCCCAGCAGCTCGCGTCCGGGGCCAAGCAGGTCGCCGACGGCAACGAGACCGTCGCCCGGACCGCCGAGGACTACGCCGCCAAGGCGCAGGACCTGGTCAACCGGCTGGACGCGGTCAACGGCGACGTGGCGACCAGGCTGCGCGCGCTCGGGTTCACCGAGGATCAGGTGCAGCGCGTGCTCGGCGCCCTGGGCGAGGCCCGCCGCCCCCTGGACGAGGCCAACGGCAAGGTGCAGGGCACGGCCGGGCAGCTGCGCGCGCTGGCCGACGGCGCGCGGCAGGTGTCCGACGGCGCGGCGCAGCTCGCCGCGAGCACGCCGGCGCTCACCAGCGCCATCACCCAGCTGAACGACGGCGCGGCGCAGGTGTCGTCGGGGGCGGCGCAGGTCCGCGACGGCGCGGTGCGGCTGCGGGACGGCGAGGCGCAGCTCGTGGACGGCGCGAACCGGCTGCGCGACGGGCTGAACGAGGGCGTCTCGCAGATCCCGAACCCGGACGACCCGACCCGCGAGTCGACCGCGCAGACCATCGGCGACCCGGTGAACGTGCGCGGGGTGAGCCAGACCTCGGCGGGCAGCTACGGCGCCGGGCTCGCGCCGTTCTTCCTCGGCCTGGCGACCTGGATCGGCGCGTTCGTGCTGTTCCTGCTGCTGCGACCGCTGTCGCGGCGCGGGCTCGCGGCCGGCCGGTCGCCGTTGCGGGTCGCGGTGGGCGGCTGGCTGCCGGGCGTGCTGCTGGGCGCGGCGCAGGTCGTGGTGATGTACGCGGTGGTCACGCTGGTGGTGGACATCCGGCCGGCGAACCCGGTGGGCGCGCTGGCGTTCCTGCTGCTGGTGTCGGCGACGTTCGTGGCCGTGCTGCACGCGCTGAACGCCCTGTTCGGCGCGGTCGGCAAGTTCATCGGCCTGGTGCTGCTGATCCTGCAGCTGGTGAGCGCGGGCGGCACGTTCCCGTGGCAGACGATCCCCGTGCCGCTGTACCCGCTGCACTACGGGCTGCCCATGGGCTACGCGGTGGACGGCCTGCGGCACCTCATGTACGGGGGCTCGCTGGGCGGTGTGGGCCGGGACGCGCTCGTCCTCGCGGGGTACCTGGTGGCGGCCCTTGCCTTGACGACGCTCGCCGCGTACAAGCAGCGGGTGTGGACGCCCACCCGCCTCAAACCCGAACTGGTGCTGTGACCGGCCCGCGGCCCGGCCGCACCGCCGTGACCAAGCAGAAGCTGTTCGACGCCGCGCTGCGGCTGGTCGGCGAGCGGGGCGCGGCGAGCGTCACGGTGGACGAGATCGCCGCCGAGGCGGGCGTGGCGAAGGGCACCGTCTACTACAACTTCGCCAGCAAGGACGCGCTGGTCGACGCGCTGCTGCGGCACGGGGTGGACCTCCTGGCCGCGCGGCTGCGCGCGGCCGAGGAGGAGGACGACACGTCCGCCGCGATGGCGTCGCTGGTGGACGGGATGCTCGGGTTCTTCGCCGAGTACCCGGCGTTCGGGCAGCTGCTGGTGTCGGAGCTGTGGCGCACGCCGGGCCAGTGGCACGGCACGTTGAGCCTGCTGCGCGACGACATCGTGTCCATCGTGCGCGGCCAGGTGCAGCGCCTGGCCGACGCCGGGCGGCTGCCCGGGGGCGTGCAGGTGGGCACGGCGTCGGCGGCGTTGTTCGGCACGCTGCTGGTGACCGCGCTGGACTGGCAGGTGTTCCAGCCCGAGCGCAGCCTGGCCGACGTGCGCGAATCGGTGTTGTCGCTGGTCCGGGGCCTGCGGTCGGACTAGTGCCGCATGACCCGGGTGTCCACCTCGCCCACCTGGTGCACCGACGGCGGACGGCCGTCCAGGGCCCGCCGCACCGCCTCCAGCACGCCGACCGACGCCTCCTCGTGGCTGAGCCAGCGGGTGCCGCCGCCGTGCCGGGTGAAGCCCAGCACGACCTGCTGCGTCGGGTGGCCCTCCAGCACCGGGTCGGGCACGCCCCGCACCGGCTGGATGGCGCCGCTGTCGTGCACCTCGACCACCGGCGCGCCCGGCGCGAGCAGGGGCGCGACGGCCCGCAGCACCGGTTCCCGGTAGCTCGCGTGCACCCAGGCGACCAGCAGGTCGGCCGGCCCGTCCACCACCGCCCGGACGCGGTCGGCCAGCTCGTCGGGTCTGGTCCAGTCGGCGGCCACCGCCACCCGCTGCCGCGGCACGTGGCCGCGCCCGCGCAGGGCCGCCGTCGCCGCGCTGCCCAGCACCCCCTCGGGCCGCCGGCAGGGCAGGACCACCCGCCACCCCTGCGCGACCAACTCGTCCGCGCACCCCTTGAGCATCCCCGTGCCGCCCAGCACCAACGCCGTCCGCTCGCTCATCGCACCGACTCCTCGCCGCGCTCCGCGGCCCGCCGCAGCGGGCCGGACCACCATTGGTCGACCTCACGCTGCCCGCGCAGCCGCACCACCGCCAGCCGGTCCGCGTGCGCTCCCCCGAGCACCTCGCGGACCCGCTCGCCGGTGCGGGCGTGCGACCTCCAGGCCCACCGCAGCAGGTGTTCGGGATCGGTGAACACCGTGCGCAGCGGTGGTTCGACGTTGCCGTTCCACAGCTCCTCGCGGCGGATCCGGCGCCGCACCGTCCGCACGGTGACCCGGCGCATCACCACGTGCCGCGGGTGGTCCAGCCAGACCAGCGTGTCGGCGTGCTCCAGGAGTAGCGGCCGGGCCAGGCTGTACTGCCACTCCGTGGCCCACGCGTCGCCCTTGACGAACCGGCGCACGTCGGCGAGGAACTCCGCCCTGGGGGTCCACTGTGGACCGTGGTACAGCGAGTCCATCTCCACATAGGACAGACCGAGGGCGCGCGCGACGGAACCCGCCAGGGTCGTCTTGCCGGAGCCGGACGTGCCCGTGACGAGCACCCGGCGCGGCGGGTGCGGCAACTCGTCGGCTGGTCCCAGGAGCGGCACCCGGCCAGGCTACCGCCAACCGCGGTCGAACAACTCCGCCACGCGCACGGGTCGCCCGGTCTCCAGGCTGCGGTTGGCCGCGAACCCGGCGACCAGCGACAGCAGGCCGTCGCGGTGCGTGGCCCGGCGGCCCAGCGGGTCGGGCTGCCCCGGCGGCCCGTAGAGCACCTCGGTCATCCGCGCGTCCGCGCCGCCGTGCCCGACGCCGTCGGACCCCTCCAGGGGGATCTCCTCCGCTCGTCCGAACAGCGGCTGCACGGTCAGCCGGACGTGCCCCTCCTCGGGGTTGGCCTCCTTGCCGTGCACGGCAGGCTGCTGCCCGCCGACCCAGCTGTTCTCCACCACCTCCAGCTCCAGCCGGCCGCGGCTGCCGTTGACCATCAGCCGGTAGCCCTCCCACGGCGAGTAGGCCGTGAGGTGGTAGGTCAGGTTGGTCCCGTCGGCGTAGCGCAGCAGCACCGAGATGTCGTCCTCAATGGACACACCCGGCGCGAACGGGTTCCGGTCGCGGACGTAGCCGTCCTCGTGCTCGGCGTCGAGGTAGAGCCGGCGCAGCCAGTCGTCGCGCTCGACGTGCAGCGCGAACGGGTCGTCCAGCGCCTCCGGCGAGCCGTGCACCCGGTCGTAGGGGCGGTGGTTGCCGTGGCGCCTGCCGTTCTCGTCGCCGTAGAAGAACAGCCGGCCGTGGGCGTAGACGACCTCGGGCGTCGAGCCGACCCACCAGTTGAGGAGGTCGAAGTGGTGCGTGGCCTTGTGCACCGCCAGGCCGCCGGAGTTGGCCTTGTCGCGGTGCCAGCGGCGGAAGTAGTCGGCGCCGTGGCGGACGTCGAGCAGCCACTCGAAGTGCACCGAGCCGATCTCGCCGACCGCGCCGCCCGCCAGCAGCTCGCGGACCTTCTCGTGGACCGGGTTGTACCGGTAGTTGAACGTGACGGTGACCCGGCCGCCGGTGCGCTCGACGGCGTCGAAGACCTTGCCCGCGCCGGCCTCGTCGACGGTCATGGGCTTCTCGGTGATGACGTCGCAGCCCGCGTCCAGCGCCTCGACGATGTAGGTGTCGTGGTGGCGGTCGACGGTGCAGACGACGACCACGTCCACCCGTTCGGCCTCGATCATCCGGAGGAAGTCGCCGGCGGCGTAGGTCGGCACGGGCCGGTCGAGGCGCGCGTTGTGCGCGGCCATGCGGACGGGGTTGACGTCGCAGAACGCGACCAGCTCGCCCTGCCCGGGGTGTCCGACGACGGCGTCGACGTGCAGCTCGGCCCGCGCGCCGGCGCCCACGACCGCGTAACGCCTCCGTGCCATGCCAGCCTCCTGGTAAGCGTTTTCCACACGCTATCCCGCGCGGGCCGGAGGGCGTCAAGCCCGACTGCCGCCCCTCACCACCGCAGGTCCGCCACCAGCTCCTCGTGGGTCAGCTCGAACGTCAGCGGGTAGCTGACCCGGATCACGTCGTCCTCCTCCCGGACCAGGCGCGCGCCGGGGAACACGCGCCCGACCAGGCGCAGCATCGGCTCGTTCTCCCCCAGCACGTCGCCGTGCAGCTCGGTGTAGCGCAGGTCCGTGGCGAGCCGGCCCAGTTCGGTGATGAGCCGGGTGCCGACGCCCCTGCGCTGCCACGGGTCCACCACGGCGAGCGCGATCTCGGCGGTGTCGTCGCCGGTCGCGATCAGGCGGGCGATGCCGATCGGCGCGCGGCGGCACTCGGCGACGACCGCGACCTTGCGCCGGCCGTCGAGGTCGGTGAGGCGGCGGCGCATCTCGGCGGTGAGCCGCGGCACCGGGGCGTGGAAGCGCAGGTAGCGGCTGCGCGCGGACAGGCCGTGGAACACGGCGTCGACGGCGCGGCCCGCCTCGGCGGCGTGCAGTTCGCGGACCCTCATGACGAACGACCCCCTGAGTTCGGATTCCGAACCCTAGCTGGGTACGTTTTCCGAACGCAAGGGGTATCGTCGGTGGACATGGCCCACGTGAAGGTTGCCGACGAGCTGTGCACCGTGTCGTTGCCCGCCGCCCTGCTGGGCGAGCGGTGGACGTTGCTGCTGCTGAGGCAGGCGTTCCTGGGCACGCGGCGGTTCGAGGACTTCCAGACCGCGATGGACATCTCCCGCAGCGTGCTCACCGAGCGGCTGGGCACGCTGGTCGAGGAGGGCATCCTGCGCCGCGAGGCGTACAAGGACGTGCGGACGCGCTACGAGTACCGGCTCACCGAGAAGGGCCTGGACCTCTACCCCGTGCTGATGGCGCTGCGGAAGTGGGGCGACCGCTGGATGTCGCCGCCCGAGGGCCCGTCGTTCGACCTGAACCACCGGGGCTGCGGCGGCGGCGTCGGCGTGCACGTGGCGTGCGAGGGATGCGGGGCCGAGCTGACCGCGCGCGACGTGCGGGTCACGCCGCTGCGCCCGTCACGTGCCTGAGGCGGGGAAGCACCGCGACGACGAAGGCCGGCGCCCCCGGCGGTGACGCCCGCACCGGGCACCGGAGCGGCATTCCGTCACCATTCGTGCGCACCACCGGAATGAGGACTCCCTTTCCGGTGAATTATCGCACTCCATCGGATATCTTCGCGTGCACTCCATTCGGGAATTGCCGGCACGGAAATGTGCCTCCTAGGGTCGGGAACCCGGACCCGACGGCGAAGGAGGACCCCTGATGGCGAGGGCAGCGAGGGCACTGGCGGCGGCGCTCGGGGTGGCGTTCGCGCTCGGCACGGCGGCGGGCGCGGCGGCCGCGACCACCCCGCCCGACCCGCCCGACGAGCAGCGCACGGAGCTGGGCGGGGTGGACCTCGCCCAGTTCTGCGTCGCGTTCGGCCACCGGGACCTCACCCTGCTCGACCCCGGCACCGTCTGGGACTGGCGCTGCGTCGAGCAGGACGGCGGCCTGGTGGACATCAACATGAGCGCCGCCTGCCAGTGGCAGTACCGCGAACAATGGGCCAAGCCCGACTTCCGCGACGAGTGGGACGGGTACAGCTGGTACTGCTACCTCGACTGACCCTCCCCCGACCACGCGGCCGGACAGCGGGGCTCAGTGGGCGGCGGCGTCCCAGGAACGGCCGACGCCCACCGAGACCTCCAGCTCCACCGACAGCTCGTAGGCGCCGCCCATCTGCGCGCGCACCAGCGACTCGACCTGCTCCCGCTCGCCCTCGGCGATCTCCAGCACCAGTTCGTCGTGCACCTGCAGCAGCATCCGCGACCGCAGGCCCGACTCCTCCAGCGCGCGGAACACGCCGAGCATCGCCACCTTGATGATGTCCGCCGCGCTGCCCTGGATCGGCGCGTTCAACGCCATCCGCTCGGCCATCTCGCGGCGCTGGCGGTTGTCGCTGGTCAGGTCGGGCAGGTAGCGCCGGCGGCCGAGGATCGTCTCGGTGTAGCCCTTCTTCCGCGCGTCCTCCACCACCGCGTGCAGGTAGTCGCGCACCCCGCCGAACCGGGCGAAGTACGCCTCCTTCTGCTCCCGCGCCTCGGCCGCCGAGATCCGCAGCTGCTGGGCGAGCCCGTACTCGGACAACCCGTACGCCAGGCCGTACGACATGGCCTTGACCCGGCGGCGCTGCTCGGCGGTGACCTCCGAGGTCGGCACCGAGAACGCCCGGGACGCGACGAACGTGTGCAGGTCCTCGCCGCTGCGGAACGCCTCGATCAGGCCCTCGTCCTCGGACAGGTGCGCCATGATCCGCATCTCGATCTGGCTGTAGTCCGCCGTCATCAGCTCGGCGAAGCCCGGCCCGACCACGAACGCCTCGCGGATGCGCCTGCCCTCGTCGGTGCGGATCGGGATGTTCTGCAGGTTCGGGTCGGTGGACGACAGCCGCCCCGTCGCCGCGATCGTCTGGTGGAACGTGGTGTGGATGCGGCCGTCGTCGGCCACCGACTTGAGCAGCCCGTCGACGGTCGACTTCAGCCTGGTCACGTCCCGGTGCGCGAGCAGGTGCTGGAGGAACGGGTGCTGGGTGGCCTCCAGCAGGTTCTGCAACGCGTCCGCGTCCGTCGTGTACCCGGTCTTGGTCTTCTTCGTCTTCGGCATCTGCAGCTCGTCGAACAGCACGGTCTGCAGCTGCTTGGGCGAGCCGAGGTTGATCTCCTTGCCGATCACCGAGTACGCGTCCTGCGCGGCCTGCTTCACGCCCGCCGCGAAGTGCGCCTCCAACGCGGCCAGGTGCTCGGCGTCGATCGCGATGCCGACCGCCTCCACCTCGTCCAGCACCATCATCAGCGGCAGCTCCAGGGTCGCCAGCAGCGACTCCTGGCCGGTGGCCACCAGCTCCGCGTCCAGCGCGTCGGCCAGCTCCGCCACCGCGAACGCCCGCACGATCGCCGCCTGGGCCGTCTTCTGCCGCTCCTCGGCCTCGTCGGCGAGCAGCGAGAGCTGCCCGTCGTCGGGCTCCTCGGCGCGCAGCTCCCGCTTGAGGTAGCGCAGCGCCAGGTCGTCCAGCGCGAACGACCGCTGGCCCGGCCGCACCAGGTAGGCGGCCAGCGCGGTGTCGCTGGTCACGCCGCGCAGCCGCCAGCCGCGCGCCCGCAACGCCCGCAGCGGCAGCTTCAGGTCGTGCGCCGCCTTCGCCACCGACTCGTCGGCCAGCCACGCGGCCAGCGCGTTCTCGTCCGCCTCGGTCAGCGACGCGACCTCGACGTACCCGCCCTCGCCGCCGACCGCGGCCAGCGCCAGGCCCTCCAGGTCGCCGTTCGCGGCGCGGAAGGCGACGCCGACCCGGCCGGACCGCGCGTGCGCGTCGAGCCAGGCCGCCACCCCGCCCGCGGGCACCTCGCCGCCGCGGACCGCGAAGCCCTCGTCGGCCTCCGGCTCGGCGGTGGACAGGGTGGAGAACAGCCGGTCCCGCAGCACCCGGAACTCCAGCTCGTCGAACAGCCGGTGCACCGCGTCCCGGTCCCACGGCCGGGCCTGGAGGTCGGCCGGGCCCACGGGCAGCTCCACGTCCCGCACCAGCTCGGTGAGCTGCCGGTTCAGCATGATGTTGGCCAGGTTGGCCCGCAGCGCCTCGCCGACCTTGCCCGGCACCTCGTCGACGTGGTCGATCAGGCCGTTCAGCGAGCCGAACTGGGTGAGCAGCTTCACGATCGTCTTCGGGCCGACGCCGGGGGTGTTCGGCAGGTTGTCCGACGAGTCGCCGCGCACCGCGGCGTAGTCGGCGTACAGCTCGGGCGGCACGCCCTGCTTCTCCAGCACCAGCTCGGGGGTGTAGCGGGCCATCTCGGACACGCCCTTGACCGGGTACAGCACCGTCACCCGGTCGGTGACCAGCTGCAACGCGTCGCGGTCGCCGGTGCAGATCAGCACCTCGAAGCCCAGCGCCGTGGCCTGCGTGGTCAGCGTGGCGATCAGGTCGTCGGCCTCGTAGTTGGCCTTGGACAGCACCGGGATGTTCAGCGTGCCCAGCACGTCCTCGATCAGGCTCACCTGGCCGCGGAACTCGTCCGGCGTCTCGCTGCGACCGGCCTTGTACTCCGCGTAGGCCTCGGTGCGGAACGTCTTGCGCGAGACGTCGAACGCCACCGCGATGTGCGTCGGCTTCTCGTCCCGCAGCAGGTTGATGAGCATCGACGTGAAGCCGTAGACCGCGTTGGTGGTCTGGCCCGTGCCCGTCTGGAAGTTCTCCTTGGGCAGCGCGAAGAAGGCGCGGTAGGCCATGGAGTGGCCGTCGACCAGCAGCAGGCGGGAGGCTTCTGAAGTGCTCACGCGGCGAGTCTAGGGTGGGGGTCCGACAGTTCTGCACCGACTGGAGCAACCCGTGACGCCAGCCCCCGAGGACATGCCCGGCGCCGACCAGGCCGTCGCCCACGAGCAGCTCACCACGAAGCTCGGCATCGAGATCACCCGATGGGATGCCGACCGGCTGGTCGGGACGATGCCGGTCAAGGGCAACCGCCAGCCGTACGGGCTGCTGCACGGCGGCGCGAACGCGGTGCTGGCCGAGACGCTGGGCTCGGTCGCCGCGGCCATGCACGCCGCCCCGGAGCGGATGGCCGTGGGCCTGGAGCTGTCGTGCACGCACCACCGGGCCGTCGCCGAGGGTGTCGTCACGGGGGTGTGCACGCCGATCCACCGCGGTCGCAGCACCGCCACCTACGAGATCGTCATCACCGACGAGCAGGGGCGGCGCGCCTGCACGGCCCGGCTGACCTGCTTCCTCAAGGAAGCCACGAAGGGGTGAACCCGAAACGACCCGATCGGGTGAAATGCGATTCGGGTCCCGCGGGTGTGCAATTCGAGGTGCAGCGGGTGAGGCGGAGGTGGACGTGCGGCGTCTGGTGGCGGTGATGGCCGTGGTGCTGGCGGCGGCCGGGTGCGGTGACGCGCCGGTGGTCGCGGGCCCCGAGACGTCGGCCTCGCCGGCGGCCACCTACCCGGTGCCCCCGGAGACCGTGCGGCCGGACGAGAAGCCGCTCAAGATCCCCACCACGGCGGACGGCGACACCGCGTTCACGCTGGTCGGGCTCACCACCGAGATGCCGACGCTGATCGGCAGCCACGCCGAGTTCCACGCCAAGGGCCAGTTCGTCCGGATCCGGATGAGCGTGATCAACAACGGTCGCAGCAGCGTGCAGTTCAACGCCCGCCGGCACGTCCTGGTGGACGACCGCCGCGGCGAGCACGAGGTGGACTCGCAGGCCATGACGATCAAGCGGCAGCCGGAGTCGCTGGACCTCGGCGCGAACGTGCGGCTGGAGTACGACGTCTACTACGACGTGCCCCGGGACGTGAAGCCGCTGGCCCTGCGCGTCTACGGCGGGCCGACGCTGACCGACATGAAGGACGAGGCGGGCACCGAGATCCCGCTGGCCCAGCCGTAGCCGGACCGGCGGGATCCCGGTCACCGTCAGTGACCGCCGAGGTACGCCGCGCGCACCTGGGGGTCGTCCAGCAGCTCCGGGCCGGGGGCGCTCTTGACGACCCGGCCGGTCTCCAGCACGTACGCGCGGTCGGAGAGCTTCAGCGCCTGCTGCGCGTTCTGCTCGACCAGCAGCACGGTCGTGCCGCGCTGGTTGATCTCCTTGATGATCTCGAAGATCTGCGCGATGAGCATGGGCGCGAGGCCCATCGACGGCTCGTCCAGCAGGAGCACCTTCGGCTTGGTCATCAACGCCCGGCCGATGGCGATCATCTGCTGCTCGCCGCCGGACATCGTGCCGCCGAACTGGTTCTTGCGCTCCGCCAGCCGCGGGAACAGCTCGTAGACCTCGGCCAGGTCGGCGTCGAGCGAGTCACGACGGGTGTAGGCGCCCATCAGCAGGTTCTCCTGCACCGTCATGCCGGGGAACACGCCCCGGCCCTCCGGCGACTGCCCGATGCCCGCGACGACCCGCTTGTGCCCCGGCATCTTGGAGATGTCCTGGCCGTTGAACAGCACCTGGCCGCTGGTCAGCGGGCGCAGCCCGGAGATCGTCTTCAGCGTGGTGGTCTTGCCCGCGCCGTTCGCGCCGATCAGCGAGACGATCTCACCGTCCGCGACCTCCAGGCTGATGCCCTTGATCGCGGCGATCTTGCCGTAGTGGACGTGGATGTCCTTCAGCTCAAGAAGCATCTTCGGACACCCCCAGGTACGCCTCGATCACCTTCGGGTTGTTCTGCACCTCTTGCGGGAGCCCTTCTGCGATCAGCTGGCCGAAGTCCAGCACCGCGACGCGGTCGCTGACGCCCATGACCAGGCTCATGTCGTGCTCGATCAGCAGCACGGTCCGGCCGCTGTCGCGGATCTTGCGGATCAGCGCCTGCAACGCCTCCTTCTCGGCCGGGTTCATGCCGGCCGCCGGCTCGTCGAGCAGGAGCAGCTTCGGGTCCGTGGCCAGCGCGCGGGCGATCTCCAGCCGCCGCTGGTCGCCGTACGGGAGGTTCTTCGCGGTCTCGGTCATCCGGCCGGGGATGCCGACGAAGTCGAGCAGCTCCCGCGCCAGCTCGCGGCCGCGCCGCTCCTCCTTCCGGTGCCAGGGCAGGTTGAGCGTCGCGCCGATCGCACCGGTCTTGTGGTGCGCGTCCGCGCCCACCATCACGTTCTCCAGCGCCGACATGTTGTGGAACAGCCGGATGTTCTGGAACGTGCGGGCGATGCCCATCTTGGTGATCTTGAACCGCTTGCTGCCGTCGATCCGCGCGCCGTTGAACAGCACCTGGCCCTCGGTGGGCTGGTAGACGCCGGTGACCACGTTGAACACGGTGGTCTTGCCCGCGCCGTTGGGCCCGATCAGGGCGAAGATCTCGCCCTGGCCGACGCTGATCTTCGCCTCGCGCAGGGCGACCACGCCGCCGAAGCGCATGGTCACGTTGTCCAGCTGAAGGACGGGAGTGCTCACTTGGCCGCCTCCGTCGTCGAGACCTCGGTGTCCGGACCCGCGACCTCGGCGCCCATGGTGCCCATGCCGCCGGTGCCCTCGTGCAGCTCGGCCTTGCGCCTGCGGGAGGGCAGCAGGCCCTCCGGCCGCAACGCCATCATCAGCACGAGCACGCCGCCGAACAGCAGGATGCGGAACTCGGCCGGGTCCTTGCCGCCGAGCGCCGTCTTCAACCAGTCGACCTCGCGGAACCGCTCGGGCAGCCAGGCGATGACGAACGCGCCGAGCATGACGCCGGGCAGGTTGCCCGAGCCGCCGAGCACGACCGCGGCGAGGATGGTCGCGGACAGGATGAACGGGAACGTGTTCGGCTCGATGAACACGGCCTTGCCCGCGTAGATGCCGCCGGCCAGGCCGCCGATCATCGCGCCGATGGCGAACGCCAGCAGCTTGAACTTGAACGTCGGCACGCCCATCAGCTCGGCCGCGTCCTCGTCCTCGCGGATCGCCGCCCACGCGCGACCCACGCGGCTCTTCTGCAACCGCACCGAGAAGATGATGACCAACACGATGGCGGCCACGATCAGGTAGTAGTACGGCGCGGGCAGCACGCCGAACTCCAGGCCCAGGTAGGGCATGTCGTCCGGGTGCGGGATCCCGGTGATGCCGCGCGCGCCACCGATCTCGTCGGTGTTGTTCGCGGTGATGCGGATGATCTCACCGAAGCCGAGCGTCACGATCGCCAGGTAGTCGCCGCGCAACCGCAGCGTCGGCGCGCCGAGGATCACGCCCGAGACGGCCGCCAGGAAGATGCCGAACACCACCGTCGGCCAGTAGGACCAGCCGTGCTCGGTGGCGAAGTAGGCGAGCGTGTAGCCGCCGATGGCGAAGAACGCGACGAAACCGAGGTCGAGCAGGCCCGCCTGGCCGACCACGACGTTCAGGCCGACGGCCAGCAGGATGTAGGTGCCGATCGGGTAGATCAGCACGGTCGTCCAGTCGGAGCCGGGCGACATGAACGTCCCGATCCACGGCGCCGGGAGGATCAGCGCGAAGACGATCGCGCCCAGGTACACCAGGTACCGCTGCCAGGTCTTGGCGTGCTCCCACCAGTCGCGTGCGCCGTCGAACAGGGCGCCCACGCGCCTCAACGGATTCGCGTTGCCAGTCACTCCGTTGCCTTTCATGCGCGGGCCTTCTGCAGGGATTCGCCCAGGATGCCGGTCGGCCGGAACATGAGCACGACCACCAGCACGGTGAACGCGATCACGTCCTTCCACTCCGAACCCAGGAAGATCGCGCCCCAGTTCTCGATGAGGCCGAGCACGATACCGCCGAGCAGGGCACCGCGCAGGTTGCCGATACCGCCGAGCACGGCGGCGGTGAACGCCTTGATGCCGAGCACGAAACCGACGTTGAAGACCGTGTTCTCGAACTCCATCAGGTACAGCGCGCCCGCCACGCCCGCCATCGCGCCGCCGAGCAGGAAGGTGACCCGCACGATGTTGTCGATGCTGACGCCCATGAGGACGGCGGCCTCGGGGTCCTGCGCCGTGGCGCGGATGCCGCGACCGATCTTGGTCCGGTTCACCACGCGGTCCAGCGCGATCATCATGATGACCGCCGCGACCACGACGATGATGTGGTCGACGCGGACGGCCGCGTTGCCGATGGTGAACACCGTGTCGCGGTCGACGATGCGCGGCGAGGACTGCTGGTTGCGGCCCGCGTTGCCGGTCAACCAGGGGATGATGACCAGCGCGAACAGCTCTTGGAGGAACAGCGACGCGCCGATCGCGGAGATCAGCGCGGTGAGCCGGGTCGCGCCCTTTCTGCGCAGCGGCCGGTAGGCCACCAGCTCCAGCAGGACCGCGGCGCCGCCGGATACCGCGGCGGACAGCACGATGATCAACAGCATCACGCCGAACAGGGCGATCCCGGTGAGCGGCGACGCGGGTGCGATCGCGGTGATCACCACGAGCGACGTGAACGTGCCGATCATGAAGATCTCGGAGTGCGCGAAGTTGATCAGACGCAGCACGCCGTAGACCATCGTGTAGCCGAGGGCGACGAGCGCGTAGATGGAGCCGAACACCAGTCCGCCCACCGTGCTGGGTAGGAACTGGTTGAGGAAATCATCAAGCATGACAGGTTTGCCTCACGAGACGGGCGGGGAGAGAAACTTCGCCATAGGGGTGGGGAGCGGGAGCTGTCGTTCCCACGACACTCCCGCTCCCCAGCGCGCCAGCTTGCTGCCTATTCCGTCTCGGCTCAGCCTTCGAGCTTGGCGGACTCGGCCGCGCCCAGCAGCTTCACCTTGCCGTCCTTCACCTGGTAGATGAAGATCGCGTTGTTCTCCGGCTCGCCGTTCGCCTTGAACTTGATCGGCTTGGAGACACCGTCGAAGCTGACGGTCTTGAGGAACTCGTTGATCTTCTCGCCGGTGGTGTTGCCCGCCTCGACGGCCTTGATGAAGGCGGTCGCGGCGTCGTAGCCCTCGGTCGCGTAGATCGCCGGGTCGACGTTCGCGCTCTTCTTGTAGTTGTCGAAGAACGTCTTCAGCGCGCCCGTGACGTCCGACGTCGGGATGTTGCACGGGCAGGCGAGGACGGCGCCCTCGGCCGCGTCGGCGCCGGCGCCGGTCACGAGCTGCTGGTCGAGCGAGCCGTCACCGGAGGCGAAGATGGTCTTCACGCCACCGTCGCGGAGCTGCTTGAGCAGGCGGCCGGCCTGCGCGTAGTAACCGCCGAAGACGATGACGTCCGGGTTGGCCGCGGCGACCTTCGTGACCGTGGACGAGTAGTCGGACGCGTCCTTCGAGAACTTGTCCCGCTCGACCGTGACACCGGCGCCCTCGAACGACTTGGCGACGGCGTCGGCCAGGCCGACGCTGTACTCCTGGTCGTCGGACAGGACGAACGCCTTCTTCGGGCTCTTGGCCTTCACCAGGAAGTCGGCGATGCCGGGGCCCTGGTCGGAGTCGTTCGCCACGACGCGGTGCCAGTAGGTCCAGCCGTTGTTGGCCAGGTCGGGGTTCGTCGCGGACGGCGAGATGCTGGGGATCTTCCCCTCCTCCAGCTGACCGCCGATGGCCTTCGACTCACCCGAGAACGCCGGGCCGATGAGGCCGACGATCTTGTCCTGGGTGATGGCCTTCGTGATCAGCGAGGTGGCCTGGTCGGCCTTGCCCTGGCTGTCGTACGGCACCAGCTCGATCTTGATCTTGGGGTTCTTGGCGTTGTACTCCTCGACCGCCATCACGGCCCCGTTCCGGGGCGGGATCACGATCGCCGCGTTCTCACCGGTGAGGTCACCCATGAACCCGATCTTGACCGAGGTGACGTCGCCGCCCCCGTCGCCACTGCCGCCGCCTCCAGCGCAAGCCGCGAGCACCAGCGACGAAGCCGCCGCCAGCGCCAGAACTCGGCCGAGTCGTGCTCCTGACACCGGAATACCTCCCATGACCAACCAGCCCGCCGGTAGGCGGAGCCCTCACACGAGGGCGTGGGTTAGGGCAGGAACGTAGCTTCAGTTGAACTCGGTGAACAGGTGGTCTTACTGCTCTGTGTCCACATCGTGACGGTAGTCACGGGAAAATCGCCTGCGGTTAACAACCTCAAATCCAGCTCAAATCGCCGCAGGTCACAAGGTCAATGCGCGCAGTAACCAAGAATGACCAACGGGACCCGTCCGATACTCGAACAGGTATCGCAGTGGTGATACTCACCCGAAGTTTTCGATGACGGCTTCCGCGACGGCCTTCATGGTCGTGCGGCGGTCCATCGCGGTGCGCTGCACCCAGCGGAATGCCTCGGGCTCCGACAGACCCTGCTTGGTCATCAGCAATCCCTTGGCGCGCTCGACGACCTTGCGCGTCTCCAGCCGCTCGGTGAGCCCGGCGACCTCGTTCTCCAACGCCTGCAGCTCGGCGAACCGGCTCATCGCCAACTCGATGGCGGGCACCAGGTCGCGCTTGGCGAACGGCTTGACCAGGTAGGCCATCGCGCCCGCGTCCCGGGCCCGCTCCACCAGGTCGCGCTGGCTGAACGCGGTGAGGATGACGACCGGCGCGATGCGCTTGCCCGCGATCACCGACGCGGCCTCGATGCCGTCGACCTTCGGCATCTTCACGTCCATGATGACCAGGTCGGGCCGCAACTCGGTGGCCAGCGTGACCGCCTCGTCGCCGTCGGCGGCCTGACCGGCCACCTCGTACCCCTCCTCGCGGAGCATCTCGACCAGGTCGAGGCGGATGAGGGCTTCGTCCTCGGCCACGAGGACACGCCGGGGCGTGACCTCTGGCTGGGCCTCGGCAGCCGGATGGGTCACCGGGGTCCTCCTGACACTCTGACGGCGGCTCGACGCGGTCGCGTCGCGTGAAACCGCAGTCTACCGGCGGGCCCGGCGCTGTCCGCGCGGTTGGGCCGTGATCACGGCCACCGGGTCCGACTTCGTCGGTTCGGGTGGCCGCGATCGGCCGAACGCGGGATCGCACGCCCGCCGGTTACCGCACCGGTTCCCGGCAACTTCTCACGCACCGGCCCGAGCGGACAGCCGGCCGACGCGCGACCCGGCGACCGCACCGACTCCACCCGACCCGACACCGCCCGCCCGGGCTTCGCGCGCACCAGGCCGGGCAGAGCTGGGGGCTGGGCAGGACCGGGCGAGCGGGGCGGGGCCGGGCAGGACCGGGCCGGGCAGGGCGCGGCAGGGCCGGGCAGGGCGCGGCAGGGCCGGGCCAGGCCAGGCAGGGCCGGGCCAGGCAGGGCCGGGCCAGGCCAGGCAGGGCCGGGCCAGGCAGGGCCGGGCCAGGCCAGGCAGGGCCGGGCCAGGCAGGGCCGGGCCAGGCCAGGCAGG
>NZ_JBSGBG010000017.1:0-49090 GCF_053601135.1 Actinosynnema sp. NPDC004786 | reverse complement strand
GGGCCAGGCAGGGCCGGGCCAGGCCAGGCAGGGCCGGGCCAGGCAGGGCCGAGCAGACCCGGGCGGGGCCGGGCGGGGGCGGGGCCGGGTCAGGCCAGGCCGGGCGGGGCGGGGCGCGGCAGTGGCAGGCGGGCACGGCAAGACCGGGCCGGGCGGCCGGCGGCCGGTGTCGGTTCCGCCCGGCTCGCCGGCCAACCGGGCGGGGTGGTCGGGTGGGTTCGGGGCCGCCGCCCGCCGCACCGAACGAAGCGGCCGTCGCCGGACCCGCTCCCCCGCCGGTTACCGCACCGCGTGCGGCGGCTCCCACCACCCCGTCACGCCCTCGGGCCACTCGGCCGCCGCCAGCGCCGGTTCGTGCTCGGGGTTCGGCGCTTCGACCTCGCGCAGGTACAGGTCGTACCAGCCGGTGGAGAGGCCGAGGCCGCCGCCCGCGCTGGGCACCTCCACCGAGCCGGGCAGGCCGAACACCGGGTGCAGCAACCGGTCCGCGATCTTCGGCACGCCGAGGCTCGTGGGCCACTCGACCCACCACCGGTCGCCCTGCACCAGCGCCCGCACCCACGGCGCGGCGCTGAACAGGTGGTAGCGGCGCAGCACCGCGCTGCCCACGCCGGTCGGGTACGGCGTCTCGTCCAGGTGGTCCTGCTCCACCCGGGTCAGCGGGCCGTCGATGAACGCGCTGCTCATCCGGCGGCCCTTGAGCAGGTTGTGCACGTACCGCATGCCCTCGGCCCACGCGCGCTCGTCCACGCCCGCCAGGTGCACGGCCGCGTCGAGCCCGATCAGCCGCAGCTCCACCGACCGCGGGTGGTGGGTGACGCGCAGGCCGGCCACCCCCGCGACCCACGACTCGTCGTGGCGCGGCAGCAGCTCGTACAGCAGCGGCCCGAGGGCGTGCTCGGTGAGGTGCACGCGGGGGTGCGCGAACGGCTCGACGGTGCGGAACGCGTGCGCCGGCCGCAGCATGCTCGCGGGCGGGCGCAGTTGCAGGTGCCCGGCGGCGTCCAGGCCCGCCTTGAGCAGCACGCACTCCAGCGCGCGCTGGTCGTCGTGCTCGGCGTCGGGCAGGAACAGGCCGCGCACGTCGGCCTTGCCGTGCAGCGCGTCGACCACGCGTTCGCGCCGGTCGTCGGGCAGGCCGTGCAGCACGGCCTTCACCGCGGGCACGGCCTGGGTGAGGTTCTCGCCGGTGTAGCTCCGGCGGAGGTCGACCAGTTGCTCGGTCAACGACGATCGCGCCATGGCAGTCCTCGCTCCCGCCGCCCGGCCCGGCGCAACAAGGACGCGTCACGCGTCGTTCAACGGTCTTCGGTGTACCTCGCGAGCAGGGGTGCCCTCACCCCGCGGCGGATCACGCCACCCGGTTGCCGGGGAGTGGCTCCAGCCTCACGTCTGCTCGCACACGCCGTCACCGACGATAGCGCACCGTTGCCCCGGGGGCCGCGCGTCCCTAGCGTCTGGCGCATGGTGAGCGGGGCGGAGCGGTTGCTGGGTGTGCTGGCCGCGCACGGCGTCGAGGTCGTGTTCGGGCTGCCCGGTGTGCACAACCTGCCCGTGTGGGAGGCGCTGCGCACTTCCGGCATCCGCCTGGTCGGGGTGCGGCACGAGCAGACGGCGGTGTACGCGGCGGACGGCTACGCCCGCGCCACCGGCCGGCTGGGCGTGGCCCTGGTGACCACCGGTCCGGGCGCGGCGAACTGCCTGGGCGCGACCGGCGAGGCGTACGCGTCCGGGTCGCCGGTGCTGATCGTCGCCACCGACATCCCGTCGTCGCTGCGCCGCCCCGGCGAGTACCGCGGCACGCTGCACGAGACGCGTGACCAGCGCGCGATGTTCCTGCCGGTGGTCAAGGGCGGGTGGACGCTGCGCGAGGCGGAGTCGGTCGGCATCTACGCCGACAGCGCCGCGCTGCTGGCCACGACCGCGCCGCAGGGCCCGGTGTACCTGGGCGTGCCGACCGACTTCCTCACCGCGGACGCCGGGGTGTGGAGCCGCATCCCGACGCGGGCCCCGTCCGCGCCGGACGTGGGTCCCGGGGTGGAGCTGGTCGCGGGCGCGGAGCGGCCGTTGATCTGGGCCGGCGGCGGCGCGGCGCGGTCAGGGGCGGGCGCGGCGCTGGGCGAGCTGGCCTCGCGCATCGGCGCGCCCATCGTGACCACGTACGGCGCGCGCGGGCTGGTCGATCACCCGCACGTGGTGCACGGACCGGTGCACCTGCCCGAGGTCGGCGCGCTGTGGGACGAGGCGGACCTGGTCATCGGGGTGGGCAGCGACTTCGACGGGATGATGACCCAGAACTGGCTGCAACCCGCGCCGCCGCGGTTGTTGAACGTCAACGTCGAGGCGATCCGCAACTACCGGCCGGACGTGACGCTGCGCGGCGACGCCCGGGTGGTGGTGTCGGCGCTGGCCGCCGCCGTGCCCGCGCGCCCGGAGAACGGCATGGCCGACCGGGTGGCGGAGCTGAACGACCTGGTGCGCAAGGCGGTGGAGGCGGACGAGCCGCGCGCGGTCCCGTTGCTGGAGGCGCTGGAGGGCCGGCGGGTGGTGGCCGACATGTGCGTGGCCGGGTACTGGGTCGGCGGGTTCGGCCGGATCACCCGGCCGCGCGGGCTCGCCTACCCGGTCGGGTGGGGCACGCTCGGGTTCGGGTTCCCGGCGGCGCTGGGCGCGGCGCTGACCGGCCGGGTGGTGGCGGTGTGCGGCGACGGCGGGTTCCTGTTCGCGTGCGGCGACCTGGCCACGGCCGCGCAGGAGCGGCTGCCGGTCACCGTCGTGTTGGTGGACGACGGCGGGTACGGGATGCTGCGGCACGACCAGGTGCGGGCCGGCCACGAGCCCTTCGGGGTGGACCTGCGGTCGCCGGACTTCGTGGCGCTGGCGGGGAGCTTCGGCGTGGAGGCGTCCGCCGTGGACGGTTTCGGCGCGGCGTTCCGGGAGCGGCTGGACGAGTACGCGACACGGCCGGGGCCCAACGTGCTGGTGGTGCGGGCAGCCGCGCTGAAACCGCCGGTCACCACGTCACCGCGGTGGTACCGCCGGACCCGCCTGACCTAAGGTGTCGAACATGAGTTCGAACGAGCGGGTGTGGCCCGAGGTGGCCGCCCACGACGAGCTGCGGCTGCTGACCGAGTTCCTGACCTTCCTGCGCCTGACCGCGGTGTCCAAGGTGGAGGGCCTGAGCCGGGAGCACGCCTCGGCCGCGCCGATCCCGACGTCGCCGGTGGTGAGCGCGCTCGGCGTGCTGCGGCACCTGACGGCGGTGGAGCGGTGGTGGCTGTCGATCGAGACGGGCGGTGCGGACCTGCCGTCGCTGTGGGGCGAGGACGCGGACGCGTCGTGGCGGCTGCGGGAGGGCGACACGGTCGAGTCGGTCATCGCCGAGTACCGGGCGGAGTGGGAGCACTCGGCGCGGGCGCTCGACGGGCTCGGGCCGGACGACCGCACGCGCGGCGACCGCGACGGCCGGGGCCGGACGGTGCGCTGGGTGCTCGCGCACCTGGTCCAGGAGACCGGCCGGCACGTCGGCCACCTGGACTTCCTGCGCGAGCTGGCGGACGGGCAGAAGGGCGAGTAGCGCCACTGCCGGCCGGCACGGCACGCCTGGCGGTAGGCCGAGACCGGGGTCGGCATCGGCGGGCGGAGGGTTCGGCGGGCAGGGGTTCGGCGGGCAAGGGCAGGGTTCGCCGGGCAGGGCGGGACAGGGCGGGCCGCGAGACCGCCGCGCGCCCGCCCTCCCGTGACGCGAGCGGGTGAACGGGCGTGCGGCCCCCGGGTTCGGCTGATTGGATCAACGCCCATGCGCCATCCGGTAGCGGTGCTCGCCGCGCTCCTGCTGTCCCTGTCCGCCGTGCCCGCGACCGCCGTCCCCGCGACCGCCGCGCCGGTCGCGCCCGCGCGGGCCGACGTCGACTTCACCGGGACCGTGTCCCTGAAGGGCTGCTCCGGCGCGGTCGTCCGGCCGCCCGAGCACGAACCGTCGGACCCGGCGCTGGTCATGACGAACGGGCACTGCGTGCGGTTCCTGGGAGCCCGCGAGGTCGTCCGGGACGAGCCGTCGGAGCGGGAGTTCACCCTGCTCAACGCCTCCGGCGACGGCTCGCTCGGCACGCTGCGCGCCTCCTCCCTGGTCTACGCCACCATGTTCGGCACCGACGTCGCGCTCTACCGGATCACCTCCACCTACGCCGACCTGGAGCGGCTGGGCTCGCGGGCGTTGGAGCTGTCGGCCGAGCACCCCGGCGACGGCATCGACATCACCGTGGTCTCGGGCTACTGGCGGCGCACCTACTCCTGCGAGGTGGACGGCTACGTGCACGAGCTGCGCGAGGGCCGGTACACGTGGCGGGGCTCGCTGCGCTACACCGAGGCGTGCCGCACCAGGGGCGGCACGTCCGGCTCCCCCGTGGTGGACGTGGCCACGGGCAAGGTGGTCGGCGTGAACAACACCGGCAACGAGGACGGCGAGCGGTGCACGGACAACAACCCGTGCGAGGTGGACGCGAACGGCGAGGTGACCGTGCGCCAGGGCATCGGGTACGGGCAGCAGACCCACCAGATCGTCCCGTGCCTGACCGGGGGCGGCCGGGTCGACCTGACCGCCCCCGGCTGCGGGCTGGCGCGACCGGAGGAGGGGTCCCGCTAGAACCGCTCGCCGGACAGCGCCCGGACCGCCGCCATCGGGTCGCCCAGGTGGTAGTGGTCCACGGCCAGGTAGGTGGGGGTCTTGCGGGCGGCGGGCTCGCAGAACCGGCGGGCCCGGTCGGCGAGCTTGCCGTTGTCCGTGGTCGCCGTGCCGGTGAACGGCACGTCGCGGAAGTGGTTCATCACGAACAGCGGCCGGAAGCCGGGCTCGGTGCGGGTGAGCGGCGTGCTCCAGCGGCTGTGACAGGACCAGTCCGAGCCGCCCAGGCCGGGTCCCATCGACCAGTGGTTCTCCACCGTCCACTCCGGCTGGTACATCACGCCGAAGCTGTCGCGCGGCACCGCGTCACCCGACCGGGCGTGGTCGGTGAAGATCATGAGACGGGTGCCGGCGGCGCGCAGGGTGTTCAGGGTCGGCCAGCCGCCGGTCCGCACGCCCGCGAGGTCGGGGCGGAACAGGAGGTCCCGCAGGCCGGTGACGCGGTCCAGCTCGGCGCGCAGCACCTCGGCGGCGACGTAGTCCTCCAGGAACACCGTGACGAACTCGTTCGGGTTGCGGCGCAGGAAGTCCACGATCCGCTGCAGGTCCACCCACAGCGCCACCGGGCGGCTGACCAACGTGCAGCTGTTGTGGCACAGGATCGCGCCGTCCGGGGTCTGGTGGACGTCCAGCTGGAACCCGCGCACGCCGTCCGCGAGCTGCCGCTCGATGCCGCGCGCCTGGTTCGGCGCGAGGTTGACGAACGGCGGGGCGAAGCCGCCGTCCACGCCGTTGGCGTAGGCGTTGTGCGCGGTGAGGAACGTGACCTGGTCCAGCCGCCGCTCGCCCTCCGGCGGCACGGGCACCCGCCGAGGGGACACGGGGGTGAGGTACCAGAGGTCCGCGCCGGCGCCGACCCGCACCTGGTCCGTGCCGACGGCGACCAGGTGGCGGTCCGCGCCGGGGACCTTGAGGCGGTACCGGTCGGAGTCGCCGTCGGGCAGCACGTCCCACTGCGCGTCGGCGCTGTCGCACGACGTCATCACGGCCAGGTCGCCCCGGCGGCCCAGGCACTGCGCGCCCTCGCGCAGCGTGCGGCCGACGAGGGTCCACTGCTGGTGGTCCTCGTCGCCCTTCGGCCGGCGTTGGAGCACGGACGTGCCCGACACGCCGGCGTTCAGGCCCGTGGTGGCGCTCTGCACGTAGTAGACGCCGTCGGCGGTCCCGGCGTGCGCGGTGACCGGCGCGGCGAGGGCCGCGGCCGCGAGGAGGGTGGCGATCAGGACTGGTCGGGTGGCGCGCATCAAGACGTCCTCTCGAAGGCTCCGCGGCGGCGGAACCCCGAGAGTAAACGCGAAAACGGTTCACGTCAGCCCGTCCTACGCTGGTGCCATGACCGAACCGTGGGGTGACCCCGAGAAGATCCGCCGCATCCTGGCGGAGGGCGAGACCTGGGCCGTCGTGGGGCTGGCCGAGAACCCGAGCCGGGCCGCGTACGGCGTGGCCCGGTTCCTCCAGCAGCGCGGCAAGCGCATCGTGCCCGTGCACCCGGACGCGCCGACCGTGCACGGCGAGCAGGGCTACGCGTCGCTGGCCGACATCCCGTTCCCGGTCGACGTGGTGGACGTGTTCCGCCGGTCCGAGGCGGCGGGCGAGTTCGCCGACGAGGCGGTGCGGATCGGGGCGAAGGCGGTGTGGTTCCAGCTCGGCGTGCTCGACGAGGAGGCGTTCGGCCGGGCCACCGAGGCCGGGCTGGACATGGTCATGGACCGCTGCCCCGCGATCGAGTGGGCCGAGCACGGGCCGCGCTGATCACCGGCGGACCGCCGGGAACCCGTGCCCGCGGGCGGCGACCACGACGACCACGACCGGCACGAGGAGCGCCAGCGCGCTCCACGGCAACGCGCCCGCGCCGAACCGGTCGAGCAGGACGCCGCCCGCGACGCCGCCGCCCGCCATGGCCGCGTTCCACACCGTGACCAGCAGGGCCTGCGCGGGGTCGGCGGCCTCGCCGCCCGCGTCGCCGACCGCCGTGGTGAGCAGCGTCGGCACCCCGCCGAAGCCCAGGCCCCACAACGCGGCCGCGACGTGCACGAGGAGCGGCGACGCCGGTTCGGCGGCCAGCGCGGTGACCGCGACCGCCACCAGCACCGCCGCCGTGATCATGAGCACGCGCAGGCGGCGGTCGATGTGCGCGCCCACCACCCAGATGCCCGCCACCGACGCGACGCCGAACACCAGCAGCACCGCGTCCACCCGGTCGGCCAGGCCGAGGCGGGCCAGGTACGCGGCGACGTAGGTGTAGAGGACCGTGTGCGCGAGCACGAACACCAGCGCCACGACCAGCACCGGCACGACGCCGGGCCGGGCGAGCGTCCGACCCACCGGGATCCGGCCGCCGCGCGGCTGACCGGGCAGGTCCGGCACGACCGCCGCCACCCAGCCGAGCAGCACCGCGGCGATCGCCGTCACGGCCCAGAACGCGGCGCGCCAGCCGAGCGCGCCCCCGAGGAACGTGCCGGCCGGCACGCCGAGCGACAACGCGACCGGGATGCCGGTCATGACGAGCGCGGTCGCCTTGCCGCGCAGGTGGTCGGGCGCGATCCGGCGGGCGTAGCCAGCCAGCAGCGCCCACACCACGCCCGCCGCCACGCCGGCGACGAACCGGGCGGCCAGCGTGAGCGCGAAGTCCGCGGACGCGGCGGTGACGGTGTTGGCCAGCGCGAACCCCGCCACCCCCACCAGCAACAAGCGCTTGCGCGGCCAGCCGGAGGTGATCGTGGACAGCGGGATCGCCGCCGCCACCGTGCCGATCGCGTAGACGGTGACGAGCTGGCCGGTCGCGGCCTCGCTCACGCCCAGGCCGGCGCTCATGCCGCGCAGCACGCCGGCGGGCAGGGCCTCGGTCAGGACGGTGGTGAACGCGGCCGTGGCCAGCGCGAGCAGTGGCCGCAGGGGCAGCTTCGCCGCGCCCGGCGCGGCGGTCGTCGGTGTCGTGGTGGTGCGCATGCCGCATGGTGGAACCTGACACCGGTGTCAGTTTCAACCCCGGCGTTCCCGTAGCGGTCGCGTGGAGCCGATCAGTAACCTGCGGGCCATGCCGGTCGTCGCGCTCAACGGGATCAACCTCAGCTACCAGGTGGAGGGCGAGGGGGACCTCGTCGTGCTCGTGATGGGCACCGGCAGCCCCGGCCGGGTGTGGCACGCGCACCAGGTGCCCGCGCTGCGCGCGGCGGGGTTCCGGGTGGCGACGCCGGACAACCGCGGCATCCCGCCGACGGACGAGTGCGCGTCCGGGATGGTCATCGGGGACCTGGTGGGCGACGTCGCGGCGTTGATCGAGTCGCTGGGCGGTCGGGCGCACGTGGTCGGCACGTCCATGGGCGCGCGGGTGGCGCAGGAGCTGGCGCTGGCCCGGCCGGACCTGGTGTCGAAGGCCGTCATGCTCGGCACGGCGGGCCGCAACGACCCGGTGCAGAACGCGCTGTCCCGGGGCGAGCGCGAGCTGCACGACCAGGGGATCACGCTGCCGGCGCGGTACTACGCGGCGGTGAACGCGGTGCTGAACCTGTCCCCCGCGACGCTGCGCGACCCGGTGGTGGCGCGCGACTGGCTGGACGTCTTCGAGTTCACCGGCTCGACGGTGGGCAAGGGCGTGCGGGCCCAGATGGAGATGAACGAGTTCGACAACAGGCTCGACGCCTACCGCGCCATCAGCGTGCCGTGCCTGGTGGTGGGGTTCGCCGACGACCGCGTGCTGCCCCCGCACCTGGCCCGCGAGGTGGCCGAGGCCATCCCGGGCGCGCGGTACGAGGAGGTGGCCGACGCGGGCCACTACGGCTTCCTCGAACAGCCCGCCGCGGTCAACCGCCTGCTGGTGGACTTCCTCCGGGGCTGAACCGCCGCACGCCCCGGCCGAGCCGGGACCACCCAGCGTGACCGCCCGACCACGGGAACTCGCCTACCCCCGCGCCGCGAACGCCGTTACCGTCGTTCGCGACCTGGTGGGAGGGCAGATGGACGCGCGACGCGGCGGGGGCCGGCTGGGCCGCACCGCCCGCCTGGTCGCGCTGGTCGTGGTCGGCGGGGTGACGGTCCTGGTGCTGGTCCCGGTGGCGGTCAACGCCGTCACCGGCGGGTCCGCGCCGCGGGTGCTCGGCCCGTACGCGTCGTGGCTGTGGCCGGCGCTGGCTGGGCTGTCCGCGCTCACCGCGTGCCTGGCGGCGTGGGACCGGCTGGCCGCGCTGCTCGTGCGGCGGCGTCCCGCGCACCCGACGAACCGGCGGGTGGCGCTGGACCGGGTCGAGCGGTTCGTGCGGGCGCGCGTGGCCGGGTCGCCGGCCGAACAACTCCGGCTGAAGCTCGGCGTCGCGCCCCGCGTCGGACCGCGCCTGCCGACCCGGATCCGCGACCCGCTGGTCGTGGTGGGCGAGCCGGGCGCGGGCAAGACGACGTTGGTGCTGGAGCTGGCCGAGGCGTTGCTGGCGCGGGCCGCGGCCGACCCGATCCGGCCGATCCCCGTGGTCGTGGACCTCGGCGGGTGGCGGCGTGACGACGACTTCCGCGAGTGGCTGCTGCGCGTGCTGGCCGACCGGTACCGGATCGCGCCGCGGGTCGGCCGGGCGTGGCTGCGGGAGCGCAACCTGGTGCTGCTGTTCGACGGGCTGGACGACCTCGCGCCGGTGGACCGGGTCGAGTGCCTGGCGTGGATCACCGCGCTGAACGTGCCGCAGGTCGTGGTGTGCACCGACGGCGACGAGCACGAGCACCTGCCCCGGTACCGCGTCGTGCGCGTGGAACCGTTGGCGCGCACCGTGGTGCTGGAGCTGATCGACGCGTGCGGGCCGCGGTTGGACGGGCTGCGCGACGAGCTGGACAAGAACCCGGACCTCTGGGACGAACTGCGCACGCCGCTCGCGTTCGGGCTGCTGGCGCTGGCTTACCGGGCCGGGCGGGTCGAGTACCGGGGCGTGCTGGACACCTACGTGGTGGAGTCGGCCGCCCGCGGCGTCCGTCCTGATCGGACGGTGCGCGCCCTGCGCTTCCTGGCCAGGATCGCGCGGCGCCGGCACGACCTGGTGGCGCGGTCGCACCTGCCCCCGCGGCACGTGTGGCTCGACTTCGTCGGCCCCGAGGTGGTGTGGCGGATGTTCCGGCGGGCCGCGCCGGGCGCGTTGGCGGGCGCGGCGGCGGCACTGGGTTTCGTGGTCGGTGTCCGACTGGGCCTGGTCGCGGGCGCGGTCGCCGCCCTCGCCACGATCGCCTTGCCCCACGGCGACTTCCGGGTGCCCCGCAGTGATCCCCGCCGCGGGAACCTCTGGGCGGCAACGGGTTTCGCGGCCGGGGTCGTGGTGGTCGGCGCGGTGGCCTGGCTCGGCGGCCTGCTCGGCGCGTCGGCCGCGCGGTGGCCGGCGCCGGTCGGGTACGCGCTGGTCGTCCTGGTCACGCTGCTCGTCGGCTACGGCAACACCCGCGACCGGTACTGGGCCGTGGTGTGCGCGCTCGTGCCGGCCGGGGTGATGGTGGTGACGGGGCCTTCGCCGCAGTTGGTGTCGGGCCTGGGGATCGGGCTCGGCACGGGCGCGGTGGCGGGCGTGTTCGTCGGCGGTCTGCGCGAGGTGTGGTCGGGCCTGCGGGTGCGGCCGGTCACCGGGCTGCGCTGGCTGCCGGCGGCAGGCGCCGTCGGGGTTGGCCTCGCGGGGCTCGCGGGCGCGGAGGTCCGGCCGTCGGCGTGGGGCGCGGTGACCGGGCTGCTGGTCGGCCTGGCCGTCACGCCGCTCGCGGACCGGCCCGCGCACCCGGTCGCCGAACTGCTCGCCCGGCCGCTCGCGCTGGACGAGTTCCCCTTGCGGCGCAAGGCGGTCCTGCAATCCGCGCGGGACCGGGTGCTGCTGGTCGACGGGCACCGGTTCCCGCACGACCTGGTCCGCGACCACCTCGCCGAGTGCGACCCGGCGGACCTCGTCACGATGGTCGAGCGCCGACGGGCCGAGCTGCACCCCACCGGGTCCGGCCCCAGGGCTTGAACACCGACAGCGCCGTGTTCACCGTGTAGAGGGTCAGCGAGACGCAGGCCGCGGTCAGCACGTCGCCGCCCGCCGTGCCGACGACGCCGTCGGCCGCCTCGTGCAGCGCCGAGCGCAGCGAGAACGTCGTGGCGACCACGGCCACGACGGTCAGCGCGAACTTGGCCAGCACCCACTTGTGCCGCACCAGCCCCCACTTCGTGCCGAGCGACAGCACCACCCCGGTGACCAGGGCGGCCAGCGCCAGCGGGAGCACGACGGCGTCGCCGAGCAAGGACATCGCCTGGTACAGCTGCGGCGCGTCGAACGCCGCCAGCGCCAGCACGAGCATCCCGATCGTGACGCCCAGCCAGCCGACGGACGTGATGACGTGCAGCAGCACCCAGGACTTGCGCGCGTTCGGTCTCATCATGGCGCACAGCGTGGCGCGGGCCGCCCCGTCACCGCGTCGGCCCGGCGGCGGCTCGTGCGCCTACGCCTGCCGACGTACCCAGTGCGCCGGGCGGGTCACCGACTTCGGCAGCCTGGTCGCCTCGTCGCCCGCGGCGGCGTCCACCTGGGCCTGGGTGAGGAAGAAGCTCCCGGTCAGGTCCGCGCCGGACAGGTCGGCCCCGCGCAGGTCCGCGCCGATGAAGTCGACCAGCCGCAGGTCCGCCTTCGTCAGGTTGGCGCCGATCAGGTACGCGCCGCGCAGCGTGGACGCCCGCAGGGTCGCGCGGGTGAGGTCCTTGCCGACCAGGTCCGCGCCGCGGCGGTTCTTGCCCTTGCCGCGGGTCAGCTCGCTGGCCCGCAGCAGCAGGGCGTTCGCCCGTTCCCAGCGCGGGCCGACGTCCAGCGCGACGAGGTCGTCCGGTGTGCCGGCGGTCAGGGCCTCGATCTCGTCCCTCAGCTCGCGCACGGCGGGGTGCAGCGCGCGGGCGCGCTCCAGCTCCAACGCCTCGGTCAGGTACCACAGCAGCTCGTGCAACTGCCGCATGACCGGGAACACGTCGAACATGGTCCGTGCCGACGCGGGGTCGTCGCGCCAACTCGTGCCGCCGAACGTCACCTGCGACACCTGCTGGCCCGCGCCGAAGCAGTCGTACACCGTGCAGCCGCGGAACCCGGAGTCCCGCAGCCGCGAGTGGATGCCGCAGCGGAAGTCGTCGCGCAGGTTGGGGCACGGGGTGCGGGCGGGCTTGTCGATCGCGAAGTCGACCGACTGGGCGAACGCGGGCACCACGCAGCACAGGGCGAAGCAGCGCGTGCAGTCCGCGCGGAGTTCGTTCATGCGCTCAGCGTGTCCAGGATCTGCTGCCCGTACTTGGCGAGCTTGTTCTCGCCGACGCCGCTGATCGCGCTCAGCTCGTCCAGCGTCGTGGGCACGGTCGCGGCGATCTGCCGCAACGTCGCGTCGTTGAAGATGATGTAGGGCGGGACGCCCTGCTCGCGCGCCTGCGCCGTGCGCCACGTGCGGAGCTTCTCGAACACCGGCGCGGCCTCGGCGGGCAGGTCCACCGGCGCGCCCTTGGCCGCCTTGGCGGTCTTGACCTTCGCCGAGCGCTCCGGCTCGCGCCGCATCAGCACCTTGCGGCCCTGGTAGAGCACCTCGTCGCTGGCCGGCGTGAGCACGAGAGTGGAGTACTCGCCCTCCACCGCGAGCAGGCCCTGCGCCAGGAGCTGCCGCACCACGGCGCGCCAGCCGCTCTCGTTCAGCTCCGTGCCGATGCCGAAGACCTTGAGCTGGTCGTGGTCGTGCTGGATCACCTTCGCGGTCTTGCGGCCGAGCAGGATGTCGATCGTCTGGCCCGCGCCGAACTTCTGCCGCCGCTCGTTGCGCAGCCGCACCACCGTGGACAGCACCTTCTGCGCCGCCACCGTGCCGTCCCACGTCTCGGGCGGCGCGAGGCACGTGTCGCAGTTGCCGCACGGCGTGCTCGCCTGGCCGAAGTAGTCGAGCAGCCGCACGCGGCGGCACTCGACCGTCTCGCACAGCGCGAGCATCGCGTCCAGGTGGGCCATGAGCCGGCGGCGGTGCTGCTGGTCGCCCTCGGAGTCGTCGATCATCTTGCGCTGCTGGACGACGTCCTGCAGGCCGTAGGCCAGCCACGCGGTGGACGGCAGCCCGTCGCGGCCCGCGCGGCCGGTCTCCTGGTAGTAGCCCTCGACCGACTTGGGCAGGTCGAGGTGGGCGACGAACCGGACGTCCGGCTTGTCGATGCCCATGCCGAAGGCGATGGTGGCGACCATCACCAGCCCGTCCTCGCGCAGGAACCGGGACTGGTGGCGCGCGCGGGTGCCCGCGTCGAGGCCCGCGTGGTAGGGCAGGGCGGGGATGCCGTTCTGGGTCAGGAACTCCGCCGTCTTCTCCACCGAGTTGCGGGACAGGCAGTAGACGATGCCCGCGTCGCCCTGGTGCTCGGTGCGCAGCAGCTCCAGCAACTGCTTCTTCGGCTCGTTCTTGGGCACGATGCGGTACTGGATGTTCGGGCGGTCGAAGCTCGCGACGAAGTGCTTGGCGTCGCCGAGGCGGAGGCGTTCGGCGATCTCGGCGTGCGTGGCCGGGGTGGCGGTCGCGGTGAGCGCGATGCGGGGCACCTCCGGCCACCGCTCGTGCAGGTGCGAGAGCGCCAGGTACTCGGGCCGGAAGTCGTGGCCCCACTGGGAGACGCAGTGCGCCTCGTCGATGGCGAACAACGCGATCCGGCCGCGCTCCAGCAGGCGGGTGGTCTGCTCGGTGCGCAGGCGTTCCGGGGCGAGGTAGAGCAGGTCCAGCTCGCCGGCCAGGAACTCGGCCTCGACCAGGGCGCGCTCGTCGGGGAACTGGGTGGAGTTGAGGAAGCCGGCGCGCACGCCGAGGTCGCGCAACGCGTCCACCTGGTCCTGCATCAACGCGATCAGCGGCGAGATGACGACCCCGGTGCCCTCGCGCACCAGCGAGGGGATCTGGTAGCACAACGACTTCCCGCCGCCGGTCGGCATGAGCACCAACGCGTCGCCGCCCGCGACGACGTGGTCCACGATCTCCTGCTGGTCCCCGCGGAAGGATTCGTAACCGAAGACCCTTCGCAGCACCTCTTGCGAAGCCATCGCCCGATCCTAATGGACCCCACCGACACCTCCGTCCGGCCGACCCCGGAAGACGTTGTGCCGGTGCCACTCGAAGTAGCGCGCCGACCCCGGCCCGGGAGTCCGACCTGGCCGCCATGCGCACCATCGGGCCTGATCGGAGCCTGCCGTCCGACGTCTCCATCGCCACACTCGTCCGCCGCGACGCGGTCGACTGGCGGCTTCCACTGCCGCAGCACGTCGCTCCGTCAAGAGCTTCGGAGCGAAAAGACGCATCGGCGCCATCGCGAGGAGCCGGCCGGACGCCGGGTCGTGCGAGTGGATGGACCGCGATGTGAATTCGCCTCGCTGCGGACTCCTAGACGAACCCCTGCCAGCAGCGAGGAATTGGATCAACGGACCCTTACCGACCTTAGCCGACCCGAGCATCCCCGAGGTTAACACCAGACCGAACAGACGACTCGTTGTTCCTCAACGAACTGGGCGGGGCATTGTAATGGACCGCAGCTCAGCCCGGCACTCGAGTTGGCGACATCATCTTGGTAACGTCGGCTAACGAAAAGGCCACCGTCGGGTATATCGGGTACAGCGCGGCTTGTCGCACCAGCGGGCCAGCGCACCTGACAGGAGTAGGGGTGGAGCCTGTGACCGAGTGGAGCCTGACCGTACCGACCGAGGGAAGCATCGAGCTACCACCCGACCCTCGGGCGATGGACGCCATCGGTCGCAACCACTCGCTGCCGACGGCTCTCGCCGACCTGGTCGACAACTCGATCGACGCGGGCGCGACACACGTCCTCGTGCGCATCGTCAAGGTCGGCGAGCGCCTGACCTCGCTCTACGTGGTCGATGACGGAAACGGCATGTCGCCGGACGCGATCGACTCCGCGATGACCGTGGGCGGCCGACGTGAGTACGGAGACGGTGACCTCGGCCACTTCGGGTTGGGCCTCAAAGCCGCGTCGTTCAGCCAGGCCAGGATCCTGACGGTGATGTCGCGGTCTGCGGGCCACGAAGCGGTCGGACGGCGCTGGCGCTTGGCGGCCGACGGTGGGCGCAGCTTCGCCTGCGACGTGGTTCCCCGCCGGTTCGCCGAGTCGGAGTTGGACCGGGACTGGGGCATCGAACTGCGCGGCAGCGGGACGGTGATCCGCTGGGACGACGTGGTCGCTTTCCCCGCCACCGACGACCCGCGCCGGATCGATGAGTTCATCGACCACATGATCACCAACGCCTGTCAGCACATCGGCATGGTCTTCCATCGATTCCTCGAACAGAACCGGTTGAGCGTCGACTTCGACGTGCACGAGGTCGACACCGGGTTCGTGGGACCACCGATCCCGGTCACGCCGCTGAACCCGTTCGGTTACGCGCGATCCGGTCGACCGGACTTCCCGCAGACCTTGACGGCGGAGGAAGGTGACCTGAAATTGGCCTTCCGCTGCCACCTATGGCCCGGTCAGTCGGGGAATCCTTCGTTCCAGTTGACCGGGAACCCCGTCAGCCACCAAGGGCTTTACTTCTACCGGCGGGACCGCCTTCTGCAAGCCGGCGGCTGGGAGGGTGTGCACGCGCCCAATCCGAAGCTCCGGCTCGCTCGGGTCGAGGTGGACATCGACAACGACATCATCGGCCTGTTCCGCATGAATCCGGAGAAGTCACGGGTGAACGTCGGACCGGAGTTCGCCCGGTTAGCGGCCTCCGCCAGATCAGCCGACGGTATAAGCCTCGACAAGTACTTCGACCTGGCCGAGGCGGTGTACACCGAGTCGAGGAAGCGCTCGACGAAGCGGACGCCCATGGTGTACCCGGGCGCGGGACTGCCGCCCCGTGTGCGCGACACGATCAAGCGCGAGATCCCGGAGAAGTCCGGCGAGGAACCCATCGACATCCGCTGGGACACATTCACGGACGACCTGCTGTTCCACGTCGACCGCGACCGGCGCACCCTATGGCTGAACAAGCGCTACCGCAGGATGCTGCTGGGCGGCAAGCACGGCGGTCTGAACGACCTCCCGCTGGTGAAGTCGTTGCTCTACCTTCTGGTCTCGAACGTCTTCGAGGGCAGTCACCTCGGACCGAAGGACAAGGACAACATCGCGCTGTGGCAGACGATCCTGACGGCCGCGGCACGGGCTGAACGCCAGTGAACGCAGAACCGAGGATCGACGAGCGCCACGTCTCTGCCGAGAACTTCGACCGCATACTCGACAGCGGGGTTCCGGTCACGCTCGCGGTCGCCGGCGCACCGGACACGTTCATCTTTTTCGAGCCCCGGGTGCCGGAGCTCGGCCTGCGGGTCGCGGTCTCGGGCAAAGAGGACGCACCTGACACCAAGTTGCGCAACATACTCGCGCGAATCGCCCTGCGTGACGGGAAGCGCTTCTTCGAGGTGGTCGTCACCGCTCGAGACCTCTTCCAAGACGCCTACCCGATCCTTTGCTCGGTGGCGGACCGGGTCCAGCTCGGTGGCTTGTCGCCCGCTCGGGCACTGCACGCGACCTTGGACCGCATGTCCTCGTTGTTGCGGACACCCGAAGCCTTGACCCGGGAACGTGAGATCGGCTTGTTCGGGGAGTTGCTCGTTCTCGGCGGTCTGATCGAGCGGCTAGGTGCCGTGAAGTCGGTCGAGGCATGGCGCGGGAGCTTGGCTGAGGAGCACGACTTCGGACTGCCCGAGCTCGACGTGGAGGTCAAGACGACGACCTCCGAGTCGAGGACGCACTGGATCGAGTCGTTGACCCAACTGGTGCCCAAGGAAGGGCGTCCGCTCTGGCTGGTCTCGCACCAGCTCACCTCGGCGGGCGCAGGAACAGGGTCGAGCCTCCCCGGCCTCATCGAGGCCGTCTCCGCACAACTCGGCCCCGGTCGACACCAGGACGACTTCGAGGACGCGCTCGCCCGTTCCGGCTGGCGCGACGCCTACCGGGAACGCCTGACCACGCGCTGGGCCCGGCGATCCGCGAGCCGCGGTTACCACGTGACCGGCCCCTTCCCGCGCCTCACTCCCGACGACCTGCGAAATCGGGGCGTCGTCATCGACCGCATCCCGACAATCCGTTACCGGATCGACCTCGATGGCTTCGCGGACGAGGACAAGACGCCGAACGTCATCCGCTCGGCCTGCGACTTCGAAGGATGGACATGATCACCCCATTCGTCCGGGCCTACACCAGCGCGCTGCGCGCCATGGAAGACGACACCCCGCGAGCTCTGGTAAAGCGCGCCGCGTTGGAAGCCGAAGACCTCGAGCCCGGCCTCGACGTGTCGGAAGGACGGTTGAGGGAGCACCTCGCCGTGGCCGATCCCAACGACAAACTCCGGCTCGATCTGCACATGAACCTCGCCAAGTGGGACAACGCCCCGGTCGAGGGCAACTCCTGGACCACCGGCACGGAGCCGAACACGGAAGAGCGTCGGTCACGGGTGATCGAGGCGTTGGGGCTCGGCTCGGAGACCGCTGCCGAGATCGCTCGCCACTTCCCCCTCGCCAAGGGTGACGGCACCACGGTCATCGCCGGCCCGTGGGATCCGTGGTACACCGACGAAGTCAAGAAGGCGCGCGACTTCTACTGGGGACATTACGCCGACTACCTGCACAAACAGCGCCGTTGGGATGCCGACTCGATCGTCAACCTGGACACAGCGACCACGCGGGTCGTCGAACGCCTGATCGACCCGTCCCGAGCGAAGGCGGGGCAGACGAAGGGGCTCGTGGTCGGGTACGTGCAGAGCGGTAAGACCGCCAACTTCACCGGTGTGATCGCCAAAGCCATCGACGCCGGCTACCGCCTCGTCATCGTGATGACCGGCACCACCAACATCCTGCGTGAACAAACCCAGCGCCGGGTGGACATGGAGTTGGTCGGCCGGGAGAACATCCTCCGCGGCAGCGACGAGAGCGACCCCGACGCGGCCCAGTTCATCGACTACCTGGATGACGAGGACTGGGTAGCCGATCGCTTCGTCCGGCACGGCGCGTGGCCGTCGCAGATCGGCAGGCCCGACATTCACCGGATGACCAACCGCAGATTCGACTACCGACGCCTCCAACAGGGACGATCCGCGCTGGAGTTCGAGCGCAGGGATCGCACGAAGCCCCTGTGGCACCCCGACAACCTGTTCACCAGCGACGCCCGTTTGATCATCGTCAAGAAGAACGCCAGTGTCCTCAACAACCTCGTCAAAGACTTGAAAAACACCGCTGACCGCCTGGAGAACATCCCCGCGCTGATCATCGACGACGAGTCCGACCAGGCGTCGGTCAACACGACGGATCCGCGTAAGTGGCTCGAGGACAAGAAGTCTCGGACGGCGATCAACGAGCACCTGTCCAACCTGCTGGCACTGCTGCCGCGCGCCCAGTACATCGGTTACACGGCCACCCCGTTCGCGAACGTCTTCGTCGACCCGACGGACGCGGAGGACATCTTCCCCAAGGACTACCTCATCTCCTTGGAACGACCGCTCGGTTATATGGGTGCGGAGGACTTCCACGACCTCGACCTCGACCCCGACGTCGAGCGGACCTTCCGCACCTCGAAGGAGATGGCGCACCTCCGGCTGCTGGACGACCGTCAGGACGAGGACGACGCCGAGCTCCAGGTGGCGCTCGACTCGTTCGTCCTCACCGCCGCCCTCAAGCTGTACCGGGAAGCCGAGGGCTCCGGTCCGTTCAAGCACCACACGATGCTGGTGCACGAGACGATGCGGAAGGCCGGCCAGCGGTCGCGCGCGGAGACCATTCAGGAACTGTGGCGGACTGCCGGTTACCTGAGTGGACGCGCACACCGCCGGCTCCGGACGCTGTTCGAAGACGACTTCGCACCGGTGGCGGAAGCGCTCGACCTGAAGCACCCGATGCCATCGAGGTTCGACGACCTGACCCGGTTTTTGGGCGAAGCCGCCCGCAGGATCGCGCCCAACGGCAACCCCGTGCTGGTGGTGAACAGCGATAAGGACATCGAGCAGGAGGATCTGGACTTCGACAAGAGGTCCGTGTGGCGAGTGCTCGTCGGCGGCAACAAGCTCGCTCGCGGTTTCACCGTCGAAGGTCTCACCATCACCTACTACTCCCGGAAGGTCGGACACGCCGAAGCTCTGATGCAGATGGGGAGGTGGTTCGGCTTCCGCAAGGGGTACCGCGACCTAGTCCGCCTGTTCATTACCCCCGGCGTCCGGGACGCGTTCGAAGCCGCCTGCCGCGATGAAGAACACTTCCGGGAGGAGCTGCGCCAGTACGCCGTCATGGTCGACGGGCGCCCGCTGTTCACGCCCGAAGACATCCCTCCGCTCGTCGCCCGGCACGGGCTTCGGCCGACCGCCGCGAACAAGATGTACAACGCCAGACTGGTGGAGCGGCGCACCCGTACCAAGGAGCCGAGCTCGGGTTATCCGTTGCTCACCGATCAAGCAGCGCTCGACCACAACATCGACGCGTTCGTGCCGCTGCTGAAGGCCGCGCGGCATGTCACCTCCCTCACGGATGGTCGCCGGTCCTTCGAAACCTTCCTCGGTGAGGTGTCCCACGAGGACATGGTGTCCGTCCTGCGCGATCTGAAGTGGGCAACGCCGGAGACGTTCGCCGCGGACCTCGCCTGGATAGCGAGTCTGCCCAAGGAGCTGATCGACCGCTGGGACGTCATGTTCCCCCAGCAGAAGACCGGCAAGCGGGTCAATCTCCGCGGCATCGGCGAGTTCACCGTCCACGGCCGGACCACGCTTGGAGACCACAGCATCCGCGGCAACTCCGAAACAGCGCACCGGGTTGCGATCGCCGGCATCCCGGGCAGGACGCCGACCTCAGGTTGTGCGATCGTCTACCCGGTGATGAGGAAGGACAAGCTCAAGCTCGACATCGCGACTGATGGCCACCCGACCGGGGTGGTCATGGCATTCAGGCTGCAACTGCCGGATGGCACGCTTCCGCTCGATCGCAAACCGTTGGTGTACCAGGTTGCCATTCCCGACAAGCCTTACTACGCGCTCGTTGACGCATGAGCGATTCCTCTCTTCCGGTAAGGCGGACAACCCGCATGCCTCGCAGTGATGACGGCCCGCGACGCGGTAGGCTCCCGCGCATGTCGGCTGAACCGGATCTGCCGGGACGCACGTCGGTGGAGCTGTTCGCGGGCGGCGGGGGCCTGGCGATGGCCGTGCACCGCTCGGGGTTCCGGCCGTTGCTGCTCAACGAGTTCGTCAGGTACGCGTGCGACACCCTCGAGGCCAATGTGGCCGCCCCGCGAGGCGAGGAAGAGCGCATCCCCGAACCCGGTGAACGGATCCCCTTGGTACGCGGTGACGTTCGCGACCTCAAGATGGGTTACCTCGAAGGTGCTGTCGACCTGCTCGCCGGCGGCCCTCCGTGCCAGCCGTTCAGCCTGGGGGGCATCGCGAAGGGCGACGAGGACAAGCGGAACATGTTCCCCGAGATGTTCCGCGCCATCCGGGAGATCAAGCCCAAGGCGTTCATCTGCGAAAACGTCCGCGGCCTACTCCGGCCTTCGTTCAGGCCTTATTTCGACTACATTACGCGCGAGTTGGAATTCCCGTTCGAGGAGCGCGACCCCGAGGCCAGTTGGCTCCAGCACGACGCTATCCTCAAGTTGAAAGAGCAGCGCGGGGACGTCAAGCCCACTGAGCGGTACCAGGTTTTCACATTTCCTGTGAACGCTGCCGACTACGGTGTGCCCCAGATTCGGAACCGCATCATCATCGTCGGTTTCCGAGGCGACCTCGACATCGATGTGGACTTGCTACGACATGCCGTCAAGCCTACTCACTCCGAGAGAGCGCTCATCCGCTCGATGCAGTCGGGCGAGTATTGGGAACGCCACAAAGGGGTCGACCGGCGTGCCGATGTACCGGAACACGTCAGGGAATACATCATGGGCAGGTCGGAGGCCGTCCTGCCGCTCGAGGAGGCTTCAGACGGGATGAAGCCCTGGCGGACTCTGAGGGACGCTCTGGCCGGCGACTCGGACAGCGAGCCGCTGCCCGATGTCCCCTGGACCCGACTGGACCGACGGCAGTACGACGACATGCCCAAGGAGCACATCGGCTGGCCGGACGCGGGCATCTACCCCGGCCACACGCCGAATTACCTGGATCGTCCCGCGAAGACGGTCAAGGCGGGCGTCCATGGTGTCCCGGGCGGCGAGTCGGTGATGCTGACCGACACTTTGATCGGCACCGACGCCGACGCTCCCCCCGTCAAGAATCCGAGCGCCTATCCCTACCACCACCGGTACATGACGGTCCGCGAGACGGCGCGGGTGATGACCTTCCCCGATGACTGGGAATTGCGTGGTCCTCGAGGCGAGCAGATGAAACAACTCGGCAACGCCGTCCCGGTCCTGTTGGGCGAGGTGTTCGCAAAGGCGGTTTCGACGGTGCTCGACGACGCCGAGAAACGACCGTGAGTCGTCAGTCCGCGAGAGCTTGGAAACCCAAGGCCGGCCGGGCGAGATCACTGGTCGACGCCGAACAGGACAAGGCGGCCGGTGGCGCTCATCGCCGTGTCGTGGACCTGGATTCCGGACGAACCACCAGGGGCACCGTCGTGCTGAGGATGTCCGAGGCATCGGGGATCATCCGCGCGCACCTGCGGTGGCGAGACCACGACCGCACAATCTCGCGGTCACTGGGTGCGGTCGAGCACCGCATGCGATCGGCGAACCTCGCCGAAGGGTGGGAGAGGGCTCGCGCGCTGGGTCTGGTGCGCGACGAGGCGCTCCCGGACGAGTCGTGGGCGTCGTCGCGTGAGGTGCGGGCCTCGATGAGGGGTAACCGGGGCCGCGATACCACTCCCGAGCTCCGACTGCGCGCCGCACTCCACGCTCACGGCCTGCGGTATCGGGTATCGGTACGACCGCTGCCGGAACTGCGGCGGACCGCCGATGTCGTCTTCACCAGGGAGCGGCTGGCGGTGTTCGTGGACGGCTGCTTCTGGCACGGCTGTCCAGAACACTACCGTCCAGCGAAGAAGAACTCCGAGTTCTGGGGAACGAAGATCCTCGACAACCAGCGACGTGACGCCGAGACCAACCAGGCCCTGATCGAGCGCGGATGGACGGTGATTCGTTGTTGGGAGCACGAGGACACCGACGCCATCGTGAACCAGGTTGTCACCGCACTGGGTCGTGCCGCCACGCAGCGCTGAAGTGAGGGATGCATGCCGGAGATCGCCGTACCGAAGGACGTCAGGGATTCCGTCATCCGCGAGCTCTACCGTCAAGTGGGGTCGCTGGACTGGGAAGGGGTTCCCGCCCGCGAGCGGACCGCCTACTACACCCGGTGGGTCGAGGACGAGGCGATCGGTGGGGAGTTGGCGGACTACTACACAGCGGAGGGCATGCGCGTCTGGCTCAAGGACGGCCCGTTGAAGGAGTACGCCCGCGCCCTCGAGAACATCGGCTCCTACGCCCCGTACGCGACGAAGAGGCTGTCACCTCCTGACGAGTTCATCGCCGAGTTGGTCGGTGACGAGTGGCGGATCAAGCCCGGCTCGGTCAAGGAGAAGCCGATGCACTGCTTGATCACCGACCAGGCGCGGGAGCGCTACGTCTGCTGGGGTCGACCACGCACATTCAGGGATCTGCTGTGGGCGGCGGTCAACAACGCGGTCACCGCGCGATCCAAGCCCCTCATCGTGGTGTACGTGACCGACGACCGAGAAGTCGAGGAGCGGCAGAAGCGCCAGCACGAACGGATCGCGAGGCACTGCTCGTTGGATCTCGCTTACGTGCGTCGCCGCCTCGAAGCCCTGCCACCGGCATGACCGCTCCAGCCCGACTCGAAAGCTTTCCACCTCTCGCAGGACATCAGATGGTGGGCCACTCACCATGGAACCGTGCATGATGTGTGTATGGGGGAACTCTCGGGCGACGAGGCGAAAGCGCTTGCTGGCGGTTTGCGGCGGTTGGTCCAGGTGGCGGCGAACCTCGTCGAGCAGGACGGTGAGGCCGGGCCGTTGATCCGGCGGGTGCGAGAGCACCTCCGGTGCGAGTTGTCGGAGGTGTTGTCGGTCGCCACGCGGTTCGAGGTGTGGGAGCACGTGAACCTCCAGCGCGGGGTCGACGCGTACCTCGCGGCGCACACGCCGGACGCCGAGTGGTTCGGCCTCGGGGACGGCCGGCAGCGCGGGCACGACGACATCATGGGCATGCTGCTCTCCGCCCGGCACACGCCCCACTCCGGGATCGGCGCGGCCGACTACGCGACGGCGGCGGTGGGGCCGGAGGACAGCGTCGAGGTCGTGCAGCTCGGCCTGGCGCCGACCGCCGCGCCCGACGGCACGCCCGTGCTGGTGGGCATCCGCGGCCCCAACGACTTCGGGCCGCCCGCGTGCCGGCTGGAGGTGCTCGCGGCCGACCGCGCGGCGGCGCGGGCGGTCGGCGCGGAGGTCGAGCGGCTGATGCGGGAGCACGACGCGTTCCGCCGCCAGGTGCTCGCGTTCGGCGTGAGCGAGCACCGCGGCAACGAGCTGGTCACGTTCCTGCCCCGGCCCGCGCTGGACGCCGACGACGTGGTGCTGCCCGACGGCGTGCTGGACACGATCGAGGAGCACGTGGTCGGCATCGCCGAGCACTCCGCGCGGCTGCTCGCGGCGGGACAGCACCTCAAGCGCGGCCTGCTGCTGCACGGCCCGCCCGGCACCGGCAAGACGCACACCGTCCGCTACCTGATGAGCCGGCTGCGCGACTGCACGGTGATCCTGCTGACCGGCCCGGCGATGCGGTTCATCGGGCACGCGGCGGCGCTGGCTCGCAGGCTCCAGCCGTCGATGGTCGTGGTGGAGGACGTCGACCTGGTCGCCATGGACCGCGGCCACGCGCCCGGCGCCGCGAACCCGCTGCTGTTCACCCTGCTCGACGCGATGGACGGCGTCGGCGCGGACGCCGACGTCACGTTCGTGCTCACCACCAACCGCGCGGACGAGCTGGAACGGGCGCTGGCCGACCGGCCGGGGCGGATCGACCTGGCCGTCGAGGTGCCGCGACCGGACGCGGACGGGCGACGCCGGCTGCTGCGGCTCTACAGCCGGGGCGTCGACCTGCGCGCGGACCTGGACCCCGTGGTCGAGGCGACCGAGGGCGTCACGGCGTCGTTCGTCAAAGAACTGCTGCGGCGTGCCGTGCTGAACGCGGTCCGGGACGACGGCGCGGGCGGCACGCCGGTGGTCGGCGACGAGCTGGCCGACGTCGCGCGCGCCATGCTCGACGAACGCGCCTCGCTGACGAACGTGCTGCTGGGCGGGCGTCCCGGTCCGGAGCGACCGCACCGCGGTCCGGTGGTGCGCGCCGTCCCGCCACCGGTCGGTCCCGGCCTGCACCCGGGCTGAGCGCCCGACGGTCGTTCGTTCCCCTCCCGCCCCCGCCCGTGCCATGGTGGTCCGTAATTGGTCTGGACCTTCAGCGGAGAGGGGATCGGGACGATGCGCGGCACCACCGTGTTACCGGGAACGCCCAGCCGGGCGCCACGCGAGGGCGAGCTGCCCGTGCACCGGCTGGAGGTGCCGGCGCCGGACGCGCTGCCGTTCGCGATGGGCACGTTCGACACCATCGGGCCGATGTCGCGGGCGTCCTTCCCGCACCGGCACACGTTCCACGAGATCGTGCACGTCATCGGCGGCACCGGGACGCACGTGGTCGACCTCGCCCGCTGGGAGCTGCGCCCGCCGCACCTGTGCGTGATCGCGCCCGGCCAGGTGCACCACTGGGACGACGCGCGCGACCTGCAGGGCACGGTGCTGCTGTTCACCGACGACTTCCTGCTCGACCACCCCGCCGACCGCGACCTGCTGCGCCGGATCAGCGAACGGCCCTGGCTGACGCTGGACGAGACCGCGCACGCCCGGGTCGCCCGGACGATCGCCGAGCTGCACGACGAGTACCGGCGCGGCGAGGCGGGCGTGGAAACCGTGCTGCGGGCGCTGCTGCACGTGCTCGTGGTGCGCGCGGCCCGGCTGCCGGCGACCCCGGCCGCCGCGCCCGCCCGGCCCGGCGCGGTGGCGGAGGAGTTCGTCCGGCTGGCCGGGCGCGCGGACCACGACCTGTGGTCGGTGCGGGCGTACGCGGAGCGGATCGGCGTCACCCCCGGCTACCTGACCGAGGCGGTGAAGGCGGCGACCGGGCGGACGCCGTCCCAGCTCGTCCGCCAGGCCCGCACGCACGAGGCGCAGCGGTTGCTGGTCAAGACGGACCTGACCGTGCGGCAGGTGGCGAACCGGGTGGGTTTCGCCGATCCCGCCTACTTCTGCCGGTTCTTCCGCCGCGAGGCGGGCGTGAGCCCCGGCGCGTTCCGGCGCGCGGCCGTTCACAGTGAGCGAGCCGGGTAACGGCGACCGCGAGGATCACCACGACCGGCGGTCCCAGTCCATCGTCGGGTCCGCGCGCCGCTCGTAGGTTCGGGGTATCCCGACCAAGCCCCACGAGGAGCAGGCATGGACGCATCGACGGACGGCGACCGCGGCCCGACCGGGCACACCCCCGGCGACGAGACGGACCCCCGCCACCTCAGCCGCAAGACGGTGCTGCGCGCCGCGTTCGCGGCGGGGGTCGCGCTGCCGGTGGCCATGATGGGCGTGCCCGCGCTGGCCCGCACGGTCGGCGCGCGCGGCGAGCAGGTGGAGCTGACGCCGGCGTGCGACGACGGCGACGACCCCACCCCGCCGCAGACCGAGGGCCCCTACTTCAAGCCCAACTCACCGCGCCGCACGTCGCTGGTCGACGCGGGCACCGCCGGCACCCGGCTGACCGTCACGGGTTACGTGTTCGGGCTGGCGTGCCTGCCGCTGGGCAACGTGCTGATGGACTTCTGGCAGGCGGACGTCAACGGCGTGTACGACAACACCGGCTTCCGCTTCCGGGGCCACCAGTTCACCAACCCCGACGGCTCGTTCTCGCTGACCACGATCGTGCCGGGCCTCTACCCCGGCCGCACGCGGCACATCCACGTGAAGCTGCAGGCGCCGGGCAGGCCCGTGCTGACCACCCAGCTGTACTTCCCGGGCGAGCCGCGCAACAACACCGACACCATCTTCGACCCCCGGTTGCTGATGGAGGTGCGGACCGTCGGCAGCGCCCGCGAGGCGAAGTTCGACTTCGTGCTGAACGTGCCGCAGAGCAGCACCACGCGGCCCACCAGCACGACCACCACGCCGTCGTCGCCGGGTGGCGGCACGTGGGCGGTGGGCACGAACTACGCGGCGGGCGCGACCGTCACCTACAACGGCGTCGGGTACGTGTGCTTGCAGGGGCACCTCGCCCAGCCGGGCTGGGAACCGCCGAACGTGCCCGCGCTGTGGCGCGCGGAGTGACCGCGGCCTGACGCCCGCGGGACGACCCCTCGGCGCACGTCGCCGAGGGGTCGCGCCCGAGGTCAGGAACCCGAGCCGGCGTGGCGCGGCGGCACGGCGACCGGCTCGCGGAACAGGTCGGTGTAGGAGCGCTGCTCGTCGCGGCGCGGTGCGGTCACGTCCTCGGGCCGGGACGTGTCCGGGTGGCTGAACAGCGCTTGCTGCGTGGTTGACATGTGCTTTCCGACTTTCTCCGCGCCCGACGCGTGCTCACGGCCGGCGGTGCCGGTCCGGAGGTCTCCGCGTGGCGCGAGGGGTATTCGGGGTTCTGAAAAAGAAGAAGTGGAACGACCCCGATGTCACCCACGGTACACGCCACCGCGCCCGTACCGCCACCGGGTTGCGCCGGCCACTCCCGCGTCGCACCGTCCACTCCGGACTCGTGACCGCCGCCCGCACCCGGATCACCCGTCCGACGGAACCCGCGACGGCCACCGGACGAGTCCGCGCCGATCCACAGTGGACCGACCTCGGCACGCGCCTGACCTGCCGATCCGCTCGGTTACGATGCCTCCCGACCCGAGGGGGGCCATGGCACACGACGGATCCGAGGGGCGCGCGGACGAACGGCTCGACGCCGAGGGCGAGGTCGCGGCCGCCCGGCTCGCCCTGGCCGAGGGCGACCTGCGCCACGCCGCGCGCCGGCTGGCCGACGCGATCGCGGCCGACCCGCGCCTGCCCGACGCCCACGAGGCGCTCGCCGAGCTGGTCGCCCGCGCGGGCGGGCCGGAGCGGGCGTTGCGGCACTTCGAGCCCGGACCCGAGCGGGCGTCCACCGGCACGATCGCCGCCCACGCGCACGTGTGCGCGATGGCCGGCCGCTGGGACCGGGCCGTGCCGGAGCTGTTCGCCGTCGCCGCGCGCGAGCCGCACCGCCCCTGGCTGGACGTCGCCTGGCTGCACCGCCCCGACCTGCCGGACCTGCTCGACCCCAACGCCGCCGCGATCGCCGCGGCGCGCTGCGCGCAGCCGTTGGCCGACCCGGTCGGGGAGGCCGAACGCGCACCGCTGCTGCCCGCGCTCGCGGTGCTGCGCGGCTGCGTCGCCCGCCACCCCGAGCACGCCATGCTGCTGTGGTGCGGCTCCACCCTGGCCCGCCGCCTCGGCGCGGCCGACGAGGCGATCGTGTGGGCGCAGCGGTCGTTCGACGTGGAGCCGACGCACGAGGCGGCGGTCGCGAAGGGCCACGCGCTGCGCACCGCCGGCCGCACCGAGGAGGCGTTGGCCGCCTGGCGGCGGGAAGCGGCCCGCACCCCCGAGGGCCACGACCTGTTCCTCCACATCGCCGACCTGCTGGAGGCGACGGGCCGGCCGGCCGAAGGGCTGGAGTGGGCGCTGCGCGTGGTGGACGCCAATCCCGAGCACCCGAAGGCCCTCGCGACCGCGCTCGGCCTGCGGCACGTCCTGAACGACGACGTGCGGCACCTGGTCGCGCTCGCCGACCACCTGCGCGACCACCCCGAGCACTCCTACGCCGCCGACGTGCTCGCCCGGCGCGCACGGGGCCGCCCGTGGCTGGGCGGCGTGCCGGAGGCCGCCGACGACCTGGTCGGCCTGCTGCGCGACGTGCTCCAGGAGTACGGGCCGTCGGCCGACGTCGAGCCGGAGGTGACGCTGGCCACGCCGGCGCCGCCGAGCGCCGTGCTGGCGCTGCGGCTGGCGTTCCCCCTGGCCGAGGTGGCGGTCGACCACGTGCCGGAGCCGGACCCGCGCCGGCCGGTCGGCGACGTCCGGCACGTCGTGTGGGCCTACGACGGGACGACGGCCCGACCCGCCGTGCCGCCGCCGTCGCCCGAGGCCGTCGAGGCGGTGCCGGCCGTGGCGGCGACGAGCTGGCCGTCCCTGCCCGCCGCCTACGACCGCGCGGTCGTGCTGTCCGCGCTCGACCCGCACGACCTGCTCGGCGTGCTCGTGCACCCGCCCGCGCCGACCGGGGACGTGGTGCGGCACGCGCCGCAGCGGTGGTTGCGGGGCGTGCAGGTGTGGGCGTGCCTGGGCCTGGCGCACCACCGCGCGGACGAGCCGTGGCCCGCCTCGCGCCGCCGCGGGCTGCTGGCGGACCTGCTGAACGGCCCCGAGGACTGGGTGGCGGAGGCGGCGGGCCTGGCGCTCGTGGCGACCGCCTGGGTGGAGCCCGCGACCCGGCCCGATGTCGCGGAACTGGTCGTGCACCGGATGCGCGCCGCGGTGCGGGCGCGGCGGACCCGTGAGGTCCCCGTGCTGGCGTCGCTGTGCGAGCTGGTGCTCGCCCTGCCGGAGGTGGACGACGGGTCCGCCGCGCTCGCCCGCGACGTGCTCGCCGGGGGCGCGGACTGACCGGCGTCGCCGACGCGTTCGGCTCCGGCCAGGGCCAGGACGGCCGGCGGGACGCGCTCGGCTCCCGGCGCCGGCCGGGACACGCGGTCGGCTCCGGCTCCGCGGTGAACGGTCAGGACGGCCGGCGCGGCGTGGTCGCGGCCGACGCGAGCAGCGACCGGGTGCGGGCCGGCGCGGTCGGCGGCAGCGCGGCGACGACGTCGGCGAGGGAGTCGGCGGCGAGGGCGCGCCGCCAGGCGTCGTGCGCGTCGGCCATCTTCGCGGCGAGCAGGCACGTGTCCCGGCAGTCCTGCGGCGGCAGCGCGCCGCGCCCCCGCTGCCGGATCTCGCGGCACTCGTAGGGCGAGGACGCGCCGTCCACCGCTTCGACCACCTGCAACAACGTGATCTCCGACGCCGGCCGGGCGAGCCGGAAACCGCCGCGCGGACCGGTGGTCGCGGCCAGCACGCCGGCCCGGACGAGCGCCTGCAACTGCTTGGCCAGGTAGGGCGCGGGCAGGTCGTAGTACGCCGCGAGCTGGGCAGCCGACGCGGTGGACCCCGGCTCGAGCTGCGCCAGGGTCGTCGCGCAGTGCAGTACCCACTCCGTGCTCACAGGCAGCTTCACACCGGCCAGTCTAACGGCGATATTGCGGATCAGTTTTGTCCGAGATAGGTTGGCGGCGTACCGAGGCAAGGGAAAGGAACGTCATGCGCATCGCAGTCGCCGGCGCCACCGGCAACATCGGCTCCCTCACCGTCGCCGCCCTGGAGCGCGACGGGCACGAGGTCGTGCGCATCAGCCGCTCGCTGGGCGTGGACCTGTCCACCGGCGCAGGGCTGGACGAGGCCCTGGCGGGGGTCGACGCGGTGGTGGACGCGGTCAACGTGCCCACGGCGCGGCGCGAGGAGACCGTGGCGCTGTTCTCCGAGGCGACCCGGAACCTGCTGGCGGCCGAGGAGCGCGCGGGCGTGCGGCACCACGTGCTGCTCTCGATCGTCGGCATCCACCGCGTCGAGGGCAACGTGCACTACGCGGGCAAGCGCGAGCAGGAACGGCTGGTCGAGGAGGGTCCCGTGCCGTGGACGATCGTCCCGGCCACCCAGTTCCACGACTTCGCCGAGATGGTCGCGGGCTGGACCGAGCGGGACGGCGTCGCGACGATCGCGCCGCTGCTCGTGCAGCCGATCGCGCCGGCCGACGTGGCGGACGTGCTGGCCGAGGTCGCGGTCGGCGAGCCGCTCGGCCGCCACGCCGACCTCGCCGGCCCGGAGACGCAGGACCTGGTCGACATGGCGCGGCGCACGCACCGGGCGCGTGGCCGGGACGTGCGGCTCGTGCCGACGTGGTCGGGGGTGTTCGGCCCGGAGATGGCCGGGAACGTGCTGCTACCCGGCGAGGGCGCGCGCATCGCGCCCACCACGTTCGAGGAGTGGCTCGCGAAGTCCGCGTGACGCGGACCGGTCCGGCGCCGGGGGTTCGACGCCGGACCGGTGACGGTCACGCGGGAGCGGTCACGCGGTCGCGTCGACCAGGTGCTTGCGCTCCTCGCGGTCCTGCTCCAGCCCGGCGCCCTCCACGTCGAGGGTCGGCAGCCGGCGCAGCCACTTCGGCAGCCACCACGCCTTCTCGCCGAGCAGGGCCAGCGCCGCGGGTACCAGGACCATGCGGACCACGAACGCGTCGAACAGGATGCCGATCGCCAGGGCGAACGCGATGGACTTCATCGGGCCCTCGCCCGCGGGCACGAAGCCCGCGAACACCGAGAACATGATCAGCGCGGCGGCCACGACCACGGGCGCGGCCTGGCGGAACCCGGTGCCGATCGCGTCGACCGGGGCCTTGCCGTGGTGGTGCGCCTCGTGCATCCGGGACACCAGGAAGATCTGGTAGTCCATGGCCAGGCCGAACAGGATGCCCACCATCAGGATCGGGGTCAGGCTGAGCAGCGGGCCGGTCGTGTCGAGGTTGACCGCGTCGGCCAGCCAGCCCCACTGGAACACCGCCACCGTCGCGCCGAGCGAGGCCCCGATGGTGAGCAGGAAGCCGAGCACGCCGACCAGCGGGACCAGCAGCGACCGGAACACGAGCACCAGCAGCACCAGGGCGAGGCCCACGACCAGCGCCAGGTAGACCGGCATGGCGTCGTCCAGCGCCACCGCCACGTCCACGCTGACCGCGGTCGCGCCGGTGACGTAGGTGGTCGCGCCCTCCACGTCGGCCAGCCGGTCCCGCAGGTCGGTGACCAGCTGCTCGGTCGCCTGCGTGGCCGGGCCCGACTCGGGGATCACGGTGAGCATGGCGGCCGTGCCGTCGGCGTTGGGCCGGGGCGGCGTGACGAGCGCGACGTCGTCGAGGCCCTGGATGGTCGGGGCGGTCGAGGCGGCGGTGGCCGCGGCGCCGTCACCCTCGAACAGCACCACCAGCGGGCCGTTGAACCCCTCGCCGAAGCCCTCGGCGAGCACCCGCTCCGCGCGGGCCTGGGTGGAGTCGGCGGCCGGGGCCGGGACCAGCGTGGTCTCCATCGCCGTCACCGGGACGGCGATCACGCCGAGGCCGACGACGGCGAGCAGCAGCGCCGCGACCCGGTTGCGGGTGACCGCGCCGATCCAGCCGCGGAAGAAGCCGCGCCCGTCCGCCTCGGTGTCGGCGTTCGCCGGCCCGTCGCCCGCGGGGGCCGTGCGCTCCTTGCGCGGCAGCACCCGGCGGCCGAGGTAGCCGAGCACGGCGGGCACCAGCGTGACCGCGACGAGGACGGCGACCACGATCGTCACCGCGGCGGCGACACCCATCTGGGTCAGGAACGGGATGCCGACGACGGCCAGGCCCGCCAGCGCGATGACCACGGTCAGGCCGGCCGTGACCACGGCGGAGCCCGCGGTGCCCACGGCGGTGCCGATGGCGTCGCCCACGTCCCGGCCGCGCCGCAGCTCGTGCCGGTAGCGGTTGATGATGAACAGGGCGTAGTCGATGCCGACCGCCAGGCCCAGCATCGCGGCCAGGATCGGGGTGGTGGACTGCAGGTCCATGAAGCCGGTGGCGATCGTGACGCCCAACGCGCCGATGCCCACGCCGACGGCGGCGGTCAGCAGGTTCATGCCGGCCAGGACGAGCGAGCCGTAGGTGATGGCGAGGACCAGCAGGGCGACGACGACACCGATGACCTCGGCGGGTCCGCCGACGTGCGGCGGGGCCTGCGTGGCCTCACCGGTCACCTCGGCGGGCAGCCCGGCGTCGCGGGCGGCGTCGAAGAGCGCGGTGCGCTGCTCCTCGGTGACCTCGCCCACGGGGGCCTCGTAGGTGACCGTGCTGTAGGCCACGTCCTGGTCGGCGTTCACGGTGGGCGCCTGCGGGTCGAGCGGGTTGCTGGCCGACGTGACGCCGGGCAGCTTCGACAGCTCGTCGACCAGCCCGGCGAGCTTCGGCGCGAGTTCGGGGGAGGTCAGCTTCCGGCCCTCCGGGGCCTGCACGACCACCCGCGCGGTCGCGCCCCCGCCGCCGCCGAACTCCTGGTCGATCTTGTCCAGGGCGGTGGTGGACTCCTGGCCGGGGATGGAGAAGGAACTCGACGTCGTCCCGGCCAGGGTGACCGCGCCGAGCGCCGTGCCGCCGAGGACCAGCAGCCACAGCAGGACGACGACCAGGCGGCGCCGGTGCGCGCCGAAGCCGAGTCGGTAGAGCAGACGTGCCATGGGGATCAGGGCTCCGGGTGGGTGGGGTGGGAGAGGGCGCGGTGGCCGAGCGCGTCGAGGCAGGTGGCGATGATGTGCGGCCGCCACGCGGTCTTCTCGCCCGTGTGGTTGGCCGCCAGGCTCAGCACGGCGAGCGCGCTGAGCATCCCGACGACCCGGACGAGCCGTTCGGTGTCGTCGTCGTCCTGCGTCACGCCGAACACCGCCAGCACGTGCTGGGAGAGGGCGTCCAGGCGGGTGCGGTCGCCGTCGTCGGCGCCCAGCACCCCGATCGCCCGCGATTCCAGCGCGATCAGGCCGGGGCGGTCCAGCGCGAAGTCGACCAGCAGCTCCACGGCCCGCCGGTCGCGGGTCGGGCCCGCGGGCGTGCGGGCCGCCTGCTCCAGCAGTTCCCTGCTGTGCGTGCGCCCCACGTCCCGGACCGCGTCGAAGAGGGCCTGCTTGCTCGGGTAGTGGTGCAGCAGGCCGGCCTTCGACAGGCCGACCGCGTCGGCCAGGTCCTTCAGGGACGTGTGGTCGAACCCGTGGAGGGCGAACACCCCCGCCACGCGGTCGAGCAACCGGTCGTCGGTCTGCCGGCGCAACGCTCGTGCCATGGCTTCCATGGTACGCATGAACCAACCGATCCGGTCGGTAAGCCGACCGGATCGGTTGGTGGGATCGGTCACGCCCGAGCGCGCTACCCCGTGCCTGAGTACCTTGTCAATCCCCTGCGGAGCCCAATCCGCCCAACCACCGGCTCCGCATCGCGAAAGGATTGACGGGCCTTGACCCTGACCGACTTGCAGTCCCTTCCCATCGAGGTCGTCCGCGGGCCGCGCACCGACCCCTATGAGGACAAGGTGGCCGCCGTCTACGCCGATGACCCCGAAGAGTGGCGCAAGGTCATCGGTGACGAGTTGCACTTCCAGTGGGGCGTCTACAACCACCCGGACTCCCCGCGCCCGGTCTCGCTCGACGAGGCGGGACGACGTCACCTCGACCGGCAACTCGAACTGGCCGGTTTCACCGGGCGGACGCCCACGCCGCGCCGGGTCCTGGACCTCGGCTGCGGCTGGGGCGCGGACCTGCGCGCGCTGGCCCGTCGGTTCCCCGACGCCCGGCGGCTGGACGGCGTCAACATCAGCCGCCGACAGCTGGAGCACTGCGCCCGCGCCCTGGCCGACGACCGCCGCGTCCACCTCTACCAGGCGAACGCCCGCGACGTCGCGCTCCTGCCGGACCCCGGCGACCCGTACGACCTGACCGTCGTCCGCGGCGCGATCACGCACTTCCCGATGGACGTGCTGCGCGAGGCGATCGCGGGGCTGTCGGCACGCGTCCGCGGCGGCGGGCTGCTGGTCATCTCCGACAACCTCTACAACGTGGACCTCGACACGTACACCTCGGCGATCCCCGATCGGGTGGACCGCCTGGCGTGCCGGCACCGCAAGACACCGGCCGACGTCACCGGGGCGCTGGAAGCCGGCGGCTTCGCCGTCGAGGACATCAGGGTGCTGCCGTCTAACACCGACGTGGCCCGCTCGCTGCTGGAGACCCGGAGCAACCTGGAGACCCACTTCCCCGAGGGCGTGACGGGCGCCCTGGAGGAACTGCGCGTCATGGCCGTGAACCTGTCCATCGCCGTGCTGAAGAACGAGATCTCCGCCTACAGCATCATCGCCCGCCGCCGGTGACGCGGTCGCCACGTGCGCCGCTCCCGCCGCCGGACCGGTGGCGACGGCGGCGCACGTGGTCCCTTCGGGCGTCGAGGCTCAGGACGCGGCCCCGACCGCCGTGGCGCGGGCCGCGTCGAGCAGGAGTTCGGCCAGCTCCCGCGGTGCGGTGACCATGCAGTCGTGGCCGGTCCGCAGCTCCCGCACCCGGGCCGGGGAACCGTTGGGCTGCACCGGCGGGACGGGCCGTCGGGTGATGCCCGCCGGCATCGCCCCGACGCAGTGGACGTGCGTCCGCGGGATGGCGTCCGCCGCCGGGTTGCCCAGCCGGACCGGCTGCCGCAGGGAGCGCACCGGCTGGTCGGACAGCATCCCCCGCAGCCAGGCGACGTCCGCCGGATCGGTGACGCCGAACAGGCCGTGCGGCGGCGGCAGCTCGGGCAGCGGCGGCACCCGCCAGCCGTCGCCGGACCGCGCGGCGAGGTCGACGAGGTCCCGGGTCACGGGCTGGACGTCCATCGCGCTCTCGCCGTCCTCCGGGACCATCGCGTCGAGGTAGACGAGGTGCGCGACGCGGTCCGGCACCCGGTCGGCCGCGGCGGAGACCACCAGGCCCGCGTAGCTGTGCCCGACCAGCACCACCCCGGTGAGGTCGTGGTGGGTGATCAGCGAGACGACGTCCTCGACGTGCGTGTCGAGCCCCACCTCGGGGTCGAGCAGGTGCGCCCGGTCGCCGAAGCCGGTGAGCGACGGCGCGAGCACCCGGTGCCCGGCCGACTCCAGCAGCGGCGTGACGCGCTCCCAGCAGCGGCCGCTGTGCCAGGCGCCGTGCACCAGCAGGAATGTGGGCATGTGGCAGTGACTCCCGTTCGCGCGAGGTGGGGTGGACAACCGCGGTCACCATTCGTAACCCGGTACTGTTCGAGAACTGCCACCATCGTGATCGTCCGGCCGGTGTCGGGCAATAAGGCACATTCCCGTGCCCCGGTTCCCCGGAGGTAACCATGACGACCCAGGACGGCGGACCGCGCCGGGAGGACGCGTGCCGGACCCGCGTGGTGCTCGACATCGTCGGCGACAAGTGGTCGCTGCTGGTCGTGCGCCAACTCCGGCACGGCCCCCGCCGCTTCACCGAGCTGAAGCGGGACGTCGACGGCATCAGCCAACGCATGCTCACCGTGACGCTGCGGAGCCTGGAGCGGGACGGGATCCTCACCCGGACCGTCCACAACGTCATGCCACCGCACGTGAGCTACGCGCTGACCCCGATGGGCAGGACCCTCCGCGAGGCCGCCGCGCCCCTGCTGGAGTGGAGCGTCGCCCACCTGGCCGCCATCGACACCGCCCGCGCCGACTACGACGCCCGCCACCCTTGAGGTGCCGCGCCCCCGGTCACCCGGCCCACTGCAGGACCGGCGTCGCGACGGCGGGGGCGAGGTACAGCAGCGGGAACACGGTGGTCTTGTAGGAGCGCGCCCGGATCGTCGTGGCCGCCGCGCCGAGGAAGTAGAGGATCAGCCCCACCGCCGCCGGGACGGCCAGGCCCACGACCAGCCCCACGGCTCCGGCCGACTTGGCCGGCGCGAGCCGGTTCCACCACGACCGCGGCACCCCGTACTGCTGGAGCGGTTCCACGACGAACGGCCGGCGGGAGAACAGCGAGTACCCGGAGAAGCCGATCCAGACCGCGGTGAGGACGGCGACGATGTGGTACGCGGTCATGGGAGGTCCCTTCACGAGCGTTGTGTCGGCGCGGCGGCGGACGTGGGTTTCCACGCCGTGCGCGGGCTGCGCCGTGGTGCCGCCACCAGCCTGGTCGTCGTGACGCCGTCGAAAAAGGACGGTTCCGGAGCCGCACTGTCGAGGTCCGGGTCAAGGGTCTGGAGGGCGCGTGGAGCTGCGGGACATCGAGATGGCGCAACTGCGTTCCGGTGAGGTCGACGTGGCGCACGTGTGGCTGCCCGTCCACGAACCGGACCTCACCACCGGACCCGTCACGCACACGTCACCGGTCCTGCTGATGCTCGCCGACTCGCACCCCTGCGCCGACCGCGGCTCGGTGTGCCTGGAGGACTACGGCGACCTCACCTCCGTCAACCCCACCGCGCCGGTCCCGACGTCGATGGAGGAGGCGTTCCAGCCCTTCCGCACCCCCGCCGGCCACCCGATCCCGCGCGGGCCGTCGGTCTCCAGCCGGGACGACCAGGTCAAGGCCGTCGCGTCCGGCCGGGCCGTGCTCGCGGTCCCGGCCGAAGCGGCCCGCTTCTCCCCCTGGCCCCACCTGGTCTACCTGCCGGTCCGCGACGCCCCACCGGTCCACTGGGCTTTCGCCTGGCGGACCGCCGACGAGACCCCGTAGGTCCGCGCGTTCGTCCGGGCGGCGCCGAGGGGCGGCCCCACCGCGGTGGCGCCGCCCCGACCGGCGTCACGGCTGGTGGGGACCCGGCGGGTAGGGCGGCATGGGCGGCTCACGGCGAAGCCGACGACGCCGGACGACCACCACGACGACCAGACCGCCGACGAGCAGGAACCCGACGAGGACGAGCCACGCGACGACGGTCCCCGAACCCGACCCGCCCGCGGGTTGGACCTCGTGAGGGCCGTACGCCTCGTGCAACTCCTCCGCCGTGGCGGACCTGGTCTTGTCGTTCACCGTGACGACGACCCGGTCGACTTCCCCGGGGTAGGTGTCCCACACCAGGCGGAAGATCGCCTCCCCGTCGTCGTCCCGCCGCTCGATGTTGTAGGCCGCGACGGCGAGCGTGTCGAAGCCGTTGGAAGTGTTGTGCCTGACGGAAATGCCGGTGTAGCCCTTGTCCTGGATGCGTGAGCCGAGGTTGGACAACTCGGCGAGCGAGGCGCACCCCGCCGCCATGAGGACGCACAGCAGCATGCCTAACAGGCGGGCACGGTTGACGGGTTTCACAAGTCCCCCTTGGTGAAGGGCTCGCCGGATCGCACGGGCAGCCGCAGATCGCCCCGTCGGCGAGCCGGTTGGATTCGGTCCGAGCGCTTCGGACGGCGCCGAACCGGCTCCCGGCCCTGCGGACCGGGGAAGCCGTACGGGGAGATCAGGCCGACGTGACGCCGGCCGGGGAGTGGGCAGCCGCGGGCGGGCAGACGCCGGCCGGCGCTACGAAGGAAGTGGGAAGGAGCACGGCGGGTCCTCCGGTTCCGACTGCGAACCGGGGTCTCCCCGACCACCGAAGGCGGTGGCGTCGTGACCGGGCCGCCGCGGAGCGACCGAAGTGACGATCACGAACTCGGTGGGTACTCCCCCCTTGCCGGGGAAGTCTGCCGGACCATCATCACCGTCAAAGTGACCCAGCCCACCGACCGTCCGGGAAACGCGGGTCCTGCCATGCTGCCGATCGCCGTGGCGCAACGCAAAGCGGGAGAAAAGCACCGACCCACACGGCTACCGGCACCACATTCCCGCGACCCCGACCAGCCACAGTGGACCCACCCGCGCCTCAAGGCTCGCGAGCCCCGCCCAACCCCGAGCCGCTGCCGGTGACGCGTCCGGCACGCAAAGCCCCCGGCGAGTCGCACCCAGGGCCGCACTGTTGATCATTTCCCGACTGCGATGCCTGTGTCAGGCGCAGTGCCCCCGGTGCGACTCGAACGCACACTGGACGGATTTTGAGTCCGCTGCCTCTGCCGATTGGGCTACGGGGGCCGGCGCGGAGCACTGTACTGGATCAGGCCGCCCGGCCGCCCCGCGGGGTGGCGGCCGGGGGCGCGGTCGTCAGGACCGGACGAGGCGGCCGATCGCGGCGGAGGCTTCGGCGATCTTCTCGTCCGCCACCTCGCCGCCCTCGGCCACCGCCTGGGCCACGCAGTGCTTCAGGTGCTCGTCGAGCAGACCCAAGGAGACCGCCTGCAACGCCTTCGTGGCGGCGGAGATCTGGGTCAGCACGTCGATGCAGTACTCGTCGTTCTCGACCATCCGCTGGAGGCCGCGGACCTGGCCCTCGATGCGGCGCAATCGCTTGAGGTACGCGTCCTTGTCCGCCGTGTAACCGAGCATCGCTCCCGACCTTCCCTACCCTGGGCGGGTATCCGACCCCAGGATAGGCCACTCGACCGGGTGTGACCGGCACCACGGGGTGACGGCGTGCGGGGGGTTCATTTCGGCTCGGTGCGGTTTGTGTCGCGAAATGACCCGTCCGGGGGCATCAGTCACATTTTCTCCACGAAAGGTTAGGCGATATTCCTCTCGTGCACTATGGTGTCGAGCTAAGCGTGTGGCGCAGAACAAGTCGAGGGCAGCACGCGCTATGCGAGCACACACGGAGGAACAGTGGCACAGCAGACCGTCGTCCAACTCATCGACGACCTCGACGGCAGCGAAGCCGCCGAGACCGTGACCTTCGCGCTGGACGGTGTGGAGTACTCCATCGACCTCTCCAAGGACAATGCGGACAAGCTCCGCGAGTCCCTGGCCGACTTCGTCGCCAAGGCGCGCCGCGCCGGTGGCCGCAAGCAGCGCAAGGGCACCGGCAAGAGCACGGTAAAGGCTGGTGACAAGGCCCAGGCCCAGGCCATTCGGGACTGGGCTCGCGCGCAGGGGCACCAGATCTCCGACCGGGGCCGCATTCCCCAGGGCCTGGTCGTGCAGTTCCAGGAAGCCCACGCTTCCTGAGCCACGCTCTGTTCTCCCCTGCGGCGGGCCACCTCCGTCGCAGGGGAGAACAGCAGGTCAGGGCAGGTCGTCACGCCCCGGGAACGCGACGCCGGCCAGGCTGAGCAGGGCAGCTGCCTTGACCGTGGTCTCCTCGAATTCCTCCGCGGGGTCGGACAGCGCGATGACCGCGCCCCCGACCCCGAAACTCACCTTGTCGCCGTCCACGACCAGCGTCCTGATGACGATGCTGAAGTCGGCCGTTCCGGAGAGTGAGAAGTAACCGAGCGCACCGGAGTAGACACCCCGGGGCCCGGCTTCCAGCCCGTCGATGATCTGCATTGTCCGGATCTTGGGCGCTCCTGTCATCGACCCGCCGGGGAACGCCGCCCTAACCGCCCGGACGGCGGAACTACCGGAACGCAGTCGAGCCCGAACGGTGCTCACGAGCTGGTGCACTGTCGCGTAGCTCTCCACCTCGAAGATCCTGGGCACCTCCACGCTGCCGACTTCCGCGCAATGGCCCAGATCATTGCGGACCAGGTCCACGATCATGAGGTTCTCGGCGCGGTCCTTCGCGCTGGTAGCCAAGGTCTTGCGCAAACCCCGGTCCTCGGCGGCGGTCGCCCCGCGGGGGCGGGTCCCCTTGATTGGCTCGGATTCGACGACACCCCGTCGGTCCACCCGGATGAACCGCTCGGGTGAAGTGCTGAGCACGGAGAGCGCACCGAAACGGAGCAACGCGCCGAACGGAGCGGGGCTTTCCGCCCGCAGGAACCGGTAGGCGTCCCACGGGTCCAGCGGCCCGCGCCACGTCACGGTGTTCGTCAGGCACACCTCGTAGCTCTCGCCCGCCGTGATGGCCTCCTGGCAGGCCGCGACCAGCTTCAAGTACTGCGCACGGCTGTGCCGGGCCTGCACGGCGGCGGCCCGGACGGGGCGCGGCGGGACCGCCGGGGCGGGCGGGACACGGCGGAGGAATTCCTCCGTTCGGCGCAACCAGTCGTCTTCGTCGGACAACGCCAACAGGTACACGCAATGGGAATCATGGTCGAAAACGAGGGCGCGGTCGGCGAACACGAATGCCGCGTCCGGTTGCTCCGAACGGTGCGCGGCCACCGCTCCGCATTCGGCCTTCAGCTCGTACCCGAGGTAGCCCACCCAGCCGAGCGCGAAGTCGAACGGCACGTCCGGCTGCTCGACCCGCCACGCGGCCAGGTCGGCCTCCAGCCAGTCGAAGAACGGCCCGGGGTGGGTCACCCCGTCCACGGTCACCCGACCCGTCCCCACGTCGTACGTGGCCACCCGCGCCAGCGGCCCGCCGGCGTCACCCATCACGGAGAACCGGCCCCGCTCCCCCACCAGGCTGCTGTCGAGCCAGAACGCGTCGCCGGACGCGCCGTAGAGGGCGGCGTACACGTCCTCCGGCGGGGGGTGGACGTCCACGCGCCGCACGAGCACCTCACGGGCGGGCCCACGGGACGGTGCGAGGGTGGGAGGAGGCGCTGCTGTGGCAGGCGGTGCAAGCGGTGTAGGTGCGGTGGCAGTGGCAGGCGAGGTGGGAGGGACCGGAGGGGCGGACGCGGGCGGGGCGAGGGCGGCGGTCAGGTCGCGGAAGTTCGCCAGCAGCTCGCGGCCGTGCGAGGTGCACACCGACTCGGGGTGGAACTGCACGCCCCACGCCGGCCGCGACCGGTGCCGCACGCCCATCAGCACGCCGTCCGACTCGGCCCAGGCGACCGGCTCCAGCGACGGCGGCAGGTCCGACACGGCCAGCGAGTGGTACCGCACGACGGGCAGCGGCGACGGCAGGCCGGCGAACAGGTCCGCCCCGGTGTGCCGCACCCGGTCCACCACGCCGTGCCGGGGCGTGACCAAGCCCACGGACGCGCCGTGCGCGAGGCACAGCCCCTGGTGGCCCAGGCACACGCCGAGCAGCGGCAGGTCGGCGTGCTCGACCACCGCCCGGCACAGGCCGAAGTCGGCGTCGCGCTGCGGCCGGCCCGGTCCCGGCGAGATCACCACGTTGTCGTAGCGCCGCAGGTCGGACAGCCGGAACCGCGGGTCGTCGTTGGTGATGACGACCGGCTCGCGCCCGTTCACCTCGGCCAGGTGCTGGAAGAGGTTGAAGGTGAACGAGTCGTGGTTGTCGATGAGCAGGGTCCGCATGGCGAACAGCACGGTACCTGCACGAACACACCGATGGAGTACCCCTGGACGGGCGATGGGAGACGCAGTCGGTGACCGAAAAGGCCGGGCGGCGCCACGCCGCCCGGCCTCCCGGATCCCCGTGCCGGCTCAGTCCAGGTGGAACTTCGGGTCCGCCGCGAGCGCCGCGAGCTGCGCCGGGGTCAGCGCGGGCCGCGACAGCGGCGGGTGGCCGGACTGCAGGAACTCGTCCGCGTACGCGACGGTCACCAGCGTCCCGTCCGGGTGCCGGTGGAACGCCGCCGCGTCGAGCGTGTTGGCGTCCCCGTCCCGGGTCGCCCCGGTGACCACGGCGACCTGCTTGCCCTCGACGTCGACCACCTGGCACGTGCCACCGGACACCGGGTATGGGTACCGCGTCGCCGCCGCGCACCCGACCAGGTCGCCGAGGCGGGTGTTGCCCCGGGTCTCGACCTTGATCGTCAGCTCGCCGACCCCCGGCTCGCCGGGGAACACGACCGGCGTGCGCGCTTCGTACTCCCAGACCTGGAGGTCGCCGACGTACTCCGCGAACTGCGCCTGGCGCCACGTCATGGGCCCGTGGTCGGCGAAGCCGATCCGGGTCCGGTCCTCGGCCTTCACGCCGGGCGGCAACGACGAGGCCAGGTCGTTGAGCAACGCGACCCCCTTGTCCGCCCTCGGTCCGCCGGTGGCGGTCCGGTCGCCCTGGCCGTCGGGCCACGGCGTCCTGGTGTCGACCGGCGGCGCGCCCGACAGCGGCGCCGCCCCTGCCGACGGCCGGGGATCCGACGGCTGCCCTCCCGCCACCCCGACGCCGGAGCCGCCGCCACCGGTCAGCTGCGGCAGCAGCACCGCGCCGACCGCGATGGCCACCACCGCGAGACCGGCGACCGCACCTCCCCACGTGGCCTGCCTGCGGCGCTGCGCCCGGCGACCGCGGTCCAGCGCGGCCTCCGGGCTCATCGGTGGCGGCGGGCTGCTCGCCACCATCACCTCGCGCAACGCGCTCTTCAGCTCGTGCTCGTTCATCGCACCTTTTCTCCCTGCTGAGGGATGAGCAGGCCGCGCAGCGTCTGCAGCCCCCGCGCGGCCTGGCTCTTCACGGTTCCTTCGGAACAGCGCAACGCCCTGGCGGTGTCCTCCACCGACAGGTCCTCCCAGTACCGCAGCACGAGCACGGCGCGTTGCCGCGGCGGCACCTTGGCCAGCGCCGCCAGCAGCACCAGCCGGTCCTCCGCCGAGCCACGCCCGACGTCCGCCACCTCGACGGTGGTGTCGCTCACCCGTTCCCTGCGGAACCAGCCGCGTCGCAGGTCGGACACGAACGTCCGGACGAGCGTCCGGCGGGTGTAGGCGTCGAGTGCCTCGGGGCGGTCGATCCGCCGCCACGCCACGTAGAGCTTCGCGAAAGTGGCCTGAACCAGGTCCTCGGCCCGGTGCCAGTCGCCGCACAGCAGGTACGCCGTGCCGCATGGCCTCGGACCGCGCCGCGAAGTACTCGGCGAACGCGGCGTCCCGATCACTCATCCGTCCTCCCCTGCTGCGGTACGCGGTAATCACGCCCGCGGGCGGTCGGGGGGTTGCATGCCGGCTCCGGGATTCGTGGAAACTGGACATACCACCACTGGGGAGGCCGTGCTTGTTGTTCTTCGTGCTGTTCGCCGTCGTGATGGGCGCGGCGCACTACTACATCTGGAAGCGGGCCGTGCGGGCCACCACGCGGCAGGGCCGCGGTCGCCGGGTGGGCACCGCGGTCGTGGTCGCGCTGTACCTGCTGGTGATGGCGGCCCTCGCGGTGAGCCGGCTCGGGTCGGGGTTCGGCGTGGTCGTGGCCTGGCCGGGGTTCGTGTGGCTGGCGGGGGCGTTCTACTTCGCGCTGATCCTGGGCGTGCTGGAGATCCCGCGGGTCCTGCTGGTGCGGGCGGCGCGCCGGCGTGAGGTCCCGGCCCCGGTCGGCGTGGCCGAGCCGGTGGGCGCGGCCGAGCCGGTCGACGTGCCGGACGCGGTCGTGGAGACGCCGGACGGCACGCTCGGCAGGCCGGAGGACCTGGGTCGGCGCCTGTTCATCGCGCGGTCGTTGGCCATCGCCGGCGGCGTGGCGACGGCGGGCGTGGTGAGCTACGGCACCACGCAGGCGTTGGGCGACCCGGTGGTGAAGCGGATCCCGGTCACCCTCGCCAAGCTCGACCGCCGCCTGTCCGGCTACCGCATCGCGGTGGTGAGCGACATCCACCTCGGACCGCTCCTCGGCCGCGCGCACACCGAGCGCATCGTGCGGATGATCAACGAGCAGCAGGTGGACCTGGTGGCCGTCGTCGGCGACCTGGTCGACGGCACGGTGGCCGAGCTGGGCGAGGCGGCGGCTCCGCTGCGCGACCTCGTGAGCACGCACGGCAGCTTCTTCGTCACCGGCAACCACGAGTACTACTCGGGCGCGGAGCCGTGGCTGGCGGAGCTGGAGCGGCTCGGCGTCAACCCGCTGCGCAACGAGCGGCTGGCGATCGAGCGGGCCGGCGCGTCGTTCGACCTCGCGGGCGTCAACGACGTCAACGGCGAGGCGTTCGGCGACGGCCCGGACTTCGACCGGGCGCTGGCGGGCCGCGACCCGGCCACGCCGGTGGTCCTGCTGGCGCACCAGCCGGTGCAGGTCCGCGAGGCCGCCAAGCACGGCGTCGACCTGCAGTTGTCCGGCCACACGCACGGCGGGCAGATGTACCCGTTCCACCTCGCGGTGGGCCTGCAGCAGCCGGTGCGCAGCGGTCTGGAGACGGTCGACGGCACCCAGGTCTACACCAGCAACGGGGCCGGGTTCTGGGGTCCGCCGGTGCGCGTCGGCGCGCCGCCGGACATCAGCGTCGTGGAGTTGCATCACAAGTTCGCCGGCTGATAGCGCATTTTTCGCCTGCACCACCTAGAGTGGACGGCCGTGCCCGAACACGGTCAGACCGTGCCTGATCACGGTTGCGGAGGGGGACCCCTAGCGAGATGACGACGAGCTTTGCCGATCACCGGCTCAACGAGGCAATGGCTCGTATTCGTCGTTTCCTGGACCGCGACCAACCCCCGACACCCTGCCTGGTCATCGACCTGCCGACGGTGCGGGACCGGTTCGCGGCGATCCGCGCGGCGCTGCCGCGGGTGGGGATCTTCTACGCGGTCAAGGCGAACCCGACGCCCGAGGTGGTCGAGCTGCTCGCCGCCGAGGGGTCGAGCTTCGACGTCGCCAGCCCCGCCGAGATCGACCTGTGCCTGGCCCGCGGCGCGGCGCCGGGCGCGATCTCCTACAGCAACCCGATCAAGAAGGCGCGGGACATCGCCTACGCCCACGACCGCGGTGTGCGACTGTTCGTGTCCGACAGCGAACAGGACGTGCGCGCGTTGGCCGAGCACGCGCCCGGCGCGTCGGTGATGCTGCGGATCCTGGTCAACAGCAAGGGTTCCACCTACCCGTTCGGCAAGAAGTTCGGCTGCTCGCCCGAGATGGCGACGGATCTCCTGCGGTTGGCCGCCGAACTCGGGCTCGTTCCGCTGGGCGTGGCGTTCCACGCCGGGTCGCAGCAGCTGGACCCGAGCGGCTGGGACGGGGCCATCGCCGACGCCGCCGAGATCATCGGGAAGCTGCGCGCCGAAGGGCTCGCGCCGACCACGGTCAACCTGGGCGGCGGCCTGCCCGCGGGCTACCTGGAGCAGCCGCCGCCGCTGGCCGAGTACGGCGCGGCCATCACCGCGTCGATCGCGCGGCACTTCGGCGACTTCGAGCCCGAGGTGATGATCGAGCCGGGACGCGCCGTCGTGGCCGAGTCGGGCCTCATCCGCTCCGAGGTCGTGCTGGTGGCGCGGAAGTCCTATTCGGACGAGCGCCGCTGGGTCTTCCTCGACATCGGCCGCTACGGCGGCCTCGCGGAGACCGAGGGCGAGGCGATCGCGTACCCGCTGGAGACCTTCCGGGACGGCGCGCCCACGTCCGGCGAGCCGGTCGGCCCCGTCGTCCTGGCCGGTCCGACGTGCGACGCGGACGACGTCCTGTACCAGAACACGTGCTACGAGCTGCCGCTGGACCTGCGCGCGGGCGACCACGTCGACCTGATCGGCGCGGGCGCGTACACGGCCAGCTACTCGTCGGTGGCGTTCAACGGCTTCCCGCCGCTGGCCACCCACTGCGTGCGATGAGCGCGCTCCCGACTGTCCGCTGCAGTGCCCCTCCTGAAGATGTTTGGAGTGATTGATGTCCGAACTCCCGTGCGAATCCGAGCCGGTTGGCTTGTTCGCAGGACAGCACGTGCTCGCCGAGCTGGAAGGCGTGAGCCCGGAGCTGCTCGACGACGAGCAGTTCCTGCGACACGCGCTCGGCGAGGCGCTCACCCAGGCTGATGCCACGGTGTTGGAGGTGGTCTCCAAGCAGTTCGAGCCGCAAGGGGTCACCGTGCTGGCCCTGTTGTCGGAGTCGCACGCGTCCATCCACACGTACCCGGAGGTCGGTGCCGTGTTCGTGGACGTGTTCACGTGCGGCACGCGGGCCAAGCCCGCGCTGGCGGTGCAGTTGCTGGCCGAGGCCCTGGGCGCCGTGTCGGCACGGACGGACATGATCAGCCGGGGCCACCGCGTCCCCGCGCTCGTCGGTGAGGAGAAAGCGTGATCCGCGAACCACTCGCGGCGGGGATGACCAGGCACTGGGACGTGTCGGAGGTCGTGGTCGACACCAGGACGGAGTTCCAGCACCTGGTGATCGCCCGCACCGCCCAGGGCCTGTCGCTGTTCTGCGACGACGACCGGCAGAGCACCGAGTTCAGCCAGCTCACCTACCACGAGGCGCTGATGGTCCCGGCGCTGCTGCTGGCCGACCGCGTCGACCGGGTGCTGGTCATCGGGTCGTCGGAGGGCGTCGTGTGCCAGATGGCCGTGGCGGCGGGCGCGTCGGTGGTCGACCACATCGACATCGACGAGCAGGCCGTGCGGCTGTGCGCCGAGCACCTGCCCTACGGGTACACGCCCGACGAGCTGGCGCTGGCGGAGAAGGGCGAGGGCCCGATCCGCGTGCGGTACATCGACGGGTACGAGTACATCCGGACGACGTCGGAGCGTTACGACATCGTCCTGGTGGACCTGCCGGACGAGCGCGAGGAGGAGGCGCAGCACAACCGCCTCTACGGCGCGGAGTTCCTCGGCCTGTGCAAGGCGCTGCTCACGCCGGGCGGCGTGGTGGTGTCGCAGGCCGGTTGCCAGACGATGTGGCGCAACACCACGTTGACCCGCATGTGGCAGCGGTTCAACGACGTGTTCGACACGGTCGCGTACTACGGCTCGGACGAGCACGAGTGGGCGTACCTGTTCGGGCGCGCGGACGAGGTGGCCGACCCGACGGCGTTGATGGTCGAGCGGCTGCCCGCGTGCGGTTACCGGCCGGAGACGATCGACGACCTGGCGTTGGTGGGCAACTCGATCCCGCCGTACCGGGTTCGGCACTCGTTGGCCTGATGCGTGGTGGAGCGGGGCCGTCCCGATGGGGCGGCCCCGCTCCGGCGTTCCTCAGGCGAGGGAGCGGCGCAGGAAGTCGACCTGGAGGAGCAGCAGGTTCTCGGCGACCTGCTCCTGCGGGGTCATGTGGGTCACGCCGGACAGCGGCAGCACGGTGTGCGGGCGGCCGGCGGCCAGCAGCGCCGACGACAGGCGCAGGGTGTGCGCCGCCACCACGTTGTCGTCCGCCAGGCCGTGCACGATCATCAGCGGGCGCTCCAGCTTCGGGGCGTCGGCGATGAGGGAGTTGGCGTCGTACACCTCCGGCTTCTCGGCCGGGTGGCCGAGGTAGCGCTCGGTGTAGTGGGTGTCGTAGAGCCGCCAGTCGGTCACCGGCGCGCCGGCGATGCCCGCGTGGAAGACGTCCGGGCGGCGCAGGACGGCGAGCGCGGCCAGGTAGCCGCCGTAGGACCAGCCGCGGATGCCCACCCGGGTCAGGTCCAGGTCGGGTTCGCGGGCCGCGACCGCGTGCAGCGCGTCCACCTGGTCCTCCAGGGTGGCGCCGGCGAAGTCGAACGCGATCTCCCGCTCCCAGGCCGGGCCGCGACCGGGCGTGCCGCGGCCGTCCACGACCAGGACGGCGAAGCCCTGGTCGGCCAGCCACTGCGAGGCCAGGTAGGCGTTGCGGGCGGACACGACGCGCTGCGCGTGCGGGCCGCCGTAGGGGTCGAGCAGGACGGGCAGCCTGGTGCCGGGCACGTGGTCGCGCGGGAAGAGGAGCGCGGCGCGCAGGTCGCGTTCGCCGACGGTCAGGAGCCGGACCTCCGGGGTGAGGACGGGGGTCTCGGCGAACGAGCCGATCGTGCGGGTCGTCCCGTTCGCGGTGACGGTCGTTCGAGCGCCGAAGTGGTCCAGGGAGGAGCGGGACAGGACCAGGACGCCGCCGGCGCGGGTCGCGCCGTGCACGCCGTCCTCAGTGGACAGCCGGGTCACCTGGTCCGGGCCGACCAGGAACACGTGCGTCTGCGTCGGGTCGTCGGTGGACGCGGTGACGAGCACGCCGTCCTCGGCGACGTCGAGGACGGACCGGACCTGGAAGCCGTCCGGGGTCCACGGTCGGTCGCCCACGACGAGCCGGTTCGCGTCGCCGAGCGGCAGCACGCGCAGCAGTTCGCCGTTCGGCGTCCAGCGCGGCGCGCCGGGCACGATCTCCAACCAGTGCGGGTCCCGGTCGTCGGCGACGACCTCGGTGCGACCGGTCACGACGTCGACCGCGAGCACCCGGACCCGGCGCTGGTCGCGTGACTGGACCTGGAGCAGCGGCTTGCCGTGCGTGGACCAGGAGACCGTGGTGAGGTAGGGGAACGCCTCGCGGTCCCACGTCACGTCGACCCGGCCGGTGTTGAAGATCGCCAGCTCCACCACGGCGTTGGCCTCGCCGGCGGCCGGGTAGGCGATCTCGGCGGCGGGCGTGCCGGGGTTGGCGGGGTCGGCGATGTGCCAGCGCGGCACGGGCCCGTTGTCCACGCGGGCCGCCAGCACGTGCTCGCCGTCCGGGGAGAACCAGTAGCCGCGGTGGCGACCCATCTCCTCGGCGGCGATGAACTCCGCGAGGCCCCACGTGACGTCCGGGCCGTCCGGGGCGGCGACCACGCGGTCCGCGCCGGTCTCCAGGTCCACCACGTGCAGCGCGCCGTCCACCACGTAGCCGACCCGGCGGCCGGTCGGGTCCAGGCGCGGGTCGATCGCCGCGCCGCGCACGGGCAGCTCGCGGACGGCGGCGGTGGCCAGTTCGAGCACGAACAGCCTGCCGGACAACGCGAACACGGCCTGCCGGACGTCGCTGTCGGTGGCGTAGCCCACGATGCCCGCGGCCTGCTCGCGGGTGCGCTCGCGGCGCGCCCGCTCCTGCGGCGACAGGTCCTCGGGGTCGGTCAGCAGGGTGCCGGGGTCGGCCAGCAGCACCTCCGCGCCGGTGGCGGTGTCGAACGCCCAGAGGCCGTTCGCCCGGCTCGTGGCCGTGGCGGTGCGGAGGAAGTACACCTTGGCGCCGTCCGGGGCCGCGGTGAACGTCCGGGGTGCGCCGAGGGTGAACCGCTGGGTGCGCGCGTGCTGGCGCGGGAAGGAGATCTCGTTGCCCACCCGGACACCCTACGGGCACCCCCTGTCTTGGTTCACGTCTTCGGGTGCGGCTGAACCGGGTTCGTCGGGGGGCCGTAGTCGTCGGTGGAGCGCATGACGGACCGAGGAGGAACGAAGTGATCCGACGGAATCGCATCGCCATCGCCGTCGCGGGCGGCATGGTGGCCGTGCTCGCGCTGGTCATGTGGACGTCCAACGCCACCGGCTTGCAGGGCCGGACGGTCGCGCAGACGGTCGCGGAGCCCGAGCAGGTCGGGGCGGCGGCGCAGGACTACGACGGCGGTGACTACGGCGGTGTTCAGTCGTTGGTGCCTCCGACCAGTGGAGAGGCGGTCGAGCCGGAGGAGGCGGTGGAGCCTGCGGCAGGAGCGCAGGAAGGGCCGCAGGTCACGCTCGTGGGGAAGAGCGTGCCCAAGATGGGCGATGTGGTGCAGGACGGGGACGGGCGGACGTTGTACCGGTTCGACAAGGACACGGCGGATCCGGCGAAGTCCAACTGCGAGGGTCAGTGCGCGGTGACGTGGCCCCCGTTGCTGTCCAACGGCACGCCCCGGTTGGAGGGTGTGGACCCGGCGCTCGTGTCGACGGTGAAGAGGGCCGACGGTTCGGAGCAGGTGACGTTGGCCGGGTGGCCCCTGTACACGTACGCGAAGGACGAAGCGCCCGGCCAGTGGAAGGGGCAGGGGGTTGGGGGCACGTGGTTCGTGGTGCAGCCCAACGGGAAGCGCAACGTGGAGTGCCTGCCGGCCGGGGTGACGGCACCGGCGGCTTGAGTCAAAGAATCAAAAGAGCAAAAGAGTCCTCGCCGGACGGGCAGATCAGCAGGATGACGGGGTTCGGTGGTTAAGCCCCCTGTACCAGCGGGGTCGGGTTTCGTGTCATCCCGCCGACCTCCACGAGGGCTACCGCGCGCGTCAAGGGGGCGGTTCCAGCGCAAAGGTGCGGTAGGGCCGGGAGTGCCCCCTTGACACGCGCGGTAGGGCTGCGCCAGGTCGGCGGGAT